>JAHBWH010000169.1 GCA_019637115.1 Myxococcales bacterium | reverse complement strand
TGCGGAGCGGGGCGCTCTTCGGGCTCGGCGCCTTGGGCATCGCGGTCGCCCTCGGGCTGCGCTGGATGCTCGTCGACACGAGCCTCTTCGTCGGCGCGCTCGGCCCGAGCGCGGCCCTCCGCTGGGGGGACGGGCTCTTCTTCTTGGTCGCCGCCTTCGCGCTCAGCCTGACGCTCCGCAGCCTCGCGACCCGTCGGCGGGGGCTACAGGCCGTCGAGGTCGTGCTCGTCGGCGTGGCCTTCGCGCAGCTCGTGGTGGCGCACCGGCAGGGCGCGATCAACCGACCCTTCGAGATCGCGGACCCGATCCTCGCCGCGGGGGGTGATCCGACCCACATCTTCTTCGCCCTCGGCGGCGCGGCGATCGCCGTCACGGTCCTGCTCCTCCTCGGCGAGCGGAGCTTCTGGCGATCGATCCTGCACGTCGCGGTCGTCGCGGTCTTGCTCCTCCTCTTCCTCGGGGTCAGCGACACGATCGAGATGCCGCAGCCGCGCGCGGGCGCGGACGGACTCGGGCTGCGTCCAGAGGACGGGCAGGGCGAGCCCCGTGACGGCGAGGGCGGCGGGGGGAGCGGGCAGGACTCCCGCAACGACGACGAGCTCGAGTTCCGCGACGAGCTCGAGTCGCCCGAGAGCACCGTGCCGGTGGGCATCGTGATCTTCCACGGCGACTACTCGCCGCCCTTCGGCGTCTACTACCTGCGCCAGGCGGCGTTCAGCCAATACAACGGCCGCCGGCTCGTCGCCGCGAGCCAGCTCGGCATCGACGGCGACCTCGCGCGCGACTTCCCGACGACCGCGTACGACGTGGCCGATCCGCCGCCGATGGGCGCCCACCGCGCCGCCATCGACACCACCGTCGCGCTCCTCGCCGATCACACGCGGCCCTTCGGGCTCGAGGCGCCCGTCCGCTTCACGCCGGCGCGCAACCCCGATCCTCGCCGCTTCCGGCGCGTCTACCGCGTGACCAGCGCGGTGCTCACGGCCGACTTCCTCTCGATGCTCGGGGCGCCCGCGGGGGATCCGCGCTGGACCGAGGTCGAGCTCGCTACGTACACGGCGGCGCCGGACGACCCGCGCTACGCCGAGCTCGCCACCCAGATCCTGGACGAGAAGCTCCCGCCGGAGCTGCGCGACGAGCCCGCGGCGCGCATCGCCGCCATCACCGGCTGGCTCGGGGAGCGAGGCACCTACTCGCTCCGCAGCCGGCACGCGGGCAGCGAGGATCCGACCGCGAGCTTCCTCTTCGGCGACGTCACCGGCTATTGCGTGCACTTCGCGCACGCGGCCGCCTACCTGATGCGCGCCGCGGATTTGCCCGCGCGCGTCGCGACGGGCTACGCGATCGACGAGAGCACGCGCCAGGGCGGCTCGGCGCTCCTCGTCACCGGCGGGGCGTCCCACGCGTGGCCGGAGGTCTACCTCGACGGCTTCGGCTGGGTCGTCGCCGACGTCTCTCCCCAGAACGTGCTGACGCCGCCACCGCCGCCGCCCGATCCCGATCTGCAGCGCCTGCTCGGCGAGCTCGCCCGGGGCCTCGAGGCGCTCCCGCCCGACCCCGACGCGCCGGTGGCCGAGCTCGTCACGACGCTGCGTGACGTGCTGCGATGGACGGGGCTCGCGCTGCTCTTCGCGTTCGCCGCGCTCGCGGTCTTCCTCGTGGGCGCGAAGGTCTGGCGGCGGGTCGCGCCGCGCTTCGCGCCGGTCGACGCGCACCCGCGCCTCAGCTACCGCGCCGCGCTCGACCTCTTGGCCGAGCTCGCCATCCGCCGGCGGCCCGGAGAGAGCCGCGAGGCCTTCGCGGCGCGCGTGGCCGACGTCGCGCCCTCCTTCGTCGCGCTGACGCGTGTCCACGTCGGCGCCGCCTTCGGCAGTCGCCGCGCGCTCGAGGCGGCCCCCGAGCTCGAGGGGCTGCGCCGAGCGCTCGCCGCCGAGCTACGGCGCGCTTTTCCGCTCTGGCGACGCGCCCTCGGGCGCCTCGCGCCCTGGACTTGGCTCGCCGCCCGCTGAGCCCATCCCCACGATCCGCCACGATCCGCCACGATCCCCCTCGACCCCGACGCCCCCCGACGAATCCTCTGGAGCCCCGATGACCGAGCTCACCTCCACCCCCGCCGCCTCGACGCCCTCCGCGCACGCCGCGCTGGACGCCGCGCACGAGACCGTCACGCGCCTGCGCCAGCGGCTCCGCGCTGCGGTCCTCGGCCGCGACGAGGTCATCGAGCTCGTCCTCGTCGCGCTCATCGCCGACGGCCACGTCTTGCTCGAGGACTACCCCGGCTCGGGCAAGACGACGCTCGCCCGCGCGCTCGGCGGCGCCATGGAGGGCGCGCCCCTGCGCCTCGGCGACGTGAGCATCGCGCCCTTCCGCCGCGTGCAGTTCACCCCCGACCTGCTCCCCTCGGACATCACCGGCACGAACGTCTTCGACCCCGAGCGCGGCGGCTTCGACTTCCGCCCCGGGCCGATCTTCGCGCACGTGCTCCTCGCCGACGAGATCAACCGCACCTCGCCGAAGGTGCAGGCCGCGATGCTCGAGGCGATGGGCGAGAAGCAGGTCACGGTGGACGATCGCTCGCACCCCCTGGACGAGCTCTTCTTCGTCATCGCGACCCAGAACCCCCTCGACCTGGCTGGCACGTACCCGCTGCCGACCCCGCAGCTCGATCGCTTCCTCTTCAAGATCGAGATGACGCACATCGCGCGCGACGCCGAGCTCGAGCTGCTCGCGCATTACCCGACGCCCTCGCTCGCTCGCGCCGAAGCGCTCCCCGGCGTGACGCGCGACGCCATCCTGGGCGCGCGGCGCGCGGTGCGCGAGCAGGTCTTCCTCGCGCCGCTCGTGAAGGAGGCGCTCGTCGACGGCGCGCGCGCGCTGCGCGCCGACCCTCGCGTGCTCCAGGGCGCGTCGACGCGCTCGCTGGTGCTCGCGATGCCCGCGCTCCAGGCGCGCGCGCTCTTGCACGGTCGCGACTACGTCGCGCCCGAAGACGTCGAGGCGCTCGCGCCGCGGATCTTCCCCCACCGCCTCGAGCTCGCGCCGGGCGTCGAGGACGCCAAGGAGGTCGTCCGCGAGCTGGTCGCGCCTCAGCTCGAACGCCTCGCGAGGGCGAGCCTCCGACGATGAGCGCGCCGCCGCCCACGCCCCGCGCGCGGCGCGCGGACCCGGTCGCGGACACGGTCGTGGACACGGTCGTGGACACGGTCGCCGACACGGTCGCCGACACGGTCGCCGACACGGATACTGACCCGGTCACGGAGCCGGTCGCGGACACCGTCGCGGACAGGGTCGCGCACGCCGAATCGGGCGCCCCCGCGCGCGAGGTCCGGCCCATGGCCGCGCGCGTGCTCGCGCTCTCGATCGCGTCTGGCCTCTTCGCCGCGGCCTTCGGCGTCGGCGCGCAGGGGGATCTCGACGAGCGCGCGTTCGCCGTGGCCGAGCCGGGCGCGCCGGGCACGCCGGCGGAGCTGCGCGCGTGGGGCTTCGCGCGTCAGCAGAAGCTGGTCGAAGCGCGAGAGGCCGCGGAGGCGGTGCTCCGAGACGACCCGCGCTCGTTCGTCGGGCACTTCGTGCTCGGCTGGGCCTACCACTACGGAGAGGCGAACTTCCCGAAGGCGCTCTACCACCACGAGCAAGCCTTCGCGCTCTACACGGAGCGACACGGCAGCGAGCCCGGCCCGGACGCGCCCTGGCGCTGGCACGCGCGCCTCTTGCTCGAGCTCGCCGACACGCATGGTGACCTCGAGCACCACGAGCGGCGCCTCGAGTTCATCGCGCGCTACAACCTCGTCTACGACCCCGACCTCGTCGCCGATCAGGCGTGGGCGCTGATGAAGCTCGGTCGCTTCGACGACGCGCGCGCGGCGGCGCAGGCGGGACTCGCGACCGGGCAGCCCCGCGACACCGAGGTCGCGCTCAACGCGCTCTGCGCCATCGAGTTCGAGGCGGGACACATCGAGCGATCCTACGAGGCCTGCCGGGCCGCGCTCGATCACGCGCGCACGAAGGGGCGCCCCAACGCGGTCGACCTCACGAACTTCGCGGAGGCTTCGCGCTCGCTCTTTCGCCTCGACGAGGCCGAGCGGATCCTGCAGGAGGCGACCGAGGCGCCGGTGGCCTGGTATGGCAACCCGTGGCTCGAGCTCGCCGAGCTCTACACCCGAGGGGCGCGTTTCCCCGAGGCGCTCGGCGCGCTCCGCAAGGTGCCGCCCTACCGCAACCAGCGGCCCGCCCACGTCCGCGACGCCGATCGCAACGAGCATCGACGCGCGCTCGCCGCGTTCTATCTCGTCGTCGGGCGCCCCGAGGAGGCGCTCCGCATCACCGAGAAGGCGCTCGTGATGCCGGATCGCCGCGCCCACAACAGCCGCGATCCCTTCCAGGACCGGGCGATCGTCGCGCTCGTGGATCGCCGCGCGCGCCTCTCGGTCGCGGAGACCCGGCGCGAGGCGGCGGTGGGGGAGGGTCTCGGCGCGCGCGCGCTCGCGCGGCTCGAGGCGTGGCAGCTCGGCTTTCAGGCGTGGATGAGCGGGCGACAGGCCGCGCGCCTCCTCGCCTCGCCACCCACGCGCGCGGGCGACGATCGCCTCGTCGGACTCTTCCGCGTCGGGACGTCCTCGAGCGCCGTCACGCCGCCTTGGCTGGTCTCGGAGCTCGTCGACGTCGTCGGCGCGGGCGTCGTCAGCGAGGGCATCCGCCGCGCGCGCGAGCGCGACGAGCGGCGCGGGGCCGAGGCGTACTACGACGCCTTCGCGATGGAGGCGACGCTCGCGCTCGGCGACGAGGAGCGCGCGATCGAGCTCGCGGAGCGCGCGCGCGGCGGGCTCCCGGACGGTGAGGCGCTGCTCCGCGCGCGCGTCGACGCGCTCCGCGCGCTCGCGCTCCGTCGGGCGCGAGGGCTGGACGAGGCGCTCCCCGCCTACGAGCTCGCGCTCCAGCGCGACCCCGGCGTGTTCCGTCGCCTCGGCCTCGCCGTGCCGGTGCGGGTGGTGCGCGAGGGGCGCGACGCCGCCGCGGACGCGCTCGCGGACGCGCTCGAGCGGAGCCCGCGCTTCGACGCGGGGAGGGAGGGGCTCGTGCTGCGGGTAGGCGGCGACGCGGGCGGTCTGTCGGCGTGCCTCGAAGGGAGCGGCGGCACGATCCTCGACTGCGCGGAGGCCACGCTCGACGACGTCCGCGCCGAGCTCGAGACGACCTGGACCGCCGACGAGCGCCCCGAGGTGGTCAGCGTCGACGCGCTCGTCGCGTTCGCCGCGCGGCGCGCGCAGGAGCGCTTCTTCGCGCCACGGATCGATCTGAGCCAGGGCGACATCGGCTCGCTCGACGGGTCGAACCGCGTCGCGCGCGATCCGCTCGACGGAATCCGCGGCCACGTGCCCCCGCCGTGAGCTCGTTCGCCCGCGCGCTTCGTCTCGGCCTCCGGCTGGGTCGCGCGAGGGCGGCTGGTCGAAGCCGCCAAAGTTCAACCCACCAGCGGGTAGAGCCGAACGGGCGTGTGTTTCGCGATGTGCTCGAAGTCACCGTCGGTGGTCAGCAGCCTCGCGTCCGCCTCGACCGCGTGCGCGCCGATGAGGCAGTCGACGGTGTGAGCCGTCACGCCTCTCGCTCGACACCGAGAGCGCAGTCGGGCGGCGAGGACATGCGTCGTGCGTGTCGCCAAGAGGAGGGGGAAGCCGCTCAGGATGTCGTCGAGCTTTCGGAACGCCCCACGGCTCTTCACCCCCGACAAGAGCTCCTGCAAGACGATACCCGGGAGCGCCATCGGCGCGTCGTCGTCGAGGAGTTGAACGAGCGCTCGGACCGCGGGGTGGTCCATTGCGGGCCCGGGGCTCCTCCGGTAGGCCAGCGATAAGACCGAGGTGTCGAGGACGATCACCGCTTGCGCCGGTCGGCCTTGTAGTCGAAGTCTTCGGCGAACTCGATGGTGCCTATCGCCTCGCGCGCCTTCAGCCGCTTCCGGCGGGCGATGAACTCTCGCAGCGCCTCGTTCACGGTGGCCTTCTTGCTGGGAAGGCCGCCGACCTCGAGGGCCTGCTCGAGAAGCACATCGTCGATCGCCAGGTTCGTCGGCATACCCAGACGTTACACACTCGAATGTGTGACGGCAACCGTCCACCCGATACTACGGCGCGGCGTTCTTCAGCTCGACCAAGACGAGCTCGAGATCGCCTTCAGCGCATCGAACACGCCGTCACCTCGCACCGCGAGCAAGATCGGGCGCCGCTCGCGGCGCGCTGGCGCGCCTGACCAAGCCAACGGTCCGGCCGCCGGGCTCGGTCGGCAAGAGCCGCGCCTCGACGCCGCTGCCCCCGCCGTGAGCTCGTTCGCCCGCGCGCTTCGTCGCTCAATCCGTGAGGGCGGCCGGGCCCGTGACCAGGACCCGGACGAGCTCCGCTTGGCGCTTGCAGCCGAGCTTCGAGAGCGTCGCCTTGAGGTGCGAGCGCACCGTCGCGAGGCCGATGCCGAGGACGTCGGCGATCTCTTGCGGGGATCGGCCGAGCGCGATCTGCTGCGCGACGCGCGCTTCGCCCGGCGTGAGCTCGTAGAGGCGCGCGTAGACCTCGGGCCCGCCGCCGAAGGACGCGCGCGGGTCGCGCGTGACGAGGAGCGCCCGGCGGTGCACGTCGGCCGCCGAGAGGATGGTCAGCGTGATGACCCGGTTGCCGCGCGGGACCTCGATGACCTTGATCGTGTCCTCGTCCAGCGCCGCCGCCTCGAACGCTCCGTGGAGCTCTTCTTCGAGCTCGGCGTCCGCGCACGTGAAGCTGCCGTCGAGGTTGAGCTGGAGCGTCCCGCCGCCGCGCAGGCAGTGGCGCGCCTCCGTGTTGGCCGCGACGACGTGGCCACGCTCGACGAGGGCGAGACCCCAGGGCACGCGCTCGAGCATCCCCGCGAGGGCCTCGGCGGAGCGGAGCAGGTGGCCGTAGCGGCGCTCTAGGTGCTCGTGCGCGTCGACGAGGGCCTCGATCTCGGGGGTGAGGTTGGGGCCGAGGAGCGCGCGCCAGCTCGCCGCCTCGGAGCCGCGCCCGGTGGGGTGCACGCCCGACGAGTCCGGCACGTCCGCGGCGCCGGGCTCACGGGCGTCGAGCCCGGGGAGGGGCTCGGAGACGCGGGCTGCGTGACGACGCTTCGCCATCGCCGCCTAGGGTGACCCGAGATCCGCGTGATGGAAAGGCCCAAGCGCCTCCCGCGCGAGATCCACCGAGGGCGGAACGGTGCTCACGCGCGTCGCGCCGGGAAGAGTTGGAGCTCCCACGTGCCCCCGTCGCCGTCGACGACGCGCGGCGGCGTGCGCGTCCCCATCGCGGCCGTGAGCTCGGCCTCCGTGAAGACGGTAGCGCCGCGGCAGGCCTCGACGACCGGGCCGCGGAAGACGGAGAGCGCCAGCTCGTCGATCGCGCCCTCGTCGTAGAGCGGGCGCACGGTCGAGGGGCCGGCCTCGAGCACGAGCGTGCGGGCCCCTTCGCTGCGCGCCCACGCGATCGCGGCGCCGAGCGAAGGCTCGCCGTGGCCGACGATCGTGAAGTGGGGGTCGCCCTGCGCGCGGAGCGCCGCCGCGGCCTCCGCGCTCGTGAAGAGGACGGGGCGGACGTCCTCCGAGGTCAACGCCGGGTGCGAGAGATCGACGCCCTCGCCGCGCGTCAGCACCACGAGCTGCGGAGGCGCCTGATGGCCGACGCGGGCGCGCCACGCCTTCAGCGCCGGCGGCATCGCGTACCGCAGCGTCGGCTCGTCGCGGAGGATCTTGCCCGTGATGAAGATCGCGTCCGCGCGCGCGCGCGCGAGGTCGAGCGCGAAGCGGTCGTAGGGGCTCTTCGGCGAGTCCGCTCCGACGCGGACGTTGCGCAGCGTTCCGTCGCCGGGGGCGTGGAGCGCGCAGACGTGGACCACCCCGCGTCGCGAGGCGAGGTCCGCGCCGCCGTAGAGCCAGCGGGCGAGCGACTCGACGTCGTCCGCGTCGCGGAGGGAGCTCGGATCGATCATGACGGGACGATACCACTCGCCCCCGGTCCTCAGCGCAGCTCGATCGAGTAGCTGCCGGTCGCGCCCGCGTAGCCGTAGACCCGGATGAAGAAGGGCGCGTCGTGACCCCACCGCTCTTCGTCGCGGACGCCGTTGCTCACGCCGAGCCGGCGCCCTTCGACGTCGTAGGCCTCGAGGTCGAGGTCTCCGGCGGCGTGAGAGAACGTGAGCACGACCTCGCCGCCCTCGGGCGCGAAGTACCAGTCCTCGTCCCCCGGGCAGATCTCGCCGTGCATGCGCCCGTCGAGGCGCACGGCGGTCTCGCGCGTGTCGTCTCGGCCGAAGGCGTCGCAAGCGGTCGGCGCGCCGGGCGTGGGGCCGGGGGTGGGCTCGGGCTCCACGGGCGTCGGCGCGGGGCGGCCCGCGTCGCAGAAGGCGGCGCCGGCGCTCGCGCCGCGCGCCGCGAGCGCGTCCTCGGCGATGGCGCGCTGCGGGCACGACTCGTCCTCGCTCCACGCGCGCCACTCCGGCGCGCGGCCGAGGCTCGCTGCGTGGTCGGCCCAGCGCTGATAGCCAGCGTCAGCCTCGGCGCGGAAGACGCTCGGCGAGACGCAGACGCCGTCGCGGGCCGCGTCCGCCTGCTCGCGCTCGGCGTAGTCCAGCACGATCGCGTACATGGCGTCCGTCGAGCGGTTCCAGCAGCACGTGCGGGCCTCCGTGTACGCGAGCTCCGCGAAGACGTAGTCCTCGAGCGTGCGGTGCTCGCGGTCGGTACGCGCGCGCGTCCAGCCGTAGAGCGACGCGGTGAGCTCGTAGAGGCGCTCCATCGCGTCCTCGCGGCGCGTGCGGGCGGCGCAGCTCGCGGGGTAACGCCGGAGGTGCTCTCGGGCCGCGCGGACCTGCAGGAGCGCGACCTCGACCTGCTCGGCGGGCGAGACGTCGGCGAGGATCGTGCGGAACTCCTCGGGGCGGCGCGCGATGCGCGCGAGGTCGCCCGGATCGATGTAGTGCTCGCGGTCCGCGTCGGCGACCACGTTGCGCCAGCGCCCGCCCACGCGGACGGCGGTGCGCCAGCGGCGGAGGCCGCCGCCGAGCGCCGCGTAGGGCGTGCCGTCGCCTGCGGTGCCCACCCCGCCAGTGTTCTCGCGCGTGAAGTTCGTCCGCGCGCTCGCGGGCTCCTCCCAGACCGGCTGACGGCGTGGCATCGAGCCGCTCGCGAGGTGCACCTGCAGGCGGCCGGGGACGGACTCCTCGACGCGCATCACCGGCAGGACGTGACCGATCCCCTGTCGTTGCCAGCGCTGCAGCAGGACGTCGCCCGGCTGGGTCGCCACCGGGGCGACGTGGAACATATTCGCCTCGTCGGCGAGGTTGGCGCTGCCGAAGTAGAGCAGCAGCAGTCGCGCGAAGTACCCGACGCGCTTGTTCAGGAACATCTCGTCGAAGTACGCGCCCGCGCCCGCGCCCGCGCCGAGCGAGGGCACGGCGTCGTCCTCACCGAGGCGGTAGCCGCGAAGGCGCGCGTCGCTCGGCCACGCCTGACCAGGCCGCCAGCTCGTCGTGTAGTCGCGGTAGGCGGTCTTGAAGCTCGGGAAGCGCGCGACGATCTCGCCGCGCGCGTTCACGAAGCCGAAGTGCCCGGCGTACATCGTCTGCCGCGTGTGGGCGTCCCAGCCCTGCACGAAGAAGGGCAGGCCATACCAGGACGCGAAGGTCGCGCGGAGCAGGAGGGCGACCTCGGCGCACTCCAGGGTCGGCGCGTCGAAGGTCCGCTCGCCGAAGGGTGTCGTGATCCGGAACGTCTGGCCGTAGCCCGTCGCGCGGGGGATGCGCTCGAAGCTCGCGACCCAGCGGTCGAATTTCTGCTCCCAGGTCAGGCCCGAGCTCTCGCCCCACGCGAGCCCGGCCGCGCGCGCCGCGGGCGTGGCTCGGTCGTCCCAGCCCGCCGTGACGGACCAGACCTCGCTCGCCGCTCCGTCCTGCACGACCGGCCCGGGATCGCCATCGAGATCCATCTTGCCGTCCGGCATCGGCCCGAAGGGGCCCTCGACGCCGGTCTCCTCGGCCGCTTCGTCGAGCGCGCCGAGCTCGGGGCTCGCGGCGCAGGCGACGAGGGAGAGCGTGGCGAGTCCCGAGATGTAGGTAGAACGCATGCACTCCCGTACAGCCAGTTCCGTGCCACTTCGAGGGTGTGAAATGTATTCGTTTTTTTGATGCGCGTGGCCGCGCCAGGCGCCACCCCAGCTGGCCAGGCGGCCATGCGAGCGGCCATCGGTCGGGCCGTCCGTGGCAGTCGTCCAGAACAGGGCTCAGGGCTCAGCGCTCAGGGCTCACGGCTCAGGGCTCACGGCTCGGGGCTCAGGGCTCAGGGCTCACGGCTCGGGGCTCAGGGCTCAGGGCTCAGGGCTCGGGGCTCGGGGCCGGGGCTCGGGGCTCGGGGCTCGGGGCCGGGGCTCGGGGCTCAGGGCTCTGGGCATGGGTCGTGCGCGTGGACATCCCGCACATGACGTCGATCTCTCCTCGGGGACGAGCATCGCTCGCGCGGTTGCTGACGTGCGCCCAGACCTGCTAGGACCGCGCGCGATGTCGAACTTCCTGCAGCTCGTCCGCAGCACCTCGGCCACGATCGAGGACCTCGCCGCTCACCTCGACCGGCTCGACCACGCCGCGCGGATGCAGGAGCTCGCCGAGACGAGCCGCGACGACCAGCGCGCGCTCTGGGTGAAGGCCGCCGCCGCCCCGGAGCTCACGCTCGGGCACTTCGTGCCCGACGACGTGGCCCCCCGCACGCCGGTCGTCCATCACGGCCGCAACACGCTGCCGCTCCCGGGCTCCCAGAAGTTCTTCCGTAAGCCGATGGCGCGTCCCGTCGACGGCAGCGCGCGGGCCTTCGGTTACAACGACGCGCCGACCGAGCGGCTCGTCGGACCGGGCTACTTCGTGCTCGTCCCGACGACGGGGAGCGCGGAGTGGGCGCGGCGCGGCGCGTGGGTCGTGGACTACTTCCAGGTCCCCGACGGCCCGGTGCCGCTCGGTTGGCCGAAGGTCGTCCCCAACACGAAGGGCCTCCAGCGCTTCGTCTACCACGGCACCCGCGACTTCATGCGTCGCGTCAGCCGGCACGTGTCGATCGGTGCCGCGTTCAAGGGCGAGAAACCTCTCGATCACTACTTCACGCTCTGCCGCGAGGACCGCTGAGCCCGGATGAACGGCGAGCCGAGCCGAGGCGCCCCTGACGACGGCGCCCCTCCGAGCGGCGAACCGCCGGAGGCGATGCCGCCCCGCCGCGTGTGGGCGCGCCTCGCGTTGCTCGCGACGCTCATCGTCGGCTCGATCCTGATCGCGCGCACGACGGGGATCACCGAGGAGCTGAGCACACCACGAGTTCGCGCCCTGATGGAGGGCGCGGGGGTCGTCGGCTTCCTCATCTTCCTCGGGGTGTTCGCGGTCGGCGAGCTCGTCCACGTCCCCGGGATCGTCTTCGTCGCGGCCGCGATCTTCGCGTATGGGCAGACGCTCGGCGGCCTCGCGGCCTACGTCGGGGCGGTGATCAGCGTCGTCGTCAGCTTCATCGTCGTCCGGGCGGTCGGGGGCCAGGTCCTCGTGGGGATCCAGCGGCCGTGGGTGCAGCGGATGTTGGCGCGCCTCGACGAGCGACCCATCCGCGTGATCATGCTCTTGCGGCTCGTGCTCTGGATGGCGCCACCCGTGAACTACGCGCTCGCGATGAGCTCGGTTCGGCTCCGGGACTACGCCATCGGCTCGGCCATCGGTTTGCTCCTCCCGATCGCCGCCGCGGCTGCGTTCTTCGACTGGGTCGTCTCGACGTTCTTGTCCTGAGGTACCATCGGTCCACGTGCGCATCGTCTCGGTCGCCATCGCCTTGAGTCTCGCGGCCTGCGCGGCCCAGACCCGACACGTCGGTCCCGAGCGGACGCTCGCGGCTTGGTCGGACGGCGTCCGTCGAGGCGACGCCGTCGCCATCCGCGCGCTGCTCGACGAGGACACCCGCGAGGGGCTCTCGGCCGACGAGGTGGAGCGGCTGCTCACCGAGAACCAGGAGGAGCTGCGCGGCCAGCTCGGCGGTGCGGATCCCGAAGCGCTCGAGGCGCGGGCGGTCGTCCCGCTTCGCGACGGGGAGCGCGCGGTCCTCGTGCTGGAGGGGGGCGAGTGGAAGCTGACCGGGACGTTGCTCGGCGTCCCGGCGCTCGTCACGCCAGAGGACGCCGTGCGCGAGCTCCGACGCGCGCTGCGTCGCCCCCCGCTTCGCGGCGTGCTCTCCGTGCTGGCGCGCCGCCCGCGCGCCGTGATCGAGGCCGAGATCGAGCGTTTCCTCGACGAGAGCGAGGACGAGCTCGCCTGGGAGACGGAGGTCGGCGGCAACGACGCGAGCGTCCGGACCGCGGGGGGTTGGCTCGTCCGCCTGGTGCGCGAGGCCGGCGAGTGGCGGGTCGAGGACGTCGAGGCTCCGACCCCCTGAGGCGCGCACCTCCGTCAGCTTCCGATGAGGGCTGTCGCCAGGGCGCCAGCTCCTCCCGACCGCTGAGTTTCCTTTCGGCTCTGGGATGCGGGCCAAGGCCCAGCGTGGCCTTCGTCGGCGAGCTGGGGAGCCCAGCCCAGGCGTGAACCCGCCTTCACGATCGTGACCTGGCTGCGCGAGCCGCGCACCTCGGCACGCCGCCAATGCGCCGCAATCCGCGGACTTCTTCCGTGTGGGTGGTTGGCACGGATTCTGTATCATCCCGAGGCGAGACTTCGCCGTCACCCGAGGACCCCCATGCGTCACCTCTCCTTCATCGCCCTCGCCGCCGTCGCCCTACTGGCTCTCTCCGCGTGCCGGTCGGAGCGATATTATTGCGACGACACCGGCTGCTTCTACTGCGACGGCCTCGGGTGTCGGAACGTCGATCCGCCTCCGCGACCGACGTGCCGGGGCGACTTCGAGTGTCCCGAGGGCACGGTCTGCACCGACCTCGGTTGCACGGCGGAGTGCGCGGCGGATGGCGACTGCCCGGACGGCACGATCTGCGAGGGGGGCCTCTGCGTCGGCCCGACCGAGCCGACGCCGCAGCCGAACCCCGGAACCTGTACGCGTAACGCCGACTGCGACGCCGGTCTCATCTGCCTCGACGGAGTGTGTTCGCCCGATCAGCGCTGCGGCGAGAGCGGCTGCGCCTGCACGACCGACGCGAGCTGCGACGCTGGCTTCGCATGCATCGGCGGCGAGTGCCGCCCGCGCGAGAACGTCTGCCGCTTCAACACCGAGTGCGGCCCAGGCCGCACCTGCGTCGACGGCCGGTGCACCTCCGCGTGCGGTGACGACAACCCCTGCCCGACCGGTCAGGCGTGCGAGGCTGGCCTCTGCCGTGACATCCCCCCGCAGACCGGCGTGTGCGAGTCCAACGCCGACTGCGACGCGGGCGAGGTCTGCCTCGACTCCGCGTGCGTCGACGCCTGCACGAGCGACGCGGCGTGTGGCGACGGCCGCTACTGCGACCGCGGGCTCTGCCGGGTCGACGACCGCCCGCGACCCTTCTGCTCGAGCGACGCCGACTGCCGCTTCACCTGCGTCGCCGGTGTCTGCCGTACGCCCTGCGACAACAGCATGGAGTGCGCCCGCATCGACGTGCAGTTCGCCATCTGCTTCGAGGGCTACTGCGCGACGACCAACGAGGTCACCAGCGATTGCGCCGTCTCCGCCGATTGTGCATCGGGCAGGGAATGCATCGACGGGATCTGCCGTTGAGTAGATGACGGCGCCGGGCCCACCACTCGGCGCCACCGCCACCACCACCGTTCTTTTCGACCGTCTCTTCCACCACCACCACCATCCACCACCATTTCGCCGGGAGCAGGTCACTGCTCCCGGCGAAACCTATTTGGGGGTGATGGCGCGTTGAATTCGCGAACGGCGGTAGTACGGTCGCCCGCCATGACGCTGCCTCGCACCCTCGTCCAGCGAATCGAGCATTGGGCCCGCGTGAAGCCGCACGCGCACGCGCTGCACGGCAAGAAGGGTGGGCGGTGGGCGCGGCTGACCTGGGCCGAGTACTGGCGCAACGTGCGAGACGTCGGCAAGGCCCTCGTCGCGCTCGGCCACGAGGTGGGTGACGCCGTCGTCATCTGCGGTGCGAACCAGCCGGAGTGGGTTCAGTACGAGTTCGGCGCGCAGGCGGTCCGTGGCGTACCCGCCCCCATCTACGGCAACAGCACCGTCGAGCAGATGGGCTACATCGTGAAAGACTCGGGCGCGAAGCTCGCGGTCGTCGACGGCGTGGCGCCGCTGGAGAAGCTCTTGCGCGGGGAGGAGCGGGGCCTCTTCGAGCCGCCCGAGCGGATCCTCTGCTTCGACGCCTTCGAGGTGCCCGAGGCGCTCCGCCCGCGGCTCGGCGAGCGGCTCATGACCTTCGACGAGGTGCTCGCGCTCGGTCGCGCGCAGGGCGACGAGGCGCTCGAGGCGCGGCTCGCGGCGCTCGACCCCGACGAGACCTGCATCCTCATCTACACCTCGGGCACGACGGGCGTCCCCAAGGGCGTCGAGATCAGCGCTGCAGGTCAGCTCGTCATCGGGGAGGGCACCCGTGGCTTCGCGCCCCAGTTCTACGACGGCCGCGCCGAGTACCACGCGATCAGCTACCTGCCGCTCTCGCATCAGGCCGAGCAGCTGCTGACCAACGTGGTCAGCCTCCAGGTCGGAGGCCAGGTCTACTTTTGCCCGGAGATCACCGCCGTCCGGGAGTACCTCGGCGAGGTGCGTCCCACCGTCTTCCTGGGGGTCCCGCGGGTCTGGGAGAAGTTCGAGGCGGCGCTCCGCGGTCGGCTCGCCGAGGCGAAGGGGGTGAAGGCGGCGCTCGCGGCGTGGGCGATGAAGACCGAGCTCGCGTGCTTCGACGCGCAGGTGCGCCGCGGCGTGCCGGCGGCGCGTCACATGCCGCTGCGTCGTCGGATCGCGCGGCGGTTGGTCGTCGACAAGGTGAAGTCGGCCCTAGGCCTCGATCGCCTCGAGATCGCGATCACGGGCTCGGCGCCGATGAGCCCGGAGACCCAGCGCTTCTTCGCCTCGCTGGGCATCACCGTCTTCGAGGTGTATGGGATGACCGAGAACAGCGGCGCCGTGACCATCAGCGACCCGCTGCGCCCGAAGTTCGGGACCGTCGGCAAGCCCTTCCGCGGCGTCGAGGTGCGCATCGGGCCCGAGCGCGAGATCCAGGTCCGGGGGCCGAACAACGTGCGCGGGTACCGCGGCATGCCCGAGGAGTCTGCCGCGCTCTACACCGAGGACGGCTGGCTGCGGACGGGTGACGCGGGCGAGCTCGACGCCGAGGGGAACGTGCGCATCACGGGGCGCCTGAAGGAGCTGCTGATCACGGCGGGCGGCAAGAACGTCGCGCCGGTCGAGCTCGAGTTCTACCTCACGAGCATCGACGGCGTCGGACAGGCGGTCGTCGTCGGGGACGGAAAGCCCTACCTCTCGGCGTTGCTGACCTTGGATCCGGAGAACCTCGAGGTCCTCGCGGAGCGGGCGGGCGCGGCGAAGGCGGCGATGGCCACGATGGCCACCGACCCGAAGGTGCGGGCCTACCTCGAGCGCGAGGTCGAGGCGAAGTGCAACGCGCGGGTCGCTCGTTATCAGACGATCAAGAAGATCTCGATCCTGCCCGCGGAGCTCACGGTCGAGGGTGGCGAGCTCACGCCCTCGATGAAGCTCCGCCGGGGCCCCATCACCGAGAAATACGCCCACGAGATCGGCGCGATGTACGAGGGGGGCACCCTCAACACGCCAGGCGCGCACGCCTGAGTATCAGTGCACCTGGCAGTCGTCCGCGCAGTGGCCGTTGGCGGCCAGGGTGGTGGGCTCGGGGAGCTGCGCGCGCATCATCGAGACGAAGCGCCGCAGGGCGTTCTTCTGCGTCGCCGAGATCACGACCTCGTCGTGGCAGACGCGCATCGTGAGCCGAGAGGCGTTCGCCATCCGCTCGAGGTCGTCGAAGGTTACGCGCCCGGTGACCGCCTCGCCGCGGCCGGCCTGCGGCGCGGCGCTGTAGCGCGGCGTCCCGAGGTCGATGGGCGCGCCGTCGGCGAGGACGGTCCACGTGTGGCACTCGCCGTAGACGGTCTCGAAGCCCGCGCGCGCGCGCCGGGCGAGGTGGAGCGTCGCGTGCGTCACGCACATCGGCGCGAAGGTGAGCAGCTCACCTCGACCGTGCAGGCCGAGGTCGAACTCCACGCCGCGGAGGGTGCCGGTCACGCGCCCCGTCGGATCGCGCTCGATGTCGAGCGTCGGCGACGCCGGCCCGCGCGCAATGACGCCCATGCCGCCCCCGCAACCCGCGAGCGCCGTGACGAGGAGGAGAACGCCGGGTCGGTGAAGGTGAGCCTGCCTCATCTCGCCAAGGTGCCAGCAAAGAGGCCCGATGGCGAATTGAATGCGCTCGTCCCCGCGCCGACAACCGGGTCTCAGCCCGTTCGACGAGTCCCCGAAACGGGGTCGCGCGTCAGCGCGACCGAGCCGGGAGGAGCCTGTGCTCGCGAACCCGCCACGCAGGGGCCGCGGTGAGCACGTACGTCAGAAGCCCACGCGGCGCATCACGCCACGGGGGAGGTGGCGGATGACCGCCATCACGAGCTTCCAGGGCGCCGGCGCGTAGACGACGGGATCGCCGCGGTCGATCGCGTCGAGGACTTGGGCGGCGACCTGCTCCGGCTCGCCGGCGAAGGGGGGCGGCTTGAGGCCCGCGGTCATCCCCGTCTTCACGAAGCCCGGCTTGACCGTGATGACCTCGAGCCCTTGGGCGCGGAACTTGTGGTCGAGCCCCTCGAGGTAACGGCTGAGGCCCGCCTTGCTCGCGCCGTAGATCACCACCGGTTTGCGACCGCGCTCGCCCGCGACGGAGCTGAACACGCAGAGCTTGCCACCGCCCTGCTCGAGGAGGCGGCGACGCGCGCCCTCGCAGAAGACGACCGTGCTCGTGAAGTTCACGCGCGTGATCCGCTCGGCGAGCGCCGGATCGGCCTCGAGCTCGTCCTGCGTGGCGAAGAGCCCCGCCGTCACGACGACGACGTCCACGTGGCCGAGCGCCGCGAAGGCAGCGTCCAGCGCCGGCTCGAAGGTCGAGGTGTCTTCGAGGTCGCAGGTCGCGACGCCGACCTCCCCGGCCGCGCCGCGGACCTCGAGGTCGCGCGCCGCTGCCTCGAGCGAGCTGGCGCCGCGGCCGAGGAGGAAGAGCCGGTCGGCTCGCGCGGCCATCTGCCGGGCGAGCGCCTGCCCCATCCCCTTCGTCGCGCCGAGCAGGACGACGTTCACGGCTCAGGCCTCGGCGGCGGCCGCCGCCTTCTTCTTCGAGCCGGCCTTCTTGGCCTTCTTGTTCTCGGCCGGCGCGGCGGCGCCGTTCGTCGTCTTCGAGAGCTTCTTCGGCGTCAGAGCCTCCGCCAGCTCGGCGGCGCGATCCGTCTGCTCCCACGTGAAGGTCTTCTCGGCACGCCCGAAGTGACCGTACGCCGCCGTGGGGCGGTAGATCGGGCGGAGCAGGTCGAGCGTCTCGATGAGCGCCGCCGGGCGGAAGTCGAAGATCTGGCTGACGGCCTTCGAGATCTTCTCGTCCTCGACCACGCCGGTGCCGAAGGTCGTGACGTAGACACCGACCGGCTTCGAGACGCCGATCGCGTACGCGACCTGGACCTCGGCGCGGTGGGCGAGCTTCGCCGCCACGATGTTCTTCGCGACGTAACGCGCGAAGTACGCGGCGCTGCGATCGACCTTCGAGGGATCCTTGCCCGAGAAGGCGCCGCCGCCGTGGCGGCCCATGCCGCCGTAGGTGTCGACGATGATCTTGCGGCCGGTCAGGCCGGCGTCGCCGCAGGGTCCGCCGATGACGAAGCGACCCGTCGGGTTGATGTGGAACTTGGTCTTCTTGTCGACCATGTCCTTCGGGAGCGTCGGGAGGATGACCTCGTCCATGACCGCCGTCTTGAGGTGGCGGTGCTTGACGTCCTCGGCGTGCTGGGTCGACACGACGATCGCGTCGATGCGGACGGCGCGGTCACCGTCGTACTCGATCGTGACCTGGGTCTTGCCGTCGGGCCGCAGCCACGGGAGCGTCCCGTTCTTCCGCACCTTGGCGAGGCGCTGCGCGAGCCGGTGCGAGAGGTCGATCGGCATCGGCATCAGGCTCTTGGTCTCGTCGACCGCGAAGCCGAACATCAGGCCCTGGTCGCCCGCGCCCTGATCCTTGTCGAGGCCCTGGCCGACCGTCACACCCTGCGAGATGTCGGGCGACTGCTCCTCGATCGCGATCTGCACGCCGCAGGTGGCGGCGTCGAAGCCCATGTCCGAGCTCGTGTAGCCGATCTCCTTGACCGTCTTGCGGACGATGGTCGGGTAGTCGACCCGCGCGCTCGTCGTGATCTCGCCCGCGAGCATCACGAAGCCGGTCTTCACCAGGGTCTCGCACGCGACGCGCGACCGCGGATCCTGCTCGAGACAAGCGTCGAGCACCGCGTCGCTGATGTTGTCGCACATCTTGTCGGGGTGGCCCTCGGTGACGGACTCGGACGTGAAGAGGTGGGCGGCCATGATCGTCTTTTTCCTCGCTCGATTCAGGTGGAACGCGCGGCGCGCTCCGAAGGCGGGGGATACGCGCGAGCGGGCGGGGTGTCAAACGCGAAGGCGCCCCGCCGCTCAGGCGGACAGGCGCCCGGCGGCCCACTCGACGAGGGCTTCGCCGAGCTCGACGGCCTGGAACTTCTGCGGGTTGTGGCCGCCCTCGGCGAAGCGGAGCACGGGCCCGCCGAGCGCGCGGGCGGTCTCGTCGAGGATCTCGCGCTCGATGAAGGGATCGGCGTCGCAGAAGGCGTGGAAGAGCGGCAAGCGCAGCGCGCGGAGCCGCTCGGCGTGATCGGCGATCTCCGTGACGGCGATGCAGCGGATCGTGTGGAGGATCTCGGCGTCGGTCGCGTGCCGGAAGCCGCCCCGCTCGAAGAGGGCCCGCAGCGGGCGCGCGAGCGCGCGCGCGGCGAGCGGGGAGCGCACCAGCGCGCCGAGGAGCTTCGGGCGCGCGCGCCGGAGGCCTCGGTGGACGCGCAGCCCGGGCGACGCGACGAGCGCGAGGCCCGCGAACGAGTCGGGGGAGAGCGTCGCCGCCATCGCGCCGACGACGCCGCCCATGGAGTGGCCCACGAGCCACGGGCGCACTA
>JAHBWH010000168.1 GCA_019637115.1 Myxococcales bacterium | reverse complement strand
GGTCAAGCCCGCTGCGACCCCCGCGACCTGACGCGAGACGCCGAGTTTCTAGTCAGAGCACGCGCGGAGGGAGCCAGGAGCGGTTCTCTTCGCGCTCCTTGTAGGACTCGAGGATGATCGTCGCCGTCTCCTCGATCGCGCGATTCGACACGTTCACGATGATCCAGCTCGGGTGCTTCTTGAAGATCGCGTGCGCGAACTCGAGCTCCGCCTTCACGTGATCACGCAGCCCGTAGTTCGCGTCCCCCGGCATCCCGAGCTGCGTCAGGCGCTGCTTGCGGATCTCGAGCAACAGGTCGAGGTCGATCGTCAACGCGACGACCTTGTGCTCGGGCACCTCGTGCAGCTCCTGGGGCGGCTCGACCCCGAGCACGAGCGGCACGTTCGCGACCTTCAGGCCGCGGCCCGCGAGGTAGGTCGAGAGCGGCGTCTTGCTCGTGCGGCTCACGCCCGTGAGCACGAGGTCGGCCTTGCGCAGGTTGCGCGGCTCCTTGCCGTCGTCGCTCTTGACCGCGAACTCGATCGCCTCGACGCGCCGGAAGTACTCCTCCGACAGCGACATCTGCGCCGTGGGGATGTTCAGCGGCTGCGCCTCGAGGAAGTTGCCCACCTTGTGGATGAGCGACCCGATGACGTCCACGGTCTCGACGCGGCGCTCACGTCCCGCCTCGAACATGAAGTCCCGCAGCTCGGGCCGGACCAGCGTGAAGACGACCATCGCGGCCTGGTCGGCCGCCCGGTCCATCACCTCGAGGATCCCGGCCTCGTCCCGCACGCGGGTGAAGAGGCGGACCCGGACGCGGTGGTCCGGGAACTGGAGGAGCGCCGCCCGGACGACACGCTCGGCGGTCTCTCCGGTGGAGTCACTGACGACGAAGATGGGCTTCGGTTCCACGCGCACTCCCTACCACGACTCGGGCGTTCGCTCACACCACCGACGACACGCCGCGGCCGAGCGCCAAGGGATCGTGGCTCAGCGCGGCCCCTTCTTGGCGTTCTGTCCGAGCGGGCGGCCGTGCATGCGGTTCTCGCGGCGGCGGTTCTTCGCCTTCGCCTTCGCCTTCAGGCGAGCGTTCTTCGAGCGGTTCTTGATGCGCGACTTCTTCGAGAGCTGGAGAAACATCGTTTCGGCCTCCGGTAGGGCCGCGAGGTGTAGGAGAAAGCGAGGGTCGCCGCAAGGCCGGAGGGCGCGAGAAACGCGCAGGAGCGGGGAAACGCCCGGATGACGGGCGGAGTGAGCCTAAAGGGGCGATCGCGAACGAGGGACGGGCCACGGCTGAGCAACGTCGTGCAGCGATCGCCCAGGACGGAAAGGGAAAGGCCCCGGCACCCATCGGGAGCCGAGGCCTCTCACCTACGAGCGATGTCGCTCAGCTAGCCGTGCAGCGGCCGAGCTCCGTGGCGGTCGCCCCCACGCAGGTCTGACCGGTCTTGCAGTCGACGTCTTCGGCGCATCCGACGAAGCAGACCTTGCCCATCGACAGGATCGGCGAGCAGTCGAGCCCGTCAGCGCAGTCGTTGCCGGACTCACAGGTCTGGAAACAGACGCCGAACGTCGGGTCGTCCGCCGACACCCCACCGACGCAGACGGCGTCGGCTTGACCACAACCGGCATCCGCTCCGGGCGTGGCACCCAAGAACTCGAGCGGCGCGCCACAGTCGCGGACGGTGCACATCTGCGCGCCGTTGTTGAAGCGGATGCAGTCACCGCGGCCGAACGGCGACCAGCAGTCATCGTCCGTCGTGCACGACGCGCCGATGTTGGGCGTGGTGCGGTCGTTGAAGTTGCCGGGGACGCAGGCGCCGTTGTTGGCGACGCCAGCGGCGCCCGTGCCGTTCCAGTAGCAGCCGAAGCCCTCCGGGCAAGCGTCCTCACCACGGTTCCAGGTGGCCACATCCGCGGTCGCGCCAGCGGCCCGGCCGACAACGCAGCCCTCGAGGCAGGCGGGAGCACCGAGTGCGCGCTGGTTGCACACCGCGTCCGTTCCGCAACCAAACGCGCCACCAAGGTCGCAGTCGAGCGAGGTGCAGTAGCTCCGCTCCTCGTCGCTGACGTTGAAGACGAGGCAGAGGCCACCACGGGTCGGGCAGTCCCAGTCCTCGTCACAGTTGTCGCCGACCGAAGCCGCCGGGTTGCCCGGGTGCTCACAGTAATTGGTCGCGCGGTTGCACGTCTTCGGGCTGTCCGCGTTGTACGTCGTACGGTCGAAGTTCGCCGCCGCGTTCTGGAACGTGCAAAGCCCGGCCGACGAGCACGCGTGGCCCATCGGGCACGCCGTGCACATCCCATCGAGGCAGCCCAATCCGCGCGCGCAGTCCGCGATGGTCTCGCAGCTTTGGCCCGCGGTCGCGCCGCCTTCCGCCGCCGGCCGAGTCGAGCAGGACGGAGCGCAGCCAACTAGTCCACACGAGTACCCGGTCGGACAAGCGGTGCACGTCCCTTCGACGCAGCCGAGCCCGCCAGCGCACTGGTCGGACGTCACGCAAGTCGCGCCTGCCGCCAAGCCCTCTTCGGTCCCGCTGCGGCATTCACGCTCGAAGCGAGGAACGCAAGCCAACGGGGTCTCAGTGCTCGCGCAGTCGCCCGGGGTCTGAATTCCCGGGATGCCGTTCGTGTCGCGACGCTCGACCTTGCAGATCGTGTCGGGGTCGGTGCCATCGCCGTTGCAGGAGGTGCCTACACGCTCACCGATGCTGCTCAGCGGAGTCCAGCACACGCCGTTCGTGCTACCAGCCTCGAGACGAAGACACATGTAGCCGTCACGGCAATCGCTGTTGTCCTCACGGTTGAACGTGCAGGTGGTGAAGCACCGGCCCGGCTCCTCTTCGGTCGCGAAGAAGCAACCTGCGTTCGGCCCACAATCCGCGTCGACGCGGCAGTCCGCCTGACAGTACCCGCCGGGCCAGAGCACACCGGGCACGCCGGTGCCGCCGCTCGGAAGCCCCGAGACAGTGTCCGACATCACGATGCCCATTGCGAGACCCGCTGCCACGTTTGGGAGCGACAGCTCGGCCAAGCAGTCCTCTGCGCCACCCGGTGTGGGGCACCCGCGAACCATGTCGCACGGAATGCCGGTGATTTGCGTCGGGACGACCGGCCCGGAGTCACGGCCTCCAGCGTCTTCGCCGCCGTCGAGTTCGATGACCGGACCGCTGTCCCCGCCACCGTCCACAATCGTGTCGTCATCGTCGCCACAGCCCACACCGGCCAGGGCGCTGACGACCATCAAGCCAATCAGCCTCTTCATTCCATCCTCCGAATCGTTCCGACGAGGACACCGATCCGTCACCACGGCGCCCCAAGCGCCCGCACGCTAGTCGGCGGGTATGGGCCAGTCAAGCACGGTCCCTGCTCGGTGGGCAGACTTGCGCATCACGTTTTTCCGTGTCTCTCGAGCCGTCCGCGGCTCAGCCCGTGCCGCCCCGATGGCCGAGCAGCCGGCGGAGCGCCTCGACGTAGTCCGCCCGCGAGATCACGCCCGCGTCGATCAGCGCGAGCAGCAGCGCTTCGACGCGTTGCTCCGCGTTCGCCTCGTCCTCGACCCGATGGACGGGCGCGGTGGCCAAGGCGTCCACGATCTGCCGGTCGACCCGCTGCGTGGTCTCGGCGAGCAGATCCGTGCGGGCCCCGCCTTGCGTGCGTTGCATCACTTTGGTGTCACCGCGATACGCCCGCTCGACCGCGCGGAGCACGCTGGAGACGGTCGAGACGAGCGGCTCGACCTCGAGCCCGGTCGCGCGCCGGAACGCCTCCTTGGCCTCCGCGTCGAAGGGATCCGCGAACGCCACCCGCAGCCGCTCCCCCGACTCGTCCCGCGACACTGGGACGGCGACGTGCCGGATGGCGAGCCGACGCGGCACGAGCCGCACGGCCTCTTCGTCGAGCTCCCCGTGCTCGACCGCGACCAACAACGTCCCCAGCGCCCGCGCCGCGAGCTCCGCCACGGTGTCTTCGGGCAGGAGGCCCGAGCGGACGACCTCTTGTACGAACGCCGAGCCGTCGTCGAGGGAGCGCCGCAGCGCTGCCTCGACCCGCCTCGAGTCCACCCCCCCACGCTCGATCAGCAGCTGCGGCAGATCCACGCCTCGACAATACCGCGCCGAGTCGTGTCCCGAAAAGGCGCCTGACCGCTTTGGGTGCGCTACGTACGCCGGGAAGAGATCCTCCCCGCGAGAGCCACTCATGCCCAAGCTCCACCACCTCGCGCTGCGCACGCTCGACCTGCCCCGCCTCGAGCGCTTCTACCGCGAAGTCTTCGGGCTCCAGGTCGAACGACGGGACGGCGAACGAGCCGTGTGGCTCCGGCTCGGCGACGCGACGCTGATGCTCGAACACGCACTCCCCGACGAGCCGTCTCCCGATCCGCGCTCGCTCGAGCTCCTCGCGCTCGCGGCGGCCTCCCCGCACGAGCGCGAGGCTGTCGGGGCCGCGGCCGCCGAGCGTGGCCACGCGCTCGAGGGCCGCACCGAGCACACGCTCTACTTCCGCGACCCGGACGGGCGTCGCGTCGGCGTCTCCACCTACCCACTGCCGGAACGCGACGACTGAGCCGTTGAGGTCTTGCGCGGAGCCTGTGACTCGATTACCTATCCGCCTCCCCAGGACGCTTAGCTCAGCTGGATAGAGCGTCGGCCTCCGGAGCCGAAGGTCAGAGGTTCGAATCCTCTAGCGTCCGCCACCTCCCTCTTCACCAACCCAGGTGATCGGGTCGAGGTCGTGAGCCGAGGAGCCGCGGGTTCGCGCCGCGTTGGGGTTCGCGCCGCGTTGGGGTGGGGTTCGCGCTGCACAACCGCATGGAGGCGCGTCCGTCGCTCGCTCCCGATCTCGCACCCTCGCACGACGAGGACGCTGAAACCTGCGCCCAGGACGCGCTCCGGCAACGAGCGAACAACAGGGCCATCGTGGGTCCGCCCACACCAGAACCGCGCTCCCCCTCGCGGCTGAGTGCTTCTCGAACTCTGCCGCTGGTCAATTGTTGCCCACCCCTCGCCCCGAGAATCGGGTTGCCCGTTGCCGGATGCCCAGTAACTTCGCCGCCAGGAGCAGCGAATGAACCGTGCATTTCTCGTGGTAGTGGTGTTGTCCGGCCTGGCGTGTGGCGACACCGAAGTCATCTGCCCCGACGGCCCGGCGCGCGACGGCTCCTGCGGGGAGCCCGACGGCGGCCCCTCCACTTGCGCGTCCCACGACGACTGCTCGGACGGGCTCTATTGCACCGGCGTCGAGCGCTGCGAGCCCACCGCGGCCGGGGCGGACGTGCGCGGCTGCGTCGCGGCCCCCCCGCCCTGCCCCGCCGACTCCTGCCTCGAGTCGATGCGGACCTGTGAGGGTTCGTGTCCCGACGCCGACGGTGACGGCTACGCCGACGCCGCGTGCGGCGGTACCGACTGCGACGACGCCAACCCCGACATCCACCCCGGAGCCGTCGAGGTCTGTGACCCGATGCACGTCGACGAAGACTGCGATCCGAGCACCATCGCGGGTCCAGAGGGCGACGTCGACGGCGACGGTCACATCTCGGACCGCTGCTGCAACCCGCTCGTGAACGGACGCCTCTTCTGTGGCGACGACTGCAACGACAACAACGCCGACGTGCGGCCCGGTATCCTGGACATCTGCAACGGCCGTGACGACGACTGCGACGGTCGCATCGACGAGGACCCCGACCAGACGTTCTACCGCGACGTCGACGGCGACGGCTTCGGCGTCGAGACCGACACCGTGCTCGCCTGCTCGGCGCCGCCCGGCTACGCCGTGATGGCCGGCGACTGCAACGACAACGACCGCAACATCAACCCCGCCGCGGGTGAGATCTGCGACGGCATCGACAACAACTGCAGCGGCACCATCGACGACGCCACCGGCGGCTGCGACTGCGTTGACGGCTCCATCCTCCAGTGCGGCGGCACCTCGAACGTCGGCGCCTGCCGCGTCGGCTCACAGTCGTGCGTCGCCGGCAGCTGGCAGACCTGCGTCGGCGCGCAGGGCCCCGTCACGGAGCGCTGCTCGGGCCAGGACGACGACTGCGACGGCCTGACCGACGACGAGGACCCGGACATCGCGACGGGTGACCCGGTGCGGACCGGCGCAACGCGCTACTACGAAGACCGCGACGGGGACGGATACGGCAATGCCGCCGTCAGCCGCCTCCTCTGCACCGCGATCCCGGGGTGGGTGCCCGTTGCGGGCGACTGCAACGACAACAACCGCAACATCAACCCGGCCGCGGCCGAGATCTGCGACGGCATCGACAACAACTGCAGCGGGACGGCGGACGACGCCCCGGACGGTTGCGACTGCATCACGGGCACGTCCCGCGAGTGCGGCCCGACGACCAACGTCGGCTACTGCCAAATCGGCAGCCAGGTTTGCGTCTCGGGGGCGTGGCAGGCCTGCGTAGGCGCCCTGTTCCCGCAGACCGAGATCTGCAACGGCGACGACGACGACTGCGACGGCCTGACGGACGACGCCGACCCGGACATCCGAACGGGCGATCCATCGATCACCAGGGCCACGCGGTATTACATCGACCGCGATGGAGACGGCTTCGGCGACCCGACGGAGAGCGAGCTCCGCTGTACGCCTCGTGCCGGCTGGGTCACCAACGGCAACGACTGCAACGATCGCGACCCTGACATCAACCCGGCGGCGTTGGAGATCTGCGACAACCGCGACAACAACTGCAGCGGCACCGTCGACGACGCCCCCAGCGGGTGCGCTTGCATCGACGGCACCTCGCGCCCGTGCGGCTCAGACACCAACGTGGGCGCCTGCCAAATCGGGTCTCAAGTGTGTGTCTCGGGTCGGTGGCAGACCTGCGTTGGCGCACAAGGCCCGCGACCGGAGCGATGCGGAGGAGGAGACAGAGACTGCGACGGGCTCGTGGACGACAACGATCCCGACATCGAGAGCGGCAATCCGGAGAACACCGGTGCTCGGCTCTTCTATTGGGACGAAGACGGCGACGGCTTCGGCGACTCGTCGAGGTCCATGTACCGTTGCGCCCCGGCCTCGCGTTGGGTTCCAGTGGGCGGCGATTGCGACGACTCGCGTGCCGCCATCGGGAACACCACACTCTGTTATCCGGATCACGATGGGGACGGCTACGGACGCACCGAAGATGTCCAGACGGTGGTCGCGTGTGAATGCCCGCCAGGGTGGGTGATCCGCCCCGGGGACTGCGTCGATACGGGCGCCCCTCGCAGTCACCTCATCCATCCTGGAGCAGGTTTTCAGTCGCAAGGACACTGCAATGGCAACAACTCCACTTGCACCACCAGCGGAGGACGCGATGGCTGCTTCACTTGCGGAACGCTTGGCTGCCTGTGCCTCGACTTCGCGAGCTTCGACTACGACTGCGACGGCGCCACGTCGGTTCAGCCACCGCTGAGCTGCTCAACCAGCGGTGGTTTGTGCCCCGCGTTCGGGAGGACGGGACCGACCAGCACGCACCCAAGCACAGCGTGCGGAACGGAAGTCCCTTGGTCGCAGTGCACCGCTTCTTGCTCGCGCATAGCCTCTGGGACCGGTCGATTGAGCTGTCGATGAGACGATCATTAAGGTAGCGGCGCTCGACGCAATCGACGCAACTCGCGAGTTCACCGGCCGATACCTGCTTCGGCGGCCCGTCTCGGGCCCCGAACCAGGAGCTTCCCGATGGTACGAACGAGCTTGGTCGCGGCGCTCTGCGCGCTCATGGGCTGCCCCAGCAGCCTCCCCGACAACCCCTGCGGCACCCTCATCCGCGAAGGCGGTCGCTGCGTCTGTCCTCCCGACACCGTCCCCGTCGGGGATTGGCTCTGCGAGCGAGAGGACGGAACGTTCGACGTCCACCCCGACGCGCCCGACGGGGCGCGGCCCACGGATCCGCTGACGCCGGATGGCGGCCCCTCGACACCGGATGGTGGAGTGGACGCCGATCCCGAGTGTATCCCGACCGGTCCCGAGATCTGCAACGGGCTCGATGACGACTGCGACGGGCTCGTCGACGAGGAGCTGAGCCGGAGCTGCGGCGAGAGCGAGGTCGGCGCGTGTCGGCTCGGCACCGAGACGTGCGAGGCGGGCGAGTGGGTGGGCTGCGACGCGATCCTGCCGGCCGAGGAGCTTTGTGAGCCGCGCGGGGTCGACGAGGACTGCGACGGCGCCGTGGACGAAGGGTGCCCGTGCGTCACGGGCGAGACGCGCTCGTGTGGCACGGACGTGGGCGCCTGCACGCTCGGGACCCAGACGTGCACCAGCGGGAGCTGGGGCGCGTGCGCGGGTGGCGTCTCGCCGCGCCTCGAGACCTGCAACGGCGTCGACGACGATTGCGACGGCAACGTCGACGAGGGCACCGGCGGTGGCTCGTGTGGCACCGATGTCGGTGAGTGCCGCCGCGGCACCGAGGTCTGCGTCTCGGGCGCGCTGCAATGTCAGGGTAGCGTCGGCCCCGTCGCCGAGATGTGCAACGGACGGGACGACAACTGCAACGGCGTCGTCGATGACGTGGCGCCCGGCTCGCCCCAGTGTTGGCGCGACGCCGACGGCGACTCATATGCGCCGATGGGCGCGGCCACGATCTGCCGTCCCGCGAGCGGGTGCCCGACCGGGTGGACCCAGCGCGCCCCGACCGCGGGGAACGTGGACTGCGACGACTCGAACCCCAACGTGCACCCAGGGCGCACGGAGGTCTGCAACGGCATCGACGACAACTGCTCGGGCGCGGTCGACGACGTCGCGGCGAGCGCGCCGCGGTGCTGGCGAGACGTGGACGGCGACACCTACGCCGCGGCGAGCGCCGCGAGCGTGTGTCGGCCGGCGAGCGGCTGTGCGACGGGGTGGACGACCCGGGCCCCAACGGCCGGAAACATCGACTGCGACGACACGAACGCGAACATCCACCCTGGACGCGCCGAGGTCTGCAACGGCATCGACGACAACTGCAACGGCCAGATCGACGAAGGCGTCACGATGACCTTCTACCGCGACGTCGACGGCGACGGCGTTGGCCGCAACTCGGACACCCGCGTTGGATGTACGGCCCCAAGTGGGTACGTGGCAGCCGGCGGCGACTGCGATGACAACAACCGCAACGTGTTTCCTGGCCAGACGACGTTCTTCGCGTCACCGCGCAGCAACGGCTCGTTCGACTATGACTGTGACGGGGTGGACGAGCCTCGTTGGACTACGGTCGTGAACGCGCCGACCACTGGAGGCCTCGGGGGATATCCATCTTGCTCTTGCAGCCTCGCGCTCGATCGCTCGGGGTGGATGCCGGCGGGGACCTTCCCAGAGACACCGGTCTACTCGGTGCCGGGCTGCGGGGTGACCAGAAGCTTCCGCGGATGCTCGATCAGCGGCAGCTCCTGCGTGACCACCACCCAAGAGTGTCGTTAGCGAACGCCGCCGCTACTCCGCCTCCTCCGCGCGCACGAAGGTGCCTCGGGCTCGGTCTTTGACCACGCCCGGGAAGCGGAGGAGGCGGTTGTGCATCGCGACGTAGACGCCGGGCGGGGCGATCTGGACCGCCAGGAGGGCCTCCGTGAGATTCTGCATCGCGTCGGTGTTGCGGAGCTGGAAGGGGCGCATCGCGCCCGTGAGCACGATGGGGGATGGGGGCTCGGGGTCGAGCTCGACGATGCGCTCGCCCGTGATCGAGAGGCGGTCGGTGCCGTGGACGACGACGACGCCGTCGTGCGACTCGGCCATCACGCCCGCCGTCTTCGCGATGAGCGTGTGGTCCTCGGGGGTCATGTCGAGGCTGTCCTTGTTCATCAGCGGGACACGCGTGAGCACGACGCCGTGGAGCTCGAGCTGCGCGAGCATGACGTCGAGGTTCGACAGGTCGTTGACGAGCACGCCCCGGAGCTCGTCGTAGGTCTTGTCGATGGTGCCGCCGGTGGCGACGAGGGCGATGCGCTTGCGGTCCACGCGGCATCTTTCCCACGGTCGTGGCGCGGCGCCAAGCATCGCTCGCCCGACGAGGCTTCGCGCTCGTCGCGCCGCCAAGCTTCGCCCGCGTGACGGGGCCTCGCGCGCGACGCGGCGCCAAGCTTCGCTCGCGCGACGAGACCTCGCGCTTGCCGCGCCGCGTCAATGACGGGTCGGGGGCGACCTGCTAGGTGCGCGCGCGGAGGAATCGATCGATGGGCATCACGATCATCGGCACGGGGCACCACGTGCCCGGCACGCCGGTCACGAACGACCAGCTCTCGCGGGTGATGGATACGAGCGACGAGTGGATCCGTCCGCGCACGGGCATCGCGCAGCGGCACTTCGTCGCCGAGGGTGAGGGCGTGAGTGACCTGGCGCTGATCGCGTCGCGCAAGGCGATCGCGGACGCGGGGCTCGAGCCAGAGGACGTCGACTTCATCATCTTCGCGACGATGACGCCGGAGTTCATCTTCCCGGGTTCGGGGGGGCTGCTCGGCGCGAAGCTCGGCATCCCGCGGGTGCCCGCGCTCGACATCCGGCAGCAATGCGCGGCGATCCCCTACGGGCTTCAGGTGGCGAACGGCTTGGTCGAGACGGGCGCCGCGAGCACCGTGCTGCTGATCGGCGCGGACGCGCACGCGGGCTTCATGCCCTGGGAAGACTGGGACGTGCTCTACGGCGAGTCGGACCGGCCCGTGAGCGAGGAGGCGTGGGCGCGCGGCAACCGGCACCGCGGGCTCGCGGTGCTCTTCGGCGATGGCGCGGCGGCGATGGTGCTGCGACGGGCCGAGGGGGAGCGCGGCTTCCTGGGCGCCGACCTTCACTCCGACGGGCGGCTCTTCGATCGCATCTACATCCCGAGCGGCGGCTTCCGCAGCCGGCCCTACTTCACGCCCGAGATGTTCCACCGCGAGGAGCACATCCCGACGATGCTCGGGCAGGATCTGATGAAGACCGCGGTCGTCGAGCTGAGCCGTTCGGTACGGAAGGTCGCCGAGAAGGTCGGCGTGAGCCTCGACGAGATCGACTGGTTCGTCGCGCACCAGGCGAACGACCGCATCAACGGCGCGGTGCGGCAGCAGCTCGGCGTGCCCGCAGAGAAGGCGCCGTCGAACATCGCTCGCTTCGGCAACACCAGCGCGGCGACGATCGGCATCCTGCTCGATGAGCTGCGTCGCGACGGGAAGGTGAAGGAGGGGCAGCTCGTCTGCTTCTTCGCGCTGGGCAGCGGGCTGCACTGGGGGTCGTGCTTGATTCGGCTTTGAGGGCGGTCGGGCCCACGTCGTCCGGCGTTCTCGGCGGCGTCCGGGTCCGGGAGTCCGCGTCCGGGTCCGGAGTCCGCGGGCAACTTGGACACGGGCACGGGCACCACGGGCATGGACACGCGCAGGGCGCGCGGGCTCAGGATTCGTCTTCGACGTCCCGGTCCTCGCGGCTCATCCAGCGCTCGCGCTGGTCTGGGGTGCCCATGTCGCGCTCGAGCAACCACTCGACGAGGTCGTCGTCGAGCACGTCCACCACCGCCTCGACGCGTTCGACGACCGCCTCGGAGAGTCGCTCGGGGTCCACGCCCTCGTCGGCGTCGAGGTCCGAGTGGACGAGCAAGCGGCCCTTCGAGTCGAGGCCGAGCTTCACGTCCCAGTACCGGCCGTTGAGCGCCAGGCACCAGACGAGGAAGCTCCGGCCTGCTCCGGCCGGGGGCGCGACGGCGGCGCTGACGCGCACCATCTCCTCGTCGTCGTCGTGGTCGATGCAGAGGGTGACCTCGCCGAAGCGCGCGTCCACGACGGCGCGCAGACCATCCGGCGTCGCGGTGACGCCGTCGATCTCGTCCTCGATTCGCCGGTGCAGCGCGGCCAGTAGATCGCTCATGCGCCCATCATGGGTCGAGAGCGCGGGAGGGCCAAGGAAGAACGGGCGTCGCGCTCGTACCGCAGCGGTCAGCGGCCGAAGAGCACGATCTTCGCGACCGCCGCGCCCTGGCGCAGTCGCTCGCTGAGCTTCGTCGGCGGGCGCAGGTGCTCGTGGCCGCGCATCAGCGTCTTGCTCTTCACCTTTACCTGGATCTTCTGCTTGATGACCGGGTTGAGGTGTCCGTCGGCCGCCAGCTCGGCCAGGAGCGAGAAGACGTTGCCGAAGTCGAAGAAGTCGCGCTGCTCGGACCACTTGCCGTTGCCGCCGTAGCGGAACCACGAGCCGCAGAGTCCGTCGACCTCGTAGTCGCTTCCGTCCTCGCGCTTGACGGGCGCGACCTGGCGCCAGAACGCGACGAGCTCTCCGAGCTGCTCGTCGATGAGGACCTTGGTGTACGGGTACGACCAGCCCTCGAAGCCCTTCATCTGGTAGCCGATGGCGACGTCCTCGATCTCGCGGCGACCGCGCGCCACGAACTCTTCGTTCGGGCCGATGTTCCATCGGTAGACCGCGTCGTCCGTGTAGAAGGGGCCGAGGTAGGTGACCCAATCGCCAGCGGCCTCCGCCTTGCGGTTCGCCTCGAGCCAACCGTCCATCGTGTCTTGGAGCTCGGCGCGCGAGAAGGTCTGGGTGGGCTTCTTGTTGATCGCTTCGACGGTCGTGGTCATGGCTCTGGCTCTCGCGAAGTGGGGAGGGGTCGAAATGGGGAGGGGTCGGACGGCGGACGCCTCGCGGTTCAGTCCTGCTCGACGAGGATCGCGTGGTTTGGGCAATGCTCGTAGGCGCGCGCGAGGCGATCGAAGGCCTCGCTGCCCGGCGTGGCGTTCTTCACCTCGCCTTCACCGCGCGCGTCGAGCTCGAAGATGCCCGGCGCCTCGCTCACGCAGACGGCGTGGCCCTGGCAGAGCTGCCGGTCGATGCGGACACGGACGGGCCGGTCGGGGAGGAGCTGCAGCCGTCGCTCGGGCTGCTTCTCGAGGGCGGCGGGGACCGCGACGCGGGCGCGCTCCTTGGCGCGCCGGCGGTATCGGACGCGCACGGGCGCCTGCGGCATCACGGTCGCGGTCTTGTAGTTGTGGACGTAGCTCTCGGGCGGGTCGACGAGCTCGAAGTCGAAGTCGCGCAGCAGCGTCTGCGTCACGACCTGGATCTGCAGCAGGCCGAAGGCGTTGCCGGTGCATTTGTGCTTGCCGCCGCCGAACGCGATGTACGCGAAGGGGTTGTCGGCCTCACCGCGCTCGAAGCGCTCGGGGTCGAAGCGCTCGGGGTCGGGATAGGTCTCGGGGACGCGGTGGCTGACGGCGGGCGAGGCGCAGAGCATCTTGCCGGCCTCGACCACCCACCCCTTGTACTGCCAGTCGCGGAGGACCTTGCGGAAGAGGAAGATGAGCGGCGGGTGGAGGCGCAGCGTCTCGCGGAGCACGTTGCGGCCGAGGCGGTGGTCCCGGAGCGCGCGGAGGTCGAGCGCGTCACCGCGGTCCCAGAGGGCGTCGGTCTCGGCGCGCAGGCGTCGCATCACCGCGGGGTTTCGGAGCAGCTCGATGAGCGTCCACGTCTGCGTGCCGGCGCTCGTGTGATGGCCCGCGAAGATGATCGCGATGAGGACACCCGTGATCTCGTGCGGCGTCATCCGCTCGCCGTCCGTGTAGCGGCCGTCGATGAGCCGCTGCAGGCCGTCGTCGGGGGGCGAGGCCGCGCGCAACCGGCGTTCGATGGTCTCGGTCACGCGCTCGACGAGGCGCGCCCGCGCGGCGTCACGACGCTGGAACGTTGGGATCGGCAGGTGCGGGTAGAAATACGCGATCGGGTTGATCGCCTTCTCGAGGTTCCCGTAGAGCGTCTCGAACTCGGCGTCGACGCCCGCGCGCATGTCCTCGCCCATGAGGCAGCGGGTGGCCGTGTAGAGGAAGAGCTCCTTGCAGAAGTGGAGCAGCTCGATCTCACCTTCGTCGCCCCATTGGGAGACGAGGCGCTCGGTCTCTTGCACCACGAGCGACGGGTAGCGACGCATCGGCTCGTCGCGGAGCGAGCGCATCACGAGGCGCATCTGCTCGTCGAGGCGCGAGCCGGGCGCGTCGAAGACGACTCCCTCGCCGAAGATCGGCGTCATCAGCTTGTACGCTTCGCGGCGGCAGAGCTGGTCGTCGGGCGCGCGGAAGAACGCCTCGTTGGCCTCGGGGCCGGTGACGAGCACCGTGGGCTGGCGCAGGAGCTCGATCTCGACGAGCTCGCCGCCCTCGCGCCACGCGCGCTGCAGCAGGTCGAAGGGGTTCCGCTGGAACTCGACCATGTGCCCCACGAAGGGATATGCCCCCGAGAGCCGTGGAGGGGCGCTCCGCGGCCGCTTCGGAGCGGACCGTCGGGCGGGTGCGCTGAAGATGCTCGCGAGGGACATGCGGGGCCGCATACCCCATGCGGCGGGGATTGCCGAGTCGTTTTCGGGCGGGCAGTGGCCAGGCGCCGCTGGGCCGCCGCGCGGGTGGGCCCACTGGGCTCTTGGCGCTGCTGTCCGACTTCTGGGACCGGGGCCGATGACCGTGAGCTGACCGGGGCGAGGACCGGGGCCGAGGACCGATGACCGGGGCCGATGACCGGGGCCGATGACCGGGGCCGATGACCGGGGCCGATGACCGGGGCCGAGGACCAGAGCGGGGGCCGATGAACCGGACGTCAGGGGGGCGCCGCGACCATCCCTGACGTGCTCGGCGCGCCGTTCGACGCGCCCGTCCCGTTCGCGGACGCCATGCTCTCGTCGAGCGAGCCCGCGGGCGCGAGCGTCTCGGTGCGTCCGTCCGAGTAGATCGCCACCGCCCAGCGCTCCGGCTCGTAGGGGCCCCCCGGTACGCCCGCGTTCCAGTCCAGGTTGAGCCAGAGCATGCAGTCGTGGCCGGGGCGGAAGTGGATCGTTCGGATGGTCTGGTTCCCGAGGCTCGGGTCGCGGTTGCGGCGGTAGTGTGCGGCCAGGCGGTCGCGTACGTCGTCGCTGGAATCCGGGAGGCAGACCTCGGCGTAGGCGTGTCCTCCCTGAGGTCCATCCATCATCACGATGCGCGCGTCGCCGCCGATGGCCTGGATCATCGCGACGAGCACGATGGCGAAGTCGTCGCAGTCGCCGATGTAGCCGTTGCCGATCGTCTCGCTTGCCGTGGCGAAGTACTCGTCGCCCCGCGGGTCGTTGACGTAGCGCCACTGGCTCCGCACGTGGCTCCAGATGCGGGCGACCTGCTCTACGCGAAAGGACCCTTGGTCCAGCGCGGCGAGCCGCACCGCCTCGTTTCGCGTCACCGGATGGCTCGAGTCGATCGCCTCGACGACCTTGGCGAGCGTGTGGACCCGGATCGACGCCTCCTGAGGGCTCGAGGCCTGCACGGCTTGTCGCTGCTCGCTGACCAGGCTCGCGGCCCGAGAGAGCGGGCTCTCGCTGCCGCCACGGACCGCCCAAGTGACGCCAGCCGCGAGGACCGCGATGGCCGCGATCGACATCACGGCGCCGGGCCATCGGCGGCCCGGCTGCGACACGATGAGGCGCTGCCCGCAGGCGCCGCAGCGGAGGACGCCGCCCTTGAAGCCAGCCGGCATCATGCCCCGCGTGCCGCAAGCCCCGCAGATGAAGCGGCTGCCCGGGATGGACTCGCCGAGGATCGTGTCCTTGCCTCCGACCCGCAGGAAGGGGCGCAAGGCCGACGCGCTCCAGGGTAGCGACGCGCGCCCGAGGCGGACGTCGTCGCCTGGCCGGATGAGCGCGCGCTCGACCCGGCGGCCCCCGACGAAGGTGCCGTTGGCCGAGCCGAGATCCTCGACGAGGATCTTCCCCTCTTGCCACGTGAGACGAGCGTGCCGCCCCGAGACGGTCGGGTCCTTCAGCGTGAGGTCGCAGTCGCGCGACCGGCCGATGACGAGGTTGGTCGAGGACTCGGCCACGGGTTCCTGAAGGGGAGGATAACCTCGCTCGCCCCGCTCGGCATGCGCAGACTCGGCGCCAGATGTCGGCGCGCGGCTCCTCCCGACAAAGCGAACTGCGCTCACCCGACCCACCACCAATACGCTCGCCCCCCGCCAGGGGCCGCCCGTGACGCGCAGACGAGCCGCCTTTGGCGCACCACCCCCCCGTCCGTAGAGCCGTTCGGACCACGCACGGTCGCTGCGGAGACGCCATCCCCTGCCGAGACGCCATCCCCTGCCGAGACGCCATCCCCGCCGAGACGAGATCGCTGACGTGAGGGTCAGTTCAGGCTGATCGAGACCGCGGTGTTGACGATGAAGCAGAGGAGGAGCGAGCGCACGACCGCTCGGCTCGTGACGATCGGGATCTCGCGGCGCGAGCGCTGCACCTGGAGGCCGTGCTGGATCGCCGTCAGCGCGACGATCACCCCGAAGAGGGCGACCTTGAGCACCGCGACGAAGAAATCCTTCGGCTCGATGCCCTCGAGCAGGTCCGTGACGGGATACGCCGGCAGGTTCCAGTCCACGAGCGCGGTGCCGTAGTAGCCGCCGAGCAGGCCGAAGAGGATGCCGTAGATTAGCAGGAGCACGAACGCGATGACCATCCCGAGCAGCCGAGGGACCATCACGTATTGGTCGACCGGGATGCCCATGATCTGGAGGGCGTCCAGCTCGTCGTTGAGCTTCATGGTGCCGACCTCGATGGTGATCGCCGTCCCCGAGCGTCCGATCAGCAGGAACATCGTCACGAGCGGCACGACCTCGCGCACGATGACGATCGAGGCTATCCCCTGGACGTAGTCCACGGGTAGGTAGCGGAGGCTGATCGAGAGCACGAGCACGCCGATCGCGACCGACGCGAGGGTCAGCGGGACGACCGACTGAAAGCCGGTGTAGAAGACCTGGAGCGTGGTGACGCGGGTGACGACCCTCCGCGCCTGGCTCGTCAGCCGCGCGAGCGCGTAGAGTGACCGCCCGAGCAGCTCGACGAGCTCGGCGAGGTAGCGGGACACCCCGAGGGCGAGCGCGCCCAGCGAGCGGAAGGCTTCCACCTCGCGGATGCTACCCCCGCGACGTCGGTGGCGCAGTCGAAGAGGTCACGCGCGGCCCGTTGGCGTACGCTCCACGTCGTTCGGTGGTGCGCCGTCGCGCGCGCTCGCCGACGCAGTACGAGCCCAGCGGACCACCGTTCACGAGGGACGCTCTGCGCTCCCGTCCAAGCACCAGCTCCTCCCCTGCCCTCCGATGCCCCAAGCCCCCCTCCTCGAGCTCCACCGGGTCTCGCTCCGAGATGGCGATCAAGCCGTCCTGACGGACGTCTCGCTCACGGTGAACGAGGCCGAGGTCGTCGGGGTCGTGCTCCAGCACGGCGCGGGCAAGAGCGTCCTGCTGCGGGTCGCGAGCGGGCTGCTCCCTCCGACCAGCGGGGCGGTGATCTACCGCGGCCGGCGCATCGAGGAGCTGCCCGCGAGCCCACCGAAGCTCGGCTTCGTCTTCGAGGATGACGGCGGCCTCCTCGCGAACCTCTCGCTCTTCGACAACGTCGCGCTGCCCCTGCGCTACCACTTCGACCTCGACGACCACGCCCTCGAGGCGAAGGTGCGAGAGGTCCTCGGGCTCGTCGGCCTCGACGAGCATACGCACCGGATGCCCTTCGAGCTCACCCGCGACCGGCAGCGCCTCGCGGCCCTCGCGCGCGCGATCGCCTACGAGCCCGAGCTCATCTTCGTCGACGACTTCTACGTGAGCGCGGAGGCCGACGAGCAGGTCCGGCGCATGCAGGAGAGCATCGACATCGCGCGCGAGGCGCACGGAACGGCGTTCCTCTTGGCGATGGAGGCCGGCGGCGACGCGAGCGTGGCCGACCGGCTCTGCCTGGTCGACCACGGCGCGGTGCTCGAGCTCGATCAGCGCCTATAATCATCGTTCGCAGAGGCGCTCCTCGAGCTTCACGCCGAGCGCTCAGCGCCAAACATCATCGTTGGCGAGCCGCTCCTCGATCTTCGCGTCGAAGCGCTCAGCGACGAACATCATCGTTCACGAGCCGCTCCTCGATCTTCGCGTCGAAGCGCTCACGCCGAACATCGTCGTTCACGAGCCGCTCCTCGATCTTCGCGTCGAAGCGCTCAGCGCCGAACATCGTCGTTCGCGAACCGCTCCTCGGTCGTCACCTGGAAGCGCTCAGCGCCAATAATCGTCGTTCGCGAGGCGCTCCTCGATCTTCACGTCGAAGTGCTCCTCGATCGGCCGCAGGTACTCGGGCGCCGCCTCGAGCACCGCCCGCAGCGCGTCGCGACACACCGCGACCGCCGGCGGCGACATCGGCCCGAGCGGGCGGCGGCAGTAGCTGCCGATCATCCCGAGCCCCGCCATCATGGCCTTGAGGGGCACCGGGTTGCGGAACTTGTCCTCGACCTGCAGCTCGCGTCCGTCGGGGAGCCGCCGCACCCCGTGCGCGCGGACGCCGACGATGCGCAGGAGCGGCCCGATCTGGCTCGCGATCTCGCCGGCGCGGCCGATCTGCCCCTTCGCTCGCGCCGCCACCATCTCGCTCAGCGCTCGCGGGACGAGGTTGGCCATCACGCTGATGACCCCGGAGGCTTGAATGCCCGGGTCGTTCATCATCGGGAGCGTGAGGTCGTCGTCTCCGCTCAGGATCGCGAGCGAGGGGCCGCAGAGCGAGCGGTCGTAGCGCATCCGATCGAGATCGCCCGTGGCCTGCTTGACCGCCGGCACCCGCTCCGGCGCGGCGAGGTGGAGCATCGCGAGGTCCTCGGCGCCGAGCTCGCAGCCGGTCCGACCCGGGATGATGTAGGGGACGATGGGGATGTCGTCGACGGCCCCGAGCACGCGCTCGTAGTACTCGCGCCGGAGCTCGAGGCTGCTCGGCCCGTTGTAATAGCAGTCGACGAGCAGCGCGGCGCTCGCGCCGTGGCGCTTGGCGTCGTCGGTGCCGCGGATGGCCTCTTGGGTGTTGTTGCTCCCAGTCCCCGCGAGCACGCCGCACGCGCCGTCGACGGTCTCGACCGTCGCGACCAAGAGCTCGTCGTGCTCCTCCCACTTGAGCGTCGGTGATTCGCCAGTGGTCCCGCAGGGAACGACCCCCTTGACGCCCTCGGCTACGACGAAACGGACGAGCCGACGGAACGCCGGGAGATCGAGGGTGCCCTCGTCGGTGAAGGGGGTGGCGAGGGCGGGCCAGACGCCGCGAGGCTCGAAGGGGTGGGTCATCGCGCGGCGGAGCGTACCCGTGACGACGTTCACGTTCCACCCGCGACCCCCGGCTCGGGACGCTAACGCGGCCTCCAACGCCCCCCCGACACGGACCCCGAGACGGCCCCCGACACGGACCCCGACACGGACCCCGACACGGACCCCGACGCGGACCCCCACACGGACCCCGACACGGACCC
>JAHBWH010000167.1 GCA_019637115.1 Myxococcales bacterium | reverse complement strand
ACGCGCTGGCGGGCGGTGACGCGCTGGCGGGCGGTGACGCACTGGCGGGCGGTGACGCGCTGGCGGGCGGTGACGCGCTCGTGGGAGGCGAGACCCCTGCGGGAGGTGAGACCCCTGCGGGAGGTCCTGCGGGAGGCGGCACCACCGACGCCGCCGAAGGAGGCGGCGACGACGCGGCGAGCCCGGAAGGAGGCACGGGCAACGCGGCGAGGCCCGCCCGAAAGAGCCCGACGCGCGCCCGCGCCAGATCGGACGCGCCAGGGTCCGTCAGGGGCTCGGCGGGCGTCTGCAGCGCGGCGCGATAACGCGCGACGGAGGGGTCGCCGGTCGGCACGGCGACGAAGAGCGGCGCCGTGGTGAGCGCCTCGACGAGCGCCTGCTCGCCGCGCGCGCGGAGCGGCACGTCGAGCAGGAGGGTCGGGCAGGTCGAGCCGCGCGCGGCCTCCGCGGCCGCGGCGAGCACCTCCGCCCGGTCCGCGAGCGACGCCGAGCGCGCCTCGTGCGCGAGCGCGGCGAGCAACGCCTCGAGGTCGTCGTCCCGCAGGACGGCGTCCGCGGGGCCACCTTCAGGCGCGGCGCGGTAGCCCGCCGCGCGGAGCTCCTCGTAGGTCGCCGCCAGCGCGCGCGCGAGCCCCGGGAGATCGCCGATCGGCGCGAACCGACCGAGCTTTCCCTCGGCCCGGAGCCGGTGGATCGCGCGCGCCGCGAGCGCCTCGAGCGCCAGCCGGCCCGCGGGCGTCCGCCGCGCGTCGGCGAGCGGGCCGAGCGCGAGGCGCACCACGAACGCGCCCGCGCTCAAGGCCTCCCAGCCGAAGACCGCGCCCCGATCGGCGGGAGCCTCGGCGGTCGGAGCCCCTCGGGAGACGAGCTCGTGCACCAGACGCACGGCGGCCTCGCGGGTCGGCGCGACCACGCGCAGCGGCTCGTCCGCCGCCCGCGCGCGCAGCCACGCGCGCGCGGCGTCGAGCCGCGCGGCCGCCTGAGGGGCGGTGACGAAGCGGAGGGCCGTCATGGGCAGGGAGGATGCCACGAAGCGCAGACGTGACGGGCCTTCAGGTTCTGACGTCACGCCGTTCGGGCGGAATCGCGGCTCACGGGCCAGCCCGAGACCTTGGGCGCGGGCGCGGAGTCGGACTCGGAGTCGGACGCGGACGCTTGGACGCGGGCGGACTCGGAGTCGGACTCGGACGCGGACGCGGGCGGACTCGGAGTCGGACTCGGACGCGGACACGGACGCGGACACGGACGCGGACGCGGACGCGGACACGGACGCGGACACGGACGCGGACACGGACGCGGACACGGACGCGGACACGGACGCGGACGCGGACTCAGACACGGCGGGACGCCCGCGCTCACGGGTCAACGCGCGTCCTCACGTCACGCCCGGCGCTCTGCCCACGCGCGCCGCGCGGCGAGCCCGTGGTCCTCGAGGCGTGGGAGCACGACGGCGTCCATCGTCTCCGCGAAGAGCGCGCGGCCCTCCACGCCGAGCATGCAGCCGAGCGCCTCGAGCTCCACGCGCGTCGGCTCGTCCACCGTCGCCGCCGGCATCGCGGCGTGCATCTCGCGCTCGAGGTGGGCGAAGGCGACGCGCAGATAACGGTCCGTGCGCGCGCGCTCCTCGTCCGTGAGCTGCGGCGCGAGCTCGCCGAGGTAGCTCCAGCCGAGCCTCGCGTGGAGGACCTCGTCCGCCTCGAGCTGCGTGACGACGGCGGCGATGGCCGGCTCGCGCGTGAGCTCGCGCTCCTCGGCGAGGAGGGCGAGCGCGACGGTCTCGCTCAGGCAGCCGACGAAGAGCACGTTCCGGAGCGCCGCCTCTCGTGGCGTCGCGTCCTCGTGGTCCGGGAGCGGCTCGGTCGCGAGCTCGGCTTCGGCCTCCGCGACGCCGCCGAGGAGCTCGACGACCCGCCCGCAGAGGGCCGCGTGGCGGAGCTCGTCCATGCCCATCCGCAGCACCGTGGTCCGATACTCGAGCGCGGCCTCGGCGCGCATGAGCTGGGGCAGTAGGCGCGCGAAGACGGCGGCCGAGCGATGCTCGTGGACCATCCGCGCGCGCCAGGCTTCGCGCGCGAGTCGGAGCGCGCGCTCGGAGTAGGTGGCCTCGAGGCGGGCTCCCGCGAGGACGTCCTCGGGGCTCGGATCCCCGCGCCGGAGCGCCGTCCGAATCAAGCGCTCGTGCTCGGACCGGAGCGGCGACGTGCCGACGGCGACCCGTAGGGTGCCCACGTCAGACCATGCGGGGTGGGACGAAGGGGCCGGGCACGGCCACGATGCACCGTCCGTCCTCCCAGAAGCCTCCCTCGGCCTCGCAACACTCCTCGGTGGTCGGCGGGAAGATCGGGGGGCAGACGAGGGGTGCGTCGCGCCCCGCGTCCGCGACCGGCGCGTCGGGCGACGCATCGGTGGCGGCGTCGAGCTCGACGGTGTGGCTCGAGCTGCACGCGACGAGCGCGGAGCCGAGGGTCACGGCGCGCGCGGCCCGGAGGGCGCGCGCTCGGGCACGACGAGCGGGGTTCATCTTTTGATCCTAGAGCATCGGAGACCCCTGCGTCCATCGGCCGGGAGGAGGCCCCTTCTCGGCCCCCGAGACGCCGCCAACGCTGACACCTCGTGCGCCGATGGAAGTAGGTTCACCACGGGTCGCTCCTCACGTGCAAGCTGCACGTCGAGGCGCTCGCTCATGACCAGGACATCGCGCACCATCATCGCCGCTCTGGTCGTGCTCTATGGTCCGTGGGCGCCCCCGTCCGCGAGCGCTCAACAGCGCTTCGGCGCCAGCGTCGAAGCCTTCGGGCAGCACGCGCTCGATCAAGGAAACCGCTCACTCTTCGGGCTCGGCGCAGGCGGCGCCCTTCAGCTCGAGCTGAACCTGATGCCTTGGCTCGGACTTCACGGCGGAGCCTCCGCGGGCTTCTTGACCAGCGGTGAGTCCCCCGACCGAACCCACTGGATCGGTGGCCGCGCCGGCCTCCGATTCCATTGGGGCGCTTTGCTCGGATGGGCCCATCACGACGGCTGGATCGACGTGCACTACGTGCTCGGCACGTCGGGACAGATCGTTCGAAGTGGGTTCGACGTCGGGACCGGATACGAGCACGCCTTGGTCAACGGCCTACGCGTCGGACCCTTCGTTCGGGCGCAGTGGGCGAGCGACCCCCTGGGCCGCCATTCGGTGTTGTTGATGTTCGGGATCAGCGTCGGATTCTTCGGTGATCCCCGAGTGAGGCCCCGAGACGCCGACGGGGATGGCGTCCCCGACGAGGGAGACGTCTGCCCGACCGTGCCGCAAGGCGCAGACCCCGATCCCCACCGCCCAGGGTGCCCGGCAGAGGACGCCGACGGGGATGGCGTCCCCGACGCCATCGACGAGTGCCCGCAGACGCCGCAGGGCGCGAACCCCGACCCGAGCCATCCTGGATGCCCGCTCGGCGATCTCGATCGCGACGGCGTCCCCGACGCGCTCGATCGCTGCCCGTCGGTGCATCACGGCGACGCGCCCGATCCGGAACGTCTCGGGTGTCCTGCTGGCGACCGAGATGGTGATGGCGTGCTCGATCCCGATGATGTCTGCCCCGACCAGCACCACGGGCGCCACCCCGACCCTGCCAGACGCGGGTGCCCGCTCCCCGATCGAGACCACGACACGATCCCGGACGCTGTCGACGCTTGTCCGGACGAAGCCGGCGCGCCGAGCGAAGATCCCGCGCGCCATGGGTGCCCGGGGCTCGTACGCATCCGTGGGGACCAGCTGGAGATCAGCCGCCCGGTGTACTTCGCGACGAATCGCGAGGTCATCTTGGAAGCGAGCTTCCCAGTGTTGATGGCCGTCGCGGATGCGATTCGCGCCGCCGGGATCCGACGGATCCGGGTGGAGGGACATACCGACTCGGTCGGACCTGAAGACCACAACCGCGTCCTCAGCCAGCGCCGCGCCGAGAGCGTGCGCCGCTGGCTGATCGAGCACGGGATCGACGCGCACGCGGTGCTAGCCGAAGGCTTCGGAGAGAGCCGCCCGGTGGAGTCCAACGACACCGAGTTGGGTCGCGCCGCCAACCGGCGAGTGGAGTTTCACATCCTCGATTCGGGAGGTTCGCCGTGAAGCAGGTCCTCGACCGGGCCCCGACGCGATGGGGCCGGCTGGCGCGACTCGCGCCCCTCGTGCTCGCGCTCTCCGCTTGTACGGACGAGTGTCCCCCAGGAGCCAATCCTGGGAGCCTGTTCTGCCACGCGGTCGAGGTCGACGCGGGTGAAGCGCTCGACGGCGCAATCGATCCCTGCCCCGAGCTGTCGCCCGGCGTCCCGTGTGGTGCGGCGCTCACGTGCTCGTCGATCCTGCGCTGCAGCTGCGGTGACGGCGTCGTCGACGAAGGCGAAGAGTGCGATGAAGCGAGCGACAACGCGGCAGGCGCTGGATGCGAGCCGAGCTGCGTTCGGAGCTGCGACGAGGACCGAGGTTGCCCGGAGTCGTCGAATCCGTGCCGCGATCGAGGCGTTTGCGATCTCGACACGTTCACGTGCCGCGTCGGCGCGCCGATTCCCGCCGGCACCCCCTGCGACGAGGGGCGCGTGTGCGATGGCGAGGGCAGCTGCGTCGGGTGCGGCGACGCTGGCACCGGCTGCGAAGTCGGCGACCCATGTCGGCGCGGTGAGATTTCGTGCGAGTCCGGCGCCGCACGCTGCAAGGACCTCGGACCCCGCGAGCCTGGTACCCCGTGCGGGGTCGACGCCGTCTGTAACCCGGATGCCGTGTGTATCCCGTGCCGGGGTGGCGCCTCGTGCACGGGATCGCAGCCCTGTGTCGAAGCAAACCTCGACTGCGCCAGCGGCTCGCCGGTCTGCGTGGACGGAACGCTCCGTGCGGCCGGGACCCCCTGCGCCGACGGGGCGGTCTGTGCGCCGGACGGGAGCTGCGTGGCTTGTGAGGACGGCATGAGCTGCGCGTCGGCCGACCCGTGCCGCGTGGCCGCGGTCGACTGCAGCGTGGGCACCCCGCGCTGCCAAGACGGTCCGCGCCGCCCCGCGGGAGCGCCATGCGGAGCGGACCTCGTCTGCACGCCGGACGGCGAGTGCGCGGCCTGCCGCGAGGGCGAGCCATGCACGCCTCGCGACGCGCCGTGCTTCGACGGAGTGATCCGCTGCGCGAGTGGTCGGCCAGTCTGCGAAGCGACGCTCGCGCGGCCGGAGCGGAGCACGTGCGAAGGGACGCGCCTGTGCACGGCGGATTCGCGCTGCGTCCAGTGCCTGGCGCCGACGGATTGCCCGACCTTCGGGGGCGAGGGGCTCGCCTGCGATGATCCGATCACGTGCCAAGGGAGCCGCGGCGATCGGACCTGCAGCGCCTCCGGGACGTGTGGAACCGTCAGCGGCGTGCCCGATGACCGCGCGTGCACCTCGGACACGCTCGCGCTCGAGTGTGGGCTCTTCCGAGACATCTACTGCACGGGCGAGGAAGCTCAGACTCCTCCACGTTGCCCTGAGCGGTGCACGAGCGACGCAGAGTGCGACCCGGGCGCACATTGCGACGGGATGACCTGTGTGCCGACCCTTCCGCCGGGTGCCCCCTGCGCACGAACCCCGGAGTGCGGCGGAGGCCGGCTCTGCGTCGACGGCGTGTGCTGCACGAGCGCGTGCTCGGGCACGTGCGCGCGGTGCAACCTGCCGGGGCTCGAGGGGACGTGCTCGGCCATCCCGTTCGGCGCCGACCCCGACGCGGAGTGTGGCGCGGTCGACTGCAACGGTTGGTTCGCCGGGTTCGAGGGGGCCAGCTGTCGGCGGCGCGCGAGCGTGGCCGACGGAGCTTGCGACGGGACCGGTGCGTGCCTCGACGCGAGTTGGTACTGCCCGCGGCAGGGTGCGGGTGCCGTGACGCTCACGTGCGACGGGGAGTGCCAATCACCGACCGGCGGCACGTGCCTCGCGATGACCCCTGGGATGTGTACGAACCTGGACCGCGGCCCCCGCTCGTGTGGTGTCGGCGCTTGTCGCCGCACCGTGGCGTGGTGCAGCGGTGGCGTGGCCAACGTGTGTACGCCCGGGACTCCGGCCGCCGAGATCTGCAACGACGTCGACGACGACTGCGATGGCGTCACCGATGAGGGCTGCGACGACGACGGTGACGGCTATTGCGATGCCTCCATCCCGTATGTCGGCTCGTTCCGATGTCCAAACGGGCCAGGGGACTGCAACGACGACAACCCGATGATCTACCCAGGCGCGCCCGACCCGTGCGACCGAGTCGACCGGGACTGCGATGGCAAAGACGGTCCGCCTGGGGTGATCTGCGGCGTCTGCGGAGATGGGTTCATCGACCCCGCCTACGGCGAGGTGTGCGACGACGGCAACCGGGTGAGCGGCGATGGCTGCCGGGGAGACTGCTTGGCGATCGAGTGCGACGGCGGGAGCACTGGCGCGACGCGCCTGCTCACCCGAGGCACCACCTGCTACTGGCACAACCCCAACGTCGTCAGCCGACCGAACGCCATCAGCGCCTGCGCGGCTCGGAACGCGTATCTGATGGAGTGGCGCAACAACCCGGCGGAGCGCGACGCGGTCTGGGGTCCCGTGCATCCGAGCGGGGGCTCGACGCGGGTGTGGATCGGACTTCAACGAAACGGGGCCAACGACCCCGCCCCTGCCAATTGGCGCTGGGACGTCGAAGGCCAAGCGGTGACCGTCGACGAGCTGAACTGGCGGAGCGGAGAGCCGAGCGGCGATGGGATCTGTGTGGAGTGGGGCGGCAGCGGCGGGAACATCCTGAACGACATCAACTGCAACAGCACCCGCGACTTCATCTGCAAGCGACCACGCCGTGGAGTCGTTCGGTAGCGTGGGTCGCGCCACACGGAGCGAGCCTCGACCTCGACGCCGACGCGACATCCGCGACCCGCCTGGCGGCGTCGCCGCGGAGCCCATCGGAGAGGAGGCGGCGGGAGGGGGACGCCTCCCACGGGCGCTCGATGGCCCGAGTCGCGCTACGCTCCGGGGAATGGGTTTGGCGTTCTCCAAATACGAAGGGCTCGGCAACGACTTCGTGCTCGTCGACGCGGCCGCGTGGGGCGGGCGGACGCCCGACGACGCGCGCGCGATCTGCGACCGGCACACGGGCGTCGGGGCGGATGGCGTGCTCGTGGTCGACGCGGACCGCCCCTCCATGCACGTGATCAACAGCGACGGCTCGATCGCCGAGATGTGCGGCAACGGGTTGCGCTGCGTCGTCTGGCATCTGGCGCGGCGCGCGCTCGGCCTCGGGGCGCGGCTCGGACCGGGCGCTCCCTCGAACGAGGCGCCCTCCCGTGGTCGAATCGTCGATGATGCAGTCCTCGTCGTGGAGACGGGGGCAGGCCCGCACCCGAGCCGCCTGGTGTCGTCCGAGGGTCGCGCCGCCATCGTCGAGGTCCGCATGCGCGCGCCGAGCCTCTCACCGCGCGACCTCCCCCTCGACGCGTCGGCGCCGCTCGTCGACGCGCCCTTCTTGGAGGGAGTGCCCTTCACCGCGGTGTCGATGGGAAACCCCCACCTCGTGACCTTCGCCGAGGGCCTCGAGCGGCTGAGCCTGGGCCCCGCCGTCCAGCGGGACCCGCGGCTGCCGGAGGGCGCCAACGTCGGCTTCGCGCGCCCCGCGACGATCGAGGGCCGCGATGGCTTCGTGCTCGACGTGCTCGAGCGAGGCTCCGGCTGGACACGGGCCTGCGGCACCGGCGCCTGCGCTGCGGCGGTCGCCGCCGTGGTGACCAACCGCGCCGCGCGACACGTGCCGATCCCCATCCGCCTGCCCGGCGGCCTGCTCGAGCTGACGGTCGGCGCGGAGGGCGAGCCCGTCTGGATGCGCGGCCCCGCGCGCCACGTCTTCGATGGGGAGCTCGAGGCGCTCGGTTGAAGCGACCGCGCCGAGGACCCGGGCGTACGTTGCGAGGGAGAACGGCCACGCGCGAGGCGACAGGTTCTGAGGACCCGGACGTAGGAACCCGTCCATGGGCAGGGCGACACGCAGCGACGCTCCGACGGGGACCGGCCAGGCACGGCCAGGCACGGCCAGGCACGGCAACGGCACGGGCACGGGCACGCAGCGAGGCACGGGTTTGCGGTTTCCGTGGTATCTCTTCTGGGTGGGCCCCGCCGTGACGGCATCATCACCCCCTGAGAGGCTGGCTTGATCGATTGGGCCGATCCGACCCTGCGCGTGCTGGTCGTCGCGCCGAGCGAGCGCGAGGGGAGCCAGGACGGCGCCTTCGCGTCGAGCGTGCTCCAAGAGCGCGGCGACGAGGTCGAGGTGCATACCCGCATCCCCGACGCGCTCGAGCGGCTCGCGCGGGGTGATATCGACCTCGCCATCGTCTCGCTCTCGCTGCCGCGCGGGGACGGGCTCGCCTTCGTCCACCACCTCCGCGCGCTCCACCCGCAGGTGGACGTCATCGTGCTCGTCACGCCTTCGGAGCTCGAGGACGCCACGCACGCCATGGCGCTCGGCGTGCTCCAAGCGGTGATGCGACCGCTCACGGGGGACGCGCTCCTCGTCGCGGTCGACCGGGCCCGCGAGCGACGAATCTTGCTGAGCCAGCGCCGACGGCTGGGCGAAGAGGCGCGCTGGGGCCGCCTGCGCAGCGCCACCTACGCGCGCTGCGCGTCGTTCATCGCCGAGACCGACGCGAACGTCGTCGGCGAGCGCCTGCTCCGCACCTGCGCGGACGAGATCCCGCTCGTCGCCGGCGCGCTCTATGCCCCGCCACACCCCGGCGCCGCGACCTACGTGCGCGCGACCTTCGTCGCGGGAGGCGACGAGCTGCCACCCACGCTCGACGAGGACGCCCTCGCGCGCCTCGACCCGACCGAGCCGGTTCAAGAGGCCGACGGGCTGGTCCGGCTGGTCTTCCTCGGCACCGACGAGATGATCGCTTGCGCCGTGCTCGTCCCAGAGTCGCCGCTCACGCCCGACCAGCGCGAGGCGCTGACCATCGTCGCGGCGCTCGGCACGGCCGCGCTCACGGCAGCCCGCAAGGTCGACGCGATCGCGCGCGCGGGCCTGAAAGATCCCGAGACCAGCGCCTACACCTTCGCGTACTTCGGCGACGTCGCCGGCCGCGAGATCGATCGCGCGACCCGTCACGGGCGCCGCTTCGCGCTGATGACGATCGCGATCGAGGGCCTCGAGCCGCTCGCGCGCGAGCTCGCCGGCGAGCGCCGCTTGCGGCTGCGGCGGCTGGTGACCGACACCGTGCTCAGCGCCGTCCGCGACAGCGACGTGCTCGCCCGGGTCGAGGACGAGGAGCTCTACCTGCTCCTGCCCGAGACCGGCCTCCTCGGCGCGCTCGCCGCGCGTCGACGCATCCAAGATCGCTTCAACGAAGCGCTCCTGCGCGCCACGCGCGGCGCCCCCTCCGACAGCGAGCCCGCGCCCCCCGGGGCGGCGACGCGCGAGCTCGGCGCGCTCCTCTCGGAGCTGCTCGCGAGCGGGGCCACCCACGAGACGTTCGACCTCGTGCAGGGCATCGCGGTCTTTCCGCAGGACGGCACGGATCTCGGGAGGCTGCTGCGGACGGCGCGTCGGCGCGCGGAGCAATCTCGCCACGGCGTCTGGCGCCGCCTCGGCCTCGGGGCGCTGCCCTTCGGCGAGGCGCTGACCCACCTGCTCGAGACGGCCGCATCCGCCGACCGCCGAGGCGCGAAGGCCGACGACGCGCTCTCCCGTCCGGGGCGGAGCCCCTCGGGAGACGAGGCGCGCCCGCGGCTCGGAGCAGAGGCCGACGAGCTGGCGTCGACCATCACGCTCTCGGGCAGCTTGCTCGCGCGGGTCGGCGCGGCGTTCGCGAGCGACGCGCGGCGGCAGCGCGGCGCGGGCGTCCTCTACGTCGTCGGCGACGACGACCTCGCCTCTGCCGTGCTCGACGCCATCGAGGGGGAGAGCTCGCCCGTCCGGGCGAGCGACTGGGAGGGGCCGCAGGGCCGAGCCCGAAGGGGGAGAGGCGAAGCCCCTCGGGAACGGAGCTCGTTGGTGCGCGCGTGGGTGCTCGACCCGCTCGCCAAGCTGACCTCGAGCCCCTCGCGACGTCGATCGTCGGCGCCGGCGCCCCCGCCCATCCCCATGGGCTCCGCGGCGCCGCTCGCGGCGTCTCAGCGGGCGGTCCTCGGCGTCGACGACCCCTCGCTCGCTGGGCGCGTGCTGCTCCTCGGCCTCACCGAGCTCGGCGGGTACGCGCTCGTCGCGCGGCGCCACGCGGACGCGCTCGTCGGCGCCGCGGGGGTGCGCGCGCACGCGCCTCACGACGTGCTCTACGAGGCCTTCCACGGCGCCGACCTCGACCTGGTCGATGGCCTGGTGTCGTCGCTTCAGCGCGAATATCGTCTCCAGCCAGAGGCGGGCCGATGACCTCTCGCGCGAGCGTATTGCCGACCCTCACGCCGTCGAGCCGCGGGCGGGTGCTGATCGTGGACCACGACTGGGGAGTGCTCGAGCGCCTCGCGGGAGTGCTGCGCGAGCTCGGTCACCACGTCGCGCTCGCCACGGACGGGCGCACCGGGCTCGAGCGGGCGGTGGAGCTCGCGGCGGAGGTCGTGGTCGTCGATCGCGACGTCGAGGTCGTCGACGTCCGCACGTTCCTCGACGTCCTCTCGGACAACCCTCGCACGGCCGACGCGCACGTCTTCGTCACCGGCCACGGCGACCTCTCGGAGCTGGCGGCCCTCGCGGGGCGCGCCGAGCCGCTGGTCAAGCCCTTCCACGCGCAAGAGATCGCAGCGCGCATCGACGACGTGCTGCGCGCGCGACGGGCGCCGCCCAAGGAGCGCGAACTCGAGGGAGACCTCGCGCAGGTCGCCCTCTTCGACCTGCTGCAGGTCTTCGCGCAGAACCGGCGCACGGGCTTGCTCCGCGTCGAGAGCCCCGGCGCGACGGGCGAGGTCTGGCTCGTCGGTGGCCGCATCGTCGACGCGGCGTCGTCGTCGGGGCTGCGTGTGGACACCGGCCTCGTGGTCGGCGAGAAGGCGCTCTACCGCGTCCTCGGCCTCCGCCACGGGCGCTTCGTCTTCTGGCCCGAGCGTCGCCCGAGGCGCACGCGCATCGACCTGCCGACGAGCCACCTCCTCTTCGAGGCCGTCCGCCGGAGCGACGAGCGCGCGGCGCTCGAGACGAAGCTGCCACCTCGCGACGCCGCGCTGCGCTGGATCGAGCGCCCACGCGGGCTGGACGTCCCGAGCGAGCTCCTCGACGCGATCGCCCACGAGCTCGAGGACCCCCGGACGACCGACGAGCTGCTCGACCTGGTCCCCGCGCACGACCTCGAGATCCTGAGCGCGCTCGAGCGGCTCGTCGCGGTCGGGGCGATTGGCACCTTCGCGCCGGTGCGCCGCGTCCGCTTCTGCGACGACGAGGAGGTGCCGGCGATGCGAGCGGCCATCCTGCGCTTCCGAGGACCCACGGCGGCCCAGCCGGGGGCCGAGGGGCCCGCGCGGATCGGGGTCGCCGGGAGCGCGCCGGCGATCGCGCGCTTCGCGCGGGCGCTCGCCGGCATCGAGGAGATCGTCCCGGCGGCCGAGCCGCTGAGCGTCGTCACGAGCGCGGATCCCGTGGACGAGGGCGCCTTCGGGTGGCTCGGGCGCCTGAGGGTGGGGGGCACCGAGCTCGAGCTCTTCGCGCTGCCCACCGCGCTCGCCTACCGCGCGTGGTGGAGCGTCTTCGTCGGGGCCTCGCGCGCGGTCCTCCTGCTCGACGGCGAGCAGGCGAGCACGAGCGAGATCCGCGTCGTCCCCGCGGGGCCGACCTACGACCTCCCGAGCGGCGCGGTGGACGCGCTGCGCGAGGTGCTGAGCGGGACGGGAAGCGGGCTGCGACGGAGCGGAGAGTGGCGCCTGGACGTCTGAGGTTCGTTCAGGGTCGCGACGCCTGGACGTCTGAGGTTCTTTCGGGATCGCGACGTTGTATGCTCCGGCCATGGCCTTCCCGCCCCGACACGTTCTCGTCGCCACCGATCTCTCCGAAGCGAGCCGCCCCGCGCTCGAGACGGCCGCGTTCTTCGGTCGCGAGCACGGCGCCAAGCTGCAGCTCCTGCACGTCTTCGACCCCTCGCCCTACGTCCCGACGACGATGATGGCGGGCGCGTCCGCGCTGCTCTCGCAGGCGGCCAAGGAGATGCGCGAGAGCTTCGAGCGCGCGCTGGAGGAGCGCCGCGAAGAGCTCTTCCCGGGCCTCGACGTCGAGCTCGTCTGCCTGCGGCGCGACGACCCGGGCGCGGGGATCGCCGAGCAGGCCAAGGCGGCCGGCGCGGATCTGATCATCGTCGGCTCGCACGGCCGCACCGGTCTCAAGCGCGTGCTCCTCGGCTCGGTCGCCGAGCGCGTCGTGCGCCTCGCGCCCTGCCCGGTGCTGGTCGTTCGCCCGGCGGAAGAGCCGAGCGAGGGCTGAGCTCGAGACGAGGGCCCGGAGAGCCGGGCCCGCACCGCCGAGCCCGATGCGGGCCCGGCGAACCGAGTCCGCACCGCTGAGCCCGCACGCGGAGCTCGAACCGCAGAGCTCGCACCGCAGAGCTCGAACCGCAGAGCTCGCACACCGCGGAGTCCGCGCCGCACAGCCTGTACCGTCGCGGAGGACCGACCCGCAGTCGTGCTGTGCTCAGGGCGCGCTGCGCAGCGACGGGATCTTCTGCTTCGGCACCAGGACGACGCCCTCGGCGCGCTCCTGCAAGGGCCAGGATGGACGCAGCGCGCGCGCCTCTTCGAGCACGCGGCGCGCCGCCTCGGGGAGCTCCTCGAGCCAACGATCCGCGCGACGCACGAGGGGCAGCGGCAGGGCCGGCGGCTCCGCGCGGGGCGGGAGCGGGAGCGGCGGGGGCATCGGGAGCTCGTGCGCGAACGAGGCTGGATGCGGCGCCGCGACGCTGCGCAGCGTGAGCGCCGCCGCGCGGCAGTCGCCGCGGAGTGTGATCTGAGGGTCGTAGTCGGCGCCTTCGATCGGTGCCCAAGGATCGTCGTCGAGCGGCGGCGAGAGCTCGTCCTCACAGGTGGCGCCAGCGAGCGCGCGCTGGAGCGCCCTGCGGTCGCCCCGGATCGTCGGGTCGTCCTCATCGGCGTCGAAGAGGCTCATGCGAGCCGCGAGCGTCGCGGAGACGCGCTCGCGCTTCGCCGTCGTCGCGACGTCGCCCTTCGCCATGGTCACGACGTCGACCTTCGCGCCCTCGAGGGCATCCAAGGCGTCGCGGAGCGCCGCGCGGTCTCCACGCAGGGTGGGGTCGTCGTCGCGGACCGCGCTGATGCGGAGCGTCGCGGCCGCGTCGAAGGTGGCCGAGCCGAGCCGCGCCGCCGCGACGTCGCCGAGCACCCGTCGTCCCGCGCCCTCGAGCGCCTCACGGCTGACCAGCGCTTCGAGGGCGCCGAGGTGTCCACGTTCGTCGTCGGTCGGAGAGCTGCGCATCGAGACCTCGTGTCCGAGCGTGGAGCACACTTCGTGCCGCGAGCGCCGCTCACGGATCCTCGAAAAAATCGAGCGCGAGGGTCTACGTCGGGTGGTCAGTCGGGTGGCCGGTGGCCACTAGCGGGGCCGTCGCGGAGGCCCGCGGCCATCGGTCTCAATCATCGGTCTCAATCATCGGTCTCGGTCATCGGTCTCGGTCATCGGTCTCGGTCATCGGTCTCGGTCATCGGTCTCGGTCATCGGTCTCGGTCATCGGTCTCGGTCATCGGTCTCGGTCATCGGTCTCGGTCATCGGTCTCGGTCATCGGTCTCGGTCATCGGTCTCGGTCATCGGTCTCGGTCATCGGTCTCGGTCATCGGTCTCGGTCATCGGTCTCGGTCATCGGTCTCGGTCATCGGTCTCGGTCATCGGTCTCGGTCATCGGTCGCGGCCTCGGTCTCGGTCTCGCCCTCCGTCCGTCTCGGTCTCGGTCGCGCCCTCCGTCTCGGTCTCGGGGTCTCGCCCTCCGTCTCGCCCTCCGTCTCGCCCTCCGTCTCGCCCTCCATCTCGGTCTCGGTCTCGCCCTCCGTCTCGGTCTCGGTCTCGGTCTCGGTTTCGATCTCGGCCTCGGTCGCGGTCATGGCCATGGGTGCGGCCGGTCGGAGGAGACCCGCCCGACCGCAACCGTGGTCGTTTGGGCTCCGACCTGCTAGACCCGCGGGACCGTGCAGCGAGCTACTCGGCGACTCCTCTCCATGACGCTCGCGCTCCTCGTCGCGTGCGCGCCCGCCCCGCTCGCCGACTCGGGCGAGTGGACGGCCGACGACCACCCGCAGCCCGCGCGCGGCGACGTCGATCAGGGCCGGGTCCCCCAACGCGCGCGACCCGAGCGCTCGAGCGATCCGCTCGCCGCCGCCGCGGCGCTCTGGACCGTCACCTGCGCGAGCTGTCACGGGCGCACGGGCCTCGGCGACGGGCCCGCGGCTCCCGGCCGCCTCGTGAGCTTCGCGGACCCGGAGTGGCAACGCGCGAACGACGACGCGGCGATCGTCGCGGTCATCACGAACGGCCGCAACATGATGCCGCCCTTCGGTGAGGTGGTCGCGCCCGCTGGGATCGAGGCGTTGGTCGCGTTGATTCGTCGCTTCGGCGCGAGCGCCCCTACCGAAGGGGCGCCAGCTCCATCCGCCGAAGATGCGCCGGCTCCCGCCGCCGACGCTCCGAGCGAGGCCGCCGTCGAGGCGACTGAGTAGTCGAGGCGGGCTGAGTCCACCTCGAGCAGCGTCGGATCGCCCGCCGAGCAGCACCGCTCGCGCTCGACACGTGCAACGAGACGCTCACGTCGACGATAGGCGACGACCTCACGGCTCTCGGCCGTCGGGTCCTTCGTGTAGGTGTCGGCGCCGAGGCGGTTGGTGCGCAAGAGTCCGACAGGCTGGCGGCAGGACGAAGCCATTCGTACATCGCGACGGCGCCGCGTTGAACATGGGCAACAATCGCCCACCCACGAGGCTGGCGGTGCTCCCGACGTCCGGACACAGTGCGGCATCCGATGATGGACACCGACGAGGCACGACGGCTCTTGGGCTTGTCCGAAGGGCCACTCGAAACGGAGGCGGTGCGGCGGGCCTACCTCTCGGCGTTGGACGCGGAGCGCGATCCGGACGAGGTCGCTCGACTCACGTCGGCGTTCGAGCGCCTGCTGGCCGCGGGAGGCAGCCAGGACGCCACGGGCGGTGGCGTGGTCGCGCGGGCCGAGCTCTCGCGGGTGGGCACACTCCCCGCGGCGGCCCGAGCGCCCGCCCTTGTCGCGCTCGTGGAAGAGCACCCTCGGTTTGGCCCTGGCTGGAGCGCGCTCGCCCACGACCACCTCGAGCGAGGTGCGATCTCCGAGGCGCTCGGCGCCGCGCGCGAGGCCACGAGCCTCGGCGATCTCGGGGGGCTGTTGGCCGTGGCGACGGTCGCTCCGAGCGTGCTCTCCGCGGACGACCGGGAGCGGATCGCCAGCGGCGCGGACACACTCACCGCCGCCAAGCTGCTGGCGTCGGTCGATCCTCCCCTCGCCTGCGACCTCGCGCTACGTGGGGTTGGCGCGGGTGGCATGACCGCCCCCGAGACGATCCTCACGATCGCCGGAGCGATCGCGATCGAGGGACGGGGCGACCTCGCGGAGCAGGTCCTCTCTGCGTTCCGCGCGCACGCAGACAGAACGGTCGCGGCGACCGGCCGCGTCGCCCGCGCGCTCCATCTGCTCACGCTCGCCCTCTACGTACCCGAACCCTTCCCGCCCGACGCTCGCCGCGCGCTGCTCCGAGGCGTGCTCGAGCTGGCGCACGGGGACGTCCCGCGCGCCATCGACGAGTACACGCGCGCAAACCACCTCGACGCCCTGAAGGCTCGAGAGACGCTGCGGAAACACGCGAAGGAGCTGAACACGGCGGTCGGTGCCCACTTCGTGCGGGGCGCGACCGCCCCTCGCTCGAAGGTCCCAGAGTGGATCCTGCTCTTGTTGGTCGGCGCGTGCGTCGTTCGCGGCGGGGTACGGATGGCGGACGGCTTCGCGTCGAAGGTGAGCGACGCCCTGGCCGGCTGGGAAGACCACGCGGGCGGGTGGGAGGAGGACGACGTGCCGCGGATAGGTGAAGCTCCGCGATGGATGCCGGACGACGCGCCGATGCCGGAAGATCGTCGCGACTTCGAAGACTGGGCCACCCGACCGACGGGGTGGTCCACGGACGCTCGGACTCGCCTCGTGGAGCGCGGCTGCCCCGGGGCGCGCACCGAGACGCGATGCGAACGCGCGATGCTCTTCGCGGACGTGCTCGAGGCCGGTGATTGCAGGGCCCAGCGCAACGAGCGGGATCGTTTCCTCGCCGATTACCCGACTCTCCTCGGTCCCACGCTGCTGACCGATCTCGACGCCGAGATCTCGGCCTGCGGTGCCGCGCCGGCTCGCGAGTGAGATCCCTTGTGCGCGCTCAGGGTCGAACGCCCGCGCTCTCCACGACGCCGAGCCCGACGGTGGTGACGGCGTAGACGCCGTCGGCTGGGTGCCGCGCCTCGCCGTCCGTCGCGGGGACGAACGCCGCGAAGGACGACGGTCCGTCGTAGACACCGAACCCGCGTGCGCCTTCGGCGCGTAGCACGAGCTCGTCGCCGTCCGTCGAGACCGTCGGCGGCGCGGGCGCGGGCGCGCCAGGTGTCGCGGGTGGCAGCGCGGGCTGCGCGTAGTGGCGCTCGCGGAGGGCGTCCGTCAGGCCGTGGCGATTCTCGGTCAACGCGCGCATGCGGAAGAAGACGTTGCCCGCCATCCCGGACGCCGCGCGCGTCAGGTCGACCTGGGTCTCGACCTCGGCCAGCGTCCACGCTGCGGTGCTGCCGAGCCGCGTGGCGTCGTTGGCCGCGAGCATGAAGCGGCCGTCGTCCTCGGTGACGAACGCGCCCCACCATTCGACGAGCACGCCGTACGCCTGCGGCGCTTGGGTCGAGGGCCAGTAGAGCTGCGGGCCGAGCCAGTCGACCGTGCCCGCCGCCCACCACGCGCGCGCGTCGGCGTAGATCGCGGCGTAGGCGTCGAGGCCCGTGATGCCCGCGGGCATCCCAGGTCGGTAGATGCCGAAGGGGCTGATGCCGAAGCGGGCGGTCGGTCGGACCTCGCGCACGAGCTCGAAGGTCGCGGCGACGAAGCGGTTGACGTTGTCGCGGCGCCAGTCTGCGCGCGAGAGGGCGCCGCCGGTCGCTTGGTAGGTCGTCCACGTCGCGTCGTCGGGGAACGGGACCGAAGGCGTCCCAGGAGGCGAGCCGGGTGGCGTGTAGGGATATGGGTAGAAGTAGTCGTCGAAGACGAGCCCATCGAGATCGTAGGACTCGAGCAGCTCACGCATCACGGCGAGCGCGTGCTGCTGCACCTCGACCGCGCCGGGGTCCATCCAGAGACTCGAGCCGTAGACGTGCGCGTGCTGAGGGAAGCGCCGCGAGGGGTGTCCTTCGGCTTCGGCCGTGGACGTCGAGCTGCTCGCGAGCCCGCGGTAGGGGTTCACCCATGCGTGGAGCTCGAGACCGCGCGCGTGCGCCTCCTCGATGGCGACGGCGAGCGGATCCCAGCCGGGATCACGCCCCATCGTCCCCGTGAGGAAGCGGCTCCAAGGCTCGAGCGACGAGCGGTAGAGGGCGTCGCCCTCGGGTCGCACCTGGAGGAAGACGGCGTTGAAGCCGGTGGCGACCAGCAGGTCGAGGATGGCCTCGAGCTCCTCGCGTTGGGCGCTCGCGCTCAGGCTGCTGCGGCTCGGCCAGTCGAGGTTGTAGACGGTGGTCAGCCAGACCCCGCGGAGCTCGCGGCGATGAGAGACCGCCGTGAGCTCGGGTCCGCCGTCCGTTGGGGGGACGTCGGCGTCGTCCGTGCCAGCGTCGTCGTGGGCGCCCCCGTCGCGCGTGGCTCCGCCGTCGTGCTCGTCACGCCCCCCGTCGACCGAACCGTCGACGTCCGACCCGGGATCGGAGCCAGGACAGCCGAGCGCGAGCGAAGCGGTCAGGAGGAGGTAGCGTGGGTCGAACGGCAGACGAAGCATCGGTGCCGGCAAAGCATACGGCATGCCACATGCAGCGCGGGGGAGACTGGGCGCCGACGCGGGCTCACGGGCGACACCGACGAGGGATCGGCCCAGCTCGCCGCCCGATGGACGATACCGCTGCGTGAACGCGCCTTCGTGTCCGCACTTCGGCGCCCGGTGAGTCCTGCGCTGCACGAGGTCTGGACAGTAGACTGGACAGTAGAGAGGTCTGGACAGAGGTCTTCGGACAGCGGGCACAGCCCGCGCAGCTCCGAACGACGGCTGGCTTCGCTCGATGGGCGCCGTCCGTTAGGTCGGCTCGCGCCGACGAGCGAGCTTCTCGTCCGTCGGCCTTGGAGGTCAGCCAGCGAGCGGCGCTGCACGACGTGGGAGAGCGGAGACCCCGCGATCTGCGGCACGAATGACGTTCCTTCTACCTTCGCCCACCGCAGCGTCAGAGCTGCCAGAGCTCGGGCCAGATGCGCTGCGCCATCACACGATCACGCAGGGCGCTCGTCCAGCCCGGGGTCGCGGTGGGGGGCACGGCGAGCCCGATGCCGAGGTCGACCCAGCGCCCCTCGACGCAGGCGACGGTGGTCGTGCGGACGACGGCGCGGCCCCGCAGCTCGCGCAGCCCGTCCCACGCCTCCGCGAGCCGCGCGATCGCGACGTCTTCGGCCTCGCACGCGAGGCAGCTGACGACCTCGTCGTGCAGCGTCGGGACGTCTCGCGTGACCATGAACGCGTCGCCGCTGGTGTCGACGATCGCGAAGCGATGCGCGCCGAGCCACGGCTCGAGCTCCCTGCGGGCTTCCTCCAACGTCCGAAAGGACCAGTCCCGGCGGTGGTGGAGGACGTGCCCTCCGCCCTCCCATTGGTCGACCGGAGGCGGCGCCCATGCGCGCGGCGCGTGGCTCGGCCGCGCGTGGGAGATCACGTACCGAGCGAGCGCGGCGTCCCCCGCGCGCCCGAGGAGGCTCCAGCTCGCGTCGCTCGATGGCAGCGAGACGCGCTCGAGGTCCCAGAGCTCGGCGTAGAGGTCCGCGGGTCGACGGGGGCGTCGAGCGAGGCGCGGTGCGAGCCCGGACGCGCCCCATCCAGCACCAGGACGACGCAGTCGGCCTCGGTGAGGATGGCCGCGCGACGGCGCGAGCGCTGCGCTTGACCGGGGACCGTCAGCACCTCGCAGCGGAGCGGGAATCCTTCGAGGTAGCCCCCGAAGAAGTCCCTCCAGTCGAACCACTCGGTCTGGCGCCCTTCGGTGCCCGGGCTCTCGAGCGCGCCCGGGCGCGTCGCGAGCAGGCCGTCGTGCAGCCGTCGAACGTTGGTGGTCTTGCCCGCGCTCGGCGCGCCGTCGTAGACGACACGGAGCACGAGCTCGCCGGTGCGCGAGTCGATGTACGCCACGGTGCAGGTGCGGAAGGTGTCAACGAGTTTGAGACAGCGGTTGCTCAGAATCTATGAGCAGTCGTGTGT
>JAHBWH010000166.1 GCA_019637115.1 Myxococcales bacterium | reverse complement strand
GCGGATACCCGGAACGAACTTCGGGTTGGGGGCACTAGTACCTGGTTCAGCGTGGAGCGGTTGATCGAGGTCGAGGACCGCCCTCGACCGGTCGAGGCGCGTGGGTGACGTCGACGACCCCTACCGCGTGGACTCCCGTGGCCACCACGCGGTGGGCGGGAGCACGCTCCTCGGCGGAGCCTCCGCCGGCGCGGTCGGACCGGGTGGCGACGAGACAACGGTGCTTCGGGGACGTGGCCGACCCCTTCGGTGGTCGCGTGAACCGCGCGAGGCGTCCGGCGCTGCGCTCGCGGCCACAGCTTCAGGCGTGCGCGCGTCGTTCGCCGCTGCATCGTTTGCGAACGGCGGCGCCTCGTCGCTCGCGTGATCAGCGTCGTCTCGGTCAGCGGCCCCTCCCTCCGCGTGCTCCGTCTCGAACGGCGCGGCCTCGTCGCTCGCGTGGTCGGCTCCCTCCGCGCGCTCGGTCTCGAACAAGGGGCGCGATCGGAGCGGCTCGGCCGCCGGCGATCCGACGAGCGGCGGCTTGTCCACGACCGGCGCCGTCCTAGCCGCCCACCACATCAAGCCGCTCGCGGCGATCGCGACGCTGAAGAGGCCAGCCCACCAGAGCCGCGACGCGCGGCGGATCGACACCGCTCCCGTGGTGGGCGCCCGCCCCAGCTTCGCCTCGCGCGCCTCGCGCACGCGCGCGCGGAGCGCTTGGCGTCGCTCCGCGAAGAGGTCGTCGACGAAGGCCTCGAGCTCGATCTCCTCGCCGAGGTCGTCGCGGATCTCCTTCAGCCGGGTGGCCACCTCGCGCGCGGACGCGGGGCGATCCTCGGGGCGTTTGGCGAGCAGATCGAACGTGAGCTCGACGAGCGCGTCGGGCACGTCGCGGCGGAGCTCGCCGAGGTCGGGCGGGTCCTCCTCGACGATCCGCTGCGCCGTCTCGGCGTGGGTCGCGGCGTGGTAGAGGCGCGCGCCCGTCAGCAGCTCGACCAGCACGACGCCGAGCGAGAAGAGGTCGGAGCGCCGGTCGAGCTCGAGCCCCGCGAGCTGCTCGGGCGACATGTAGCCGACCTTGCCCTTGATCAGGCCGAAGGTCGTCTCGACGCCTGCGCTCCGCCGTTGCGCCAGCGCGATGCCGAAATCGGTGATGCGGACGGCGCCGTCGAAGCCGACGAGCACGTTCTGCGGCGACACGTCGCGGTGTACGACACCCAGCGGCGTGCCGTCGAGGGCGACCAGCTCGTGCGCCGCGTGCAAGCCCTCGGCCGCTTGCCGCACGACCTCGAGCGCCACGCCGAGGGGAGGGCGCTCGCCGGCGAGTCCGCGCACGAGGTCGCCGACGTGGACGCACTCGACGTAGTCCATGACGAGGAAGGGGCCCTCGTCGTCCTCCCCGACGTCGACGACGCTGACGACGTGGGGGTGGCGCAACAACCCCGCGAGGCGCGCCTCGTCGAGGAAGGTCGCGCGCGTCGCGGGGTCCCGCACCAGGCGGGCGAAGGGGCGCTTGAGGACGAAGAGGCGCTCGTACGAGCCGTCGTGTCGCATGACGACCGAGACGTGCCCGAGGCCGCCGCGCGCGAGCTCGAAGAGGTGGACGTAGGCGCTCACGGCGCCCTCAGGGTCCAGACGCTCCCGAAGACGGGATCCTCGACGCGGTCCGTGCGCGGCCTCGTCGCGATCACCGCCGCGAGCGTCGCGCCGACGACCACCGCGACGCTCGCGGCGACGACGGCCCAGCGGCGACGGCGCCGGGTGGCCGCCGAGGTCTCTCCGAGCGCGGGATCGCGGGGCACGCGGACGTCGACCGCGACGTCGTCGCCGGCCTCGAGCGCGAGCGAGCGCTCGAGGGTCCAACCGGGCGCGATCGCCCGCAGGTGCCGCAGGCCCGGGTCGACCTCGAGGACGATCACGTCGGGGAGCACGGCCTCGGCCCGGCGCTCGCCGTCGACGCTCAGCTCGACCGGGCGGTGCGTGTCGACGCGGAGCCGCACACGCGCAATCGCCGCGCGCGATGCGCGGAGGCGCTCCTGCACGATGCGCGCGCGCTCCTCGGAGAGCAGGCCGTAGGTGCCGCCGAGCACGCGCTCGAACTCGGCGCATGCGTCACGATGTCGGCCGAGGTCAGCGAGCACGGCCGCGAGGTTGAACGCGGTCGCCGGCCGCGCGTCGAGCGCGAGCGAGCGCCTGAGCGCGCGCTCGGCGTCGGCGAGGCGGCCCTCGACGCGGGCCCGCTCGGCGGCCTCGAACGCCGCAGCGGCCTCTTCGTGAGCGGCGTCGACGGTGTTCGAGTCCGCGGGAGCCGGGGCCTCGAGCACACCCTGGGCGGCGCTCGGCGCGGCCCAAAGAGCCGCGCTCGCCGCGGCTGTGAAGCCGACGACGCCGACGACGCCGACGAAACGTCGACCGCCAATGCGTGAGGACGACCGCATTGCCTCGGAGCGTAGCATCGGACGCGGACCCGGACGCGGACGGACCCAAACCCCCACGGACTCGACCCAAACCACCCCGGACGGACTCAGACCTGGACGGCCCCGGACCCCAACCCGGACCCGGACCCCAACCCGGACCCGGACCGCGACACGGGCACGGGCACGGGCACGGGCACGGGCACGGACACGGGCACGGGCACGGGCACGGGCACGGACACGGACACGGGCACGGACACGGGCAGGGGCACGGCACGGACACGGACGCGGACACGGACCCCGATACGGACGCCGACGCAGCCGCCAATACGCGCAGACGGCGTGACGTCGCGCCGCGCGCGGCTCCCGCATCCTGACCTCGTGATGAGCACCCGACATCGTCTCTGCTGGCTCGTCGTCCTCGTCGTCCTCGTCGGCTGCGCGTCTCCCGACGTCGCCTCTCCCGACGAGCCCGCGCCCCCTGCGCCCCCCGAGGTCCCGCTCGGCGGCCCGGCGATGGCCCTCCAAGCGCGCTGCGCGCCCCTGACGGAAGGGGAGCGCCTGCTCGGCGCCGCGGCCGACGGCGCGGCCTGGCTCGCCACCGCGGAGCCATCGGAGGTCCGCGTGGTCCTGCCGGACGGCACGTCGCGCACCCTCGACCTCGGGATGGCCCCCACGCTCGTGCGGCCGAGCTCCGCCGAGGCCGCCGCGCTCGCGCTCGGAGACCGCCTCTTCGTGGTCGACGCCGAAAGCCTGCACGAGGTCGGCTGGCCCGCCGAGCTCGGGCGGGTGCTCGACCTCTGCGGGGATCCCAGCGTGGACGGGGCGTTCGTCATCGCGGCGTCCGGGGACGAGCCCGCGGAGGTGTATCGGCGCGCGGGCGGCGAGTGGTGGCGCTGGCGCGGCGCGGAGGGCCCCTTCGGTGCGGGGCTCGCGCTCGTCGAGCTCGCCGGGGCGTGCACGGCCGCCGACGATCGCGCGTGGCTGCGCGTGGCCGACGGAGTGGTCTCCCTGCGGGAGGATGAGCTCCGCCGCGATCACGAGGTCGGCCGCGTCGACGCGCTCGCGATCGACCCGGCCGTGGGGATCGCCGCGCTCGCGGAGGGACGGCTGCGCTTTCGTCGCGGCGAGCGGTGGTCGGAGACGCGCTTCGCGGCCGGCGCCGCCCGAGCGCTTCACGGCACCGCGGGGGCGCTCTGGGTCGTCGCGGGCGAGCGGCTCTACCGCTACGCGGCCGGCCGCTTCGTCGAAGCCACGCTCGCTCTCCCTGGCGGCGTCGACACCCTGCGCGCGGATCCGTCGGGCGTCTGGCTCGTGTCGGGCGACTCGCTCTGCCGCGGCGACGCGCCCGACGGGCTCCCGCTCGGTGGCCTCCGGCCCTTCGAACGGCGCCACGAGCGGAGCGCGATCCTGCGCGTCGGCGCGGCGGGCGCGCTCTCGGTCCGCGTCGACGGCGTCGTCATTCACGAGGACCCGCGCTCGGCGGCAGGCGCCGAGCTGGAGCTGCGGCTCGGCGCTCCGGGGTGGCGCCGGGTCGAGGTCGCGCTAGGCGAGCGCGCGCGCGCGCTCGACGTCTACGTCGTCGACCCGCGCGCGCCGACCTGGGAGGACGACATCCGCCCGCTCTACGAGGCGCATTGCGCGGGCGCCGCGTGCCACGGTGGCGATCGCGACGACCCGACCCGCCCGGGCCTCGCGAGCTACGACGACTGGGTCTCGCGCGCGAACGCGATCCGGAATCGCGTCGGCGTGGTGGCCGACATGCCGCCCCCGCTCGCGCGCCGGGATTGGAGCGCGGACGACGTCACGAAGGTGGTGGCGTGGATCGCCACGGGCATGGACGAGCGCAGGGAGGCACGCGATGACTGAGCGACGACGAACCTTCGCCCACGCCTTGGCGTGCGTGACCTTGGCCTGGGGGTGCCACGGCGCGATCGAGGGCGGCCCCGGTGGCGGCGCCCCCTTCGACCCCGACCCCGATCCGAGCGTCGTCGATCCCCACGCGCCCTCCCGCGAGTCCGTCGGCTCCGCGCAGCTCGAGGGAGCGCGTCAGCTCCGCCGCCTGACCGCGGACCAGCTCCACCGCTCGCTCGAGGTCGCGACGGGTGAGCGCTGGGCCGACTACGAGCGCTACGCTGGCGCGCTCGGGGCCCCCGACCTCGCCGAGGTCACCGACGAGGGCCTCTCGCCCTCGGTGGCCTTCGCGAAGCTCGTCGACGACGCGGCGCGCGCGACCTGCGGCGCCGCGGTCGACGCCGACCTCCGGCGCGAGCCCGCGGCGCGGGTCATCCTGCGCCACGCGAGCGCCGAGGACGACGGACACGCTGCGATCGTCGAGAACCTCCGCTACCTGCTGCTCCGCTTCCACGCCGTCTCGGTCGACGCGGACGACGAGCGGCTCACGCCGTGGCTCGGCCTCCTGAGCGCGGCGCCGCGCGAAGGCGAGCTCGACGCGGCGGGCCGCGCCCTGCGCTGGAAGGCCGTCTGCGTCGGCCTCGTCACCCACCCTCACTTCCTCACCTACTGAAGGAGCACGTCATGACGAGCAGACACCAGACCTTCGGTCGACGGGGCTTTCTGGCGAGCCTCGGCTTCGCCGGCGCGGCGGCGGCAGGGAACGCGCTCCTCCCGCTCGGCCGCCTGATCGCGGAGTCGCGGCCCGAGCGCCGCTTCGTCGGGCTCTACTTCTCGGGCGGCTGGGACGTGCTCCTCGGCGCCGACGCGCGCGACCCGAGCCGACGCTACGGCAGCGAGCTCAACGTCGGCACGGAGCTGCTGCCCGCGGAGTATCGCGACCCGCTGCCGGTCACCCTCGGCGGACGCGAGGTCCTCTGGGGCGCGCCGATGCGCGCGTTGCTCCGGCACGCCGACGTCTCGACCGTCTTCCGCGGCGTGAACATGAACACCGTCGCGCACCCGACCGGGCGTGCGTACGTGAACACCTTCGTGCCGCCCGCGGGCGTGGCGGCCCGCGGAGACTCGCTCGGCGTACGCATGTCGTCGGGCGCGCGACGCGACGATCTCGTCCTGCCGAGCGTGTCGATCGGCATGCCCGCGTACAACCTCTCGTACGGGGGCGACCTCTCGGCGCTCGGCCTCTCGCGGGCGACCGAGGTGCGGGATCTCCTCCGCCCGCAGGGCGCGACCTTCGACGACGATCTCGCCGAGCTGCTGCGGCAGGCGCAGGACGAGAGCCGGAGCTGCGTCGGCGCGGCGTATCACGGTGAGCGCCCCGATCAGCAGCTCGCGGCGAGCCGCGAGCGGGTGCGTCAGCTCGTCGAGCGCGGCCTCGACGGCGAGTTCGACCTCGGGGCGCAGACGGCGCTGCAGCGCCGCTACGGCTACGCGAGCCCGAACAACGCCAGCGATCCCGCCGTGCGGGCCGCGGTCGCGTCGCAGCTGCTCGCCACGAACCTCACGCGGAGCGTCTCGCTCGTCCTGGTGAGCGGCATCGACTCGCACCAGAACTGGGGCGCGGTCCACCCGCAGCGGCTCGAGGCCGGGTTCGACGCGATGGCGACCCTCCTCGACGATCTCCGCGAGGACGATCCGCAGCTCGAGCGGACCACCGTGGTGGCCTTCTCGGAGTTCGCCCGAACCCCGCGCATCAACGGCACCCAAGGTCGAGACCATTGGTTCGCCAACAGCTTCCTCGTCTTCGGCGGCGGCCTCCGACGGGGCGTCTTCGGCGAGACCGTGCAGGACACGCTCGGCCTCCGCGCGGTCGACCCGGTCACGGGCCGCGCGAGCGCCGAGGGCGTCGTCATCCGGCCCGAGCACATCGGGGCCACGCTCGCCGCCGCGGCGGGGATCGATCCCGAACCCTTCCGCGCCCCCGTCTTGGACGCCTGGATCGGAGGTCGCTCGTGAAAACCCTCGTCAACCGCCCCCTCGACCGCTCCGTCAACCGCCTCGTCGACCGCTCCGTGCGCTGGCGGCACGACCACCTGCAGCTCGCGCTCGGCCGGCTGCTGTCGCTCGCGCTCGTCACGGCCGTCATCACCGGCCCGGCCCTCGCGCAGCCCACGTCACCCGAGGAGTGTGCGCCGACGCGAGAGATCGATCCGCTCCGCCTGCTCCGCCAGGCGTCGCTCGACGCGCGCGGTCGCATCCCGAGCGTGGACGAGCTCGAGCGTGTCCGCGCCGCCGAAGCGCCTGTCGCCGAGGTCGACGCGATGCTCGACGCTTGGCTCGAGAGCGACGAGCACTTCGCCGAGGTGCGCCGGCAGCACCGCAAGCTCCTCTGGGGCAACCTCGCCGACATCGATCGGCTCATCAACGCGAGCTACACGCTCGTGGCGCGCGGGAACCTCTGGGCGGCGCAGAACGCGGGGACGCGGCGGTTCCGCGGTCGCAACAACCTCATCTGCCTCGATCAGCCGCAGACACGCTTCGACGCGAACGGGCACCCCATCCCGATCGAGCAGATCCGCGCCGCCGACTGCCGAGACGTCGGCTACGGCGACGGGGTCTGTGTGCGCGAGGGCTACGTCGAGGTGCGGCCCTTCTGGGATCCCTCCAGCACGATCCGCGTCTGCGCGTTCGAGGCGCAGAGCTTCCGGCGGCTCGACGGGCAGCCCTGCAGCGGGAACGACGGCAACCGAGGGTGTGGCTGCGGGCCGAACCTCGCCCGCTGCACGACGCCCGCCGCGGACGACGCGATGCGCGAGGCGCTCGCCGACGAGCCGGCGCGCATCTTCGAGGAGATCATCCGCGCGCGTCGGCCCTACCACGAGGCGTTCTCCACGCGCGAGACCTTCCTCGACGGACGCGCCGCGCACTTCTACGCGCACCTGAGCGACCGCAACGCGCAGCCCACGCAGAACGGCATGGTCGGTTATCTGCCCAACCTGAGCGCGCCTACGGACCGGCCCTTCGCCGATCGCAGCTGGGAGCCCGTGATGCGTCGCCGTGGCCACGCCGGCGTGCTGACCACCCCGGGCTACCTCTTGCGCTTCAACAGTCACCGCGCGCGAGCCAACCACTTCTACACGACGTTCCTCTGCAACCCCTTCGTGCCTTCGGCCGAAGGCATCCCGGCCGAGGAAGACGAGCCGAGCCCCAACCTGCGAGAGCGCGCGGGGTGCGCCGACTGCCATCAGGTCCTCGAGCCCGCGGCGGCGCATTGGAGCCGCTGGCGCATCAACGCGACCTTCGGCTTCTTCGACGACGGCGCGATGAGCTTCTCGGAGCCGCTCGGGACGTGTCGATGCGGCGGCCCCGGCGAGCGCGGCTGCTCGGGGTATTGCAACACCTACTACGTCACGGGCGAGAACTCCCACGCGGACACTTATCGCGAGTACGCCGGGCTGCCGCTCGCGGCGATCTACCTGCACGAGGCCGAGCGGGCGGCGATCGACGTCGGCCCGGCGGCCCTGGTCGACGAGCCCCTCGAGCAGCGGCAGATCGGCGTCTGCGCCGTGCGCACGCTGGGCGCTCGGCTCCTCGGCCGACCGCTCGGGCCCTCGGAGGCGCATTGGATCGAGGGCCACGCGCGGGCCTTCGAGGCGTCCGGGTACGACTACGTCGCGCTCGAGGCGGCGATGCTGCGCGACCCGAAGTATCGCACGATCCGCTGATGGCTCGCGCCGAAAGGGGTACCTTGGTCGGGTGACGAAGGTCGGCGCGACGGTGGAGCGGGGACGTGCCTCCGCGTGGGGTGGGGCGAAGCCTCTCCTCCACGGAGCGTGTCGGCCTCCCCGCGCCCTCCTCGTGGCGACCCTCGCCGGGACCTTCTGCGCGGCTCTGATCGGGTGCGGCCAGCCCGAGGTCGCGACCCAGGTCATCGTGCGCTTCGAGGCGGACGAAGCGGTCGCGTCCCGGGCGACCTCGATCCGCCTCCGCGTGATCCGGCAGGACGCCGAGCCCTGGGAGCGCACCGAGGCGCTCGGCGACGCCCTGCGGCTCCCCGTGACCTTGCCGCTCGAGCCGCGTGACCAAGACGCGTCGCGACGCTTTCACGTCGTCGGCGAGCTCCTCGACGCGGGCGGCGTCTTCGCGACCGAGCGCGCGATCGGTGGCTACGTCGAGGGCGAGCGCCGCTACCTGACCCTGCGCTTCTCGGCCTCTTGCGTGGGTCGCGCGTGCGGCGAGGAGGAGAGCTGCGTCGCGGGCGCCTGCGCGAGCGCGTGCGTCGAACCTTCGCTCGCGCCGACGCGCGATCGCGCGCTCCCCTTGGCGTGCGACGGCGCGGACGCGGGCGCCGACGCGGGCCACGACGCGGGCGTCGACGCCGGTCCCGACGACGCGGGCGAGGACGCCATGGCGGACGGTGCGATCGACGGTGAGCTCGACGCCGGGCCCGCCTGCGCGCCGGTCGAGGCCTTCGACGTCGGGCCCAACCACCTCTGCGTGCTGCTCGCGGGCGGCGTGGTCCGCTGCAGCGGCGTCAACGGGCGCGGGCAGCTCGGCGTCGGCTCGACGATGGCGTTCGAGGGCTTCGCGCCGCCCGTCGCGGGGGGGCCGTGGCGCGAGCTGGTGATCGGCGCCTCCGCGACGTGCGCGCTCGACGAGGCCGACGGCCTCCACTGCTGGGGTGACGCGCCGCCTGGGCGGCTCGGCCTGACCGACGCCGAGGCAGACACGACCACGCCGCGCCGCGTGACCGGGACCGGCGGCACGACGACCTTCCGCCGCGCCGCCCTCGGCGCCGGCCACGGCTGCGCGCCGCGCGTCCTCTCGGCCCCCAACGTCTTCTGCTTCGGCCGCAACGACTACGGCCAGGCGGGCGGCGAACCGTCCGACGCGCTCGTCGCGCCCGCGGCCTCGCGCATGCTCGGCGCGGCCTTCGCGGTCGCGGCGGGCAGCACCTTCACGTGCGCGGCCCGGACCGGCGCCCCCAACGCGGTCTGTTGGGGGCGCAACGACTACGGGCAGCTCGGGACGCCGAGCAGCGAGCTCGAGATGACGGGCGCGCCGCAGGGCGTCGGCGTGCGGGCCTTCGCGCTCACGGCGGGGGCGTCCTTCGCGTGTGTCCTCCGCGATCCCGATCGCGCCATCGTCTGCTGGGGGGACAACCGCCGCGGACAGAGCGGCGCGCCGATCCGCCGCGAGGTCGGCCGTACGACCGTGGCCCTGCCGGGCGGCGCGGTCGCGCGCAGCCTGGACGCGGGAGACCAGCACGCCTGCGTCGTCACCGACGACGACGAGATCTTCTGCTGGGGCTCGAACATGAACGGCGAGCTCGGCCGCGGGGCGCTCGGCCCGAGCGACCCGACGCCCGCGCGCGCGCTCGGGGACGGCTACGTCGCCGTCGCGGCGGCGTCGGACCGCACCTGCGCGCTCACGCGCGAGGGCGCGCTGACGTGCTGGGGGCGCGGCTCGCCGACGCCGCGCGCAGTCTGCGTGCCCCCGCACGAATGACGACCTCGTCGTCGTCGGCTGCGTTCTCGCGCGGAGGCGGGCGATGTACGCGGGCGATGTACGCGGGCGATGCACACGGGCGATGCACACGGGCGGGGGCGCTCAGACCCGCGCGATCGGCCGCGCGCTCAGGGAGAAGAAGCGCAACGCGAGCAAGAGCGCGACGCTCGTCAGCCCGGCGCTCAAGCCCCACCACAGGCCCACGGCGCCGAGCCCGAGGCCGAAGCAGAGCGCGAGCCCGAGGGGCAGGCCGACCAGGTAGTGGCCGGCGAGGTTCGCGATCATCGTCGTGCGCGTGTCGCCCGCGCCACGGAGCGCGCCAGCGGCGATGGCCTGCATGCCGTCGCCGATCTGGAACGCCGCCGCGACCGCGAGCAGCGCGACGGAGGCTTCGATGACGCCGGGCTCATCGGTGAGGATTCGCGCGAGCGGGGTCGGCGCCAGCAAGAACGCGAGCGCCGTCGTGGCGCTGAACGCGACCCCCGCGCCGAGCGCGAGCGCCCCCGCGCGTCGCGTGCCGACGCGGTCCTCGCGGCCGATGGCGTGGCCCACGCGGACGGACGCCGCGGTGCCGAGCGCGAGCGCGACCTGGAAGGAGAGGCTCGCGAGCTGGAGCGCGACGTTGTGCGCGGCGAGCGGGCGCGGGCCGAGGTAGCCGATGATCATCGTCGCGAGCATGAAGGCGCCGACCTCGGCGAAGAGCTGCATCGCGAGCGGGAAGCCGACCCGCAAGGCGCGCCGCTGCGTGGTGAGGTCGAGGCGGCGCTCGTCCGGCGCCGCGCCACCTTCTTCGGTCATGAGCTGCCGCGTGGCGACGAGCTCCACCCCCGTCATCGCGAGCGTCGCGAGCGTCGCGGCGACGCCCGCGCCCGCGGCGCCCCAGCCGAGCTCGATCACCAAGAGATGCACGATCGGGACGTGTACGAGGTTGGCGACGACGGCCCCGACGAGCAGCGGCCGCGTGCGGTCGAAGGCCTGGAGGTACGCGCGGAGCGCGGCCCCGACCAGGAAGGGCACGACCGAGGGGGCGCGCGCGAGGAGGTAGTCGCGCGTATGCCCCGCGGTGGCGTCGTCCAACCCGACGTAGGGGAGGGCGAGCGCGATGAGCGCCAGCAAGACGGTGACGGGGAGCCCTGCGAGCGCCGCCATCCACGAGCCCTGCCAGACGAGGCGTCGCGCGCCGCCGCGCTCGCCAGCGCCGACCGCCTGCGCGATGAGCGGGTCGAAGGCGAGCACGAGCCCGAGGCCGATCACCGCGAGGCCGAAGAGGAGGGCCATCCCGAGGCCGACCGCGGCCTGCTCGGCCTCGCCGACGCGGCCGACGTAGGCCGTCCCCACCGCGCCGATGCCGCTCTGCGCGAGCTGGAGCACCGCCAGCGGGAGCGCGAGCGCGAGCAGCCGCCGGAGCTCCTCCAGCGGCGCCAGCGTTCCGTGGGCGGGGGCGGTCATGGCGGCGGAACGTGGGCCCGGCGAGGCCGCTTCGCCACCCCGATTGGCGGGACCGAAGCCCATTCGAGGCGCCCATGATCCGCATCGAGCGCCGCCAACACCCGGAACGGACTTTGGGGGGCCTCGGTCGCTGGCGCCCGAGCGCCCTGAGGGGACTGTGGGGCGCGCGGGGGCAGACCCGCCCGCCCCGCCCCGCCCCTTAGGGGCGGATGAATGGATCTCGCCGCTTGCGCGGCGGCGCGGCGGAGTCTACACGCCAGCCGCTTCCACGCCCCGACGGGGCGTGGCGACCCTCAACGACCTCCCCGCGGACGACCCCACGGAGCGCGACGCGGCGGCTCAACCACCGAGCTACACCATGGCCATCGAACGCACCCTCAGCATCATCAAGCCCGACGCGACCGAGAACAACAACGTCGGCGGCATTCTCCAGCTCATCGAGAAGGCCGGCCTTCGCATCGTCGCGATGCGCCGCATGCACCTGACGAAGGCGCAGGCGGGCGGCTTCTACGAGGTCCACAAGGAGCGCCCCTTCTTCGGCGAGCTCGTCGACTTCATGACGCGCAGCCCCGTGGTCGTGAGCGTCCTCGAGGGCGAGGACGCCGTCGCGAAGTACCGCGAGGTCATGGGCGCGACGGACCCGGCGAAGGCCGCCGAGGGCACCATCCGCAAGACCTTCGCGAAGGACATCGGCGAGAACTCGGTCCACGGCTCCGACTCGCTCGAGAACGCGAACCGCGAGATCGCCTTCTTCTTCGCCGAGGCCGATCTCCTCTGATCGCGTCGACCCTTCGTTCGCGCCGCGAATGACGAGACGAGCAGGCCCGCCACCGGCGACGCCTGCTCGTCGCCGTTCGGGGGGAGTGTCTGAGGCGCGCGTGGTAGGGTTCCGCGCGCGGCAGCCTCGGCGCCCGACCCTCATGACGATCACCATCACGTCCAGCTGGACGCGTCGTGTCGCGTCCCATGCGCGTGCGCGTGGGCTCGACGTCGCTGCGCGGCTCGCGGCGCTCGGCATCCGCGCCGACGTCCTCGACGATCCGCACGGGCGCGTGCTCTTCGAGCGCCACGCGGCGCTCCTGCACTGGGTCGCCGACGAGCTCGACGATCCGGGCGTCGGCTTCGATCTCGGCGCCGACGGCACGGCCGCCGACTTCGGGGTCGTCGGGCTCCTCGCCGAGAGCTGCGCGACGCTACGTGACGCGCTCAGCACGATCCGGCGCTACAACGCGCTCGCCAACGAGGCTTCCTGGATGGACTTCTGGACCGAGGACGGTCGTGGTTTCGTGCGCGATGCGCACTGGCGCGATGGAAGGCCGATGCCGTCGCTGATCGCCGAAGCCACGATGGCGTTCTACCTGACGATGATCCACCTCACGACGAGCGCAACGCGGCCGGTCTCGGAGGTCTGGTTCGCGCACGAGCGCCATCGTGGCTGGACGCCAGCGCGCGAGGCTCGGTTCGGGGCCACGCTGCGTTTCGCGATGCCCGCCAACGCGCTGGTCCTTCCCGTGACGCAACTCGACATCCCGTTCATCTCGGCGCGGCCTGCGCTCTCGCCCCATCTCGCGACGCTGGCGCGGCACCTCGAGGGGGACCTCGCAGCCGTCGACGACCCCGTGGCGCGCGTGTCGGCGCACATCCGACACACGCTCGCGAAGGACGGCCCCCTCCCACTGCACCGCACGGCGCGCGCTCTCGGCACGACGCCGCGGACGCTCCAGCGGGAGCTGGAGACACGCGGCTGCGGCTACCGCCAGATCCTCGAAGAGGTTCGGCGCGACGTCGCGACGACGTTGCTCACCGAGTCCACGCTCAAGCTCGACGCCGTCGCGGGGCGCGCCGGTTACGCGGACGCACGCTCGTTTCGACGCGCCTGCCTGCGCTGGTTCGGCGTCACGCCCGGGGAGTACCGGCGCCGCGGCGCAAAGACCAGGTAGCGGGCTCAGAACCGCGCGCCGACCTCCAGGTTGATCGTGTAGGGCTGAAAGTACGGAGCATAGGTCTCGAAGGTCCGCGGGAAGCGCCACGCGAAGCGCAGGCCCAGCAGCGCTACGCGCTTGATCCGAAAGCCGACGACTCCGCCGAGGAAGAAGCTGAGGTTGCCGGTCACGTAGGTCCCATCCGAGACGGTGGGGAAGCGTTCGCGGTAGGCGTCGCGATGGACGAGCGTCGCGGCGATAGTGCCGCGCAGGCCGACGTCGAGCGCCAGGTACCACGCCGGAGCGAACCAGCCGGGGCGCAGCGCTGCGGCGTACCCGTACGCGACGCCGGTGTGCACGTCGTTCTGCAACACCTTGAGCTCGAGATCGACCATGGCGAGCGCGTTGAAGCCCGCGCCGTCCGCGAGGTGCATGCTCACGCCCCCGACGAAGTCCCAGCTCGAGAAGCCGACGATGGCGGTGGCGTCGAGGTGAATGCCGAGGCGGCGGCGAAGGCGCTCGAACGAGAGGTCGACGGCACGCACGTAGCCGACACCCACCGCGAGCGCCGGGTCCATCTCGACGGTGGCGCGCAGGGCGTTGTCGTGCTCGTCGTCGTAGAGGAAGGCCTCCGCGGTGCGCTGCGCTTGCACCGGCGGTGAGACGGCCGCACCGAGGATCGCGAGACCGGCCGCCCATCCGATCACGGTCTTCATCGTGCCTCCCGGAGGAACGCGTAGATCGAGTCGAGTGACTCGGGCCGGCGCAGGAGCTCGCTGTGTGACGCGTCGGGGAGCTGGAGGACACGCGCGCGGGCGAAGCGAGGCACCTGCTGACTCGTCTGGAACTCGTGACCGAGCCGACCCTCGCTCGTACCCGTAACGAAGAGGACTTGCCCCTCGAACGCGTCGAGGCCGGTCGTGAAGTCGAACGAGTAGCTCCCGTCGAAGTTCCCCTGCCACCGGTTGATGCCGAGGTTCGCGCGGTAGCCCAGGCGCCAGAAGTCGTAGCCGAGCAGCTCCACGTCCTCCTTCATGCCGGCGAGCGCGATCAGGTAGAAGTAGTCGGCGCGTGCGTCTGTGTCTGGCAGCAGGTAGTCGGTCGCGTTGAGGAACTCCTGGAAGCCGGTGGCGCCGAAGTTCGCGCTGACGACGTTCGCCCGACGAGCGGCGGTCGCGTCCAAAGCGCCCGGCTCGACGAGGACCAAGCTGGCCACCCGCGCCGGGAACTGTTGCGCGTAATACGTCGCGTACGCGCCACCCCACGAGTGGCCGACGAGGTGGACCGGCCGGCCGGGGCTGAAGGTCTCGCCGAGGAAGTCGAGGTCCCCGAGGTAGGTCGGGCCGTCGAGCTCCTCGTCTGGCACGCGCTCGGAGAGCCCGGTCCCGCGCTGATCCCAGAGCACCACGAAGAACCGGTTTGCCCAGGCTTCGAGGTGCAGGTAGTCGCGGTGATCGCCGCCGGGGCCGCCATGGAGCACTACGACGACGGGCGCGGCGGGGTCGCCGAACGTGCGGAGGTGAACGAGGCGTCCGTCGGCCAGCGCGAAGCGCGGGAGGTTCAAGTCGGCGACCACGGTGTGAGGGACCAGATGCCCGTCGGCGCCGCTGTTGGCGCAGCCCGCGAGCGAGAGGACCAAGAGGAGCGAGACGTCGCGGAGGCGAGAGCGCACGAGGTGATGCATGCGCACGAATCTGGTCTTCGGTCTGCGCTCGGTCAGGGACCGTCGACGCCGAAAGGGGGACAACCCGCGCCAGGGCATCGAGTCGACCACGGGCGAGCCTCGCGCGATGAGTGAGGTCGAGGCACGTGAGGTCGCGTCGTCCAGCGCGGCCTTTGTGTGGACACTCACCGCACCCAACCTGGTGGTGCTCGGCGAAACTGACGATCCGTTTGCGCCGGTCCTCGGCGCTGCTCGCCGGCCCGACCGGCCTTCGGCCTCATCTCCTCGAAGATGCTCTGCATGTCCTTCGTCGATTCGGACCGCCGAGCGACGCCGAATCCTCGCCGGTACGGGATCGCCAAATCCGCCGAGCACCACTAGGCAAGCTTCGCTCGAGGAGCACGGCAGCGAGCACTCTGGGAACTACGTCCACCCGTGTGCTCCGACGTCGCGCCGCGAATGATGATGACGATGAGCAGGCTCGCCGAGGCGAGGCCTGCTCGTCGTCGTTCAGGGCCTACCCCTTGGCGACGGGGAGCCGCCGGGTGCGCGCGCGGCGCTCGCCGTCCGGCCCCTGGAGCGCGAGCTGGCCGCACGCGGCGTCGACCTCGGCGCCGCGTTGCTTGCGCACCGTCGCGGTCAGGCCGCGCGCGCGGAGCTGCGCCTGGAAGCGCTCGACGCCCTTCCACGTCGGGGCCGCGAGCTCGCTCTCCGCGATGGGGTTCATCGGGATGAGGTTGACCTTCACGGGCAAGCCGCGCATCAGCGCCGCGAGCGCGTCGGCCTCGCGAGGGTCGTCGTTCACGTCGCGGATCAGCGTGTACTCGAGCGTGATCCGGCGGCGCTTGGGCAGCGGGTAGCGGCGCAAGCACTCGACGAGCTCGCTCAGCGGGTATTTGCGGTTGATCGGCATGATGGCCGAGCGCCGCTCGTCACTGACGGCGTGGAGCGAGAGGGCGAGCTGGACCTGGCCGCCGAAGTCGCGCCCGAGCCGGTCGATCTGGGGCACGAGGCCGCTCGTCGACACGGTCACGCGGCGGGTCGAGAGGCCGATGCCGTCGGGGTGCGTGAGGAGCACGAGGACGCGCGCGACGCTCTCGTAGTTGTGGAGCGGCTCGCCCATGCCCATCAGCACGACGTTGCGGAGCCGCTCGCTCGGCTCGAGGCGGCAGCGCCCGAGGAGCACCTGGCCGACGATCTCGGCCGCGCTCAGGTGCCGCGTGAGCCCCGCGACGCCGGAGGCGCAGAAGACACAACCCATTGCGCAGCCCACCTGCGACGAGATGCACTGCGTGACGGTGTCCGAGGGCCGGAGGCCGACGCCGCGGTCGGTGTCGCGATCCTCCTCGTCGACGTCGGGATCCTTCTCGAGCTGCGGGATGAGGACGGTCTCGACGTCCGCGCCGTCGCCCATTCGGACGAGCAACTTGCGCGTGCGGTCGCTCGCGCGGTGCTCCTTGGCGACGCCGAGCGGGAGGCTCCCGTCGAGCCCCTCGTCCACCAGCTGAGCCCGGAGCGCCTTCGGCAGGTCGCTCATCTCGGCCGCGTCGAAAACCCCCCGCTGGTGGATCCACCGGAAGACCTGCGCGCCGCGGTACCGCGGCTGGCCCCACGCCGCGAGCACGTCCGCCCACTCTTCGGGCAGACGCTCGAGCGGGTGCGCAGCGGGCGCGAGGTCTCGGAAGTCGAGCGGCACGGCCCCTAGAGTTGGCATCGGCGGGGCGGCTTGTCGAGGGCCGGGCGTCCGCGTCTTCCCATCCGAGCCTGCGTCCGAGCCTGCGCCCGCGCTCGCGCGCCAGCCCGCGTCGCCGGGTTCTCCCAGGTTCTCCCAGGTTCGCCTCGTGCTATCCCGCTCGCATGAAGCCCACGCCGCCGTCGCCGCTCGTCATCGAACGCATCGTCCGCGCCGCCCTCGAGGAGGACGTCGCGCGGGGGGACGTGACCTCGGAGGCGACGGTCGACGCCGACGCGGAGGGCGCCGCCGAGTTTCGCGCGCGCGAGCCCCTCGTGCTCTGCGGGCTCGACATCGTCGAGCACGTCTTCCGGCTCGCGGCGCCCGCCGTCTCCGTCCGGCGCCAGGCGGCCGACGGCGACCACCTCGCGATCGGCGCCGTGGCCGCGCGGGTCGAGGGGCCCGCGCGCGGCATCTTGCTCGGCGAGCGCGTCGCCCTGAACTTCGTGCAGCGGCTCTCGGGCGTCGCGACGCAGACGCGCAGCTACGTCGACGCCCTGCCCGCGGGCGCGCGGACGCGCATCACCGACACGCGCAAGACCACCCCCGGCCTGCGGGCCCTCGAGCGCTACGCCGTCCGCTGCGGGGGCGGCCACAACCACCGCGACGACCTCTCCTCGGCGGTGCTGATCAAGGACAACCACGTCGCCGCGGCCGGTGGCGTGCGGGCGGCCATCGAGCGCGCGCGTGCGCACGCCCCGCACACGTCGCGCGTCGAGTGCGAGGTCGACACCTTCGCCCAGCTCGAGGAGGCGGTCGCGGCGGGCGCGGACGTCATCCTGCTCGACAACTTCGACGACCCGGCGGTCGAGCGCGCCATCGCCTTCGTCGCGGGGCGGGCGATCCTCGAGGCCTCCGGCCGCGTGACGCTCGAGCGCATCGCGCGGCTCGGGGCGCTCGGGGTGGACGTCATCAGCAGCGGCGCGCTCACCCACTCGGCCCGCGCGGTGGACCTCGGTCTCGACTGGGTGTCCTGACGGTCGCCTCCGTGGGGGCTCGCGCTCCACGATGGAAGCACCGCTGCGACGAGGAGGAGGTTCCGATGAAGACGGTTCCCACCAACACCATTCCGACGAAGACGGTGGACGATGAGGCGCTCGCGCGCCGCCTGACGACGAACGCGCTCGGCCGGGTGCTCGAGCACGTCGCCGAGGCCCCTTCGACCATGGACCTCGCCCACGCCGCGGCGGCGGCGGGTGCGCGGGATGGCGCGGTCTTCCTCTCCGACCACCAGACGGCGGGGCGAGGCGCGCATGGCCGCCCTTGGGCGGCGAGCCCTGGCGCGAGCCTCACGTTCTCGGCGGTGGTGCGGCCCCCGCGCGGCGGCTCGTTGCTCACGCTCGCCGTGGGGCTCGGCGTCGCCGAGGCGCTCGCGTCCTTTGGGGTCCGCTGCGAGGTGAAGTGGCCCAACGACGTGCTCATCGGCGGAAAGAAGGTGGCCGGCATCCTCGCCGAGACCCGCTCGTCGGGCGGTCGCGCGCCCGACGCGGCGGTGGTGGGGATCGGGATCAACCTCGCGCCGCAGGCGTACCCGCCCGACGCCGACGCGATCGATCTGTGCAGCGCGCTCGCGGCGTCCCGGGTCGACGCGACCGAGGTGCTCGCGCGGGTGCTCGAGCGGGTCGAGGCGGCGCTCGAGCTCGTCGCCCAGACGCCGGCCGCAGTCGTCGCGCGCCTCGACGAACGCCTCGCGTGGCGCGGACGCCTCGTCCGCGTCGACGAGGAGACGGAGACCGCCGAGCTGGTGGGGCTCGAGCCCGACGGGACGTTGCTCTTGCGTCGCGCGGACGGAACGACACGTCGCTTGCTCGGCGGCACGCTGCGCACCGCCTGACCCGCGGCCCCGGAATCGGCCCCGGAATCGGACCCGGAATCGGACCCGGAATCGGACCCGGAATCGGACCCGGAATCGGACCCGGAATCGGACCCGGAATCGGACCCGGAGACGGCCCCGGAGACGGCCCCCAACGTGGAGCGGCGGGCGAAGCTGCGCGCGACGCCTCCGCGTCCCGTGCTACCCCACGCCCGTGGAGCCGCCGGCAACGCCCGACGATGTGCCGCCCCGCCCGCTGCGGCAGGTCGCGCTCGTCTACCTCGCGGTCTGCGTCGCCGTCTTCGCCGCCACCCGCCTGAGGATCGTCCCCGCGCTCGCGGACTACGTGCACCTCTTCGTGGGCGGCACCTTTCTCTTCGTCGCCTTGCACCTGGCCGGGCGCGAGCCCGACGGCCTGCGGCGCTACGGGATCGACCTCGGCGGCCTCCTCGGAGGTGCCCCGGACCTGCCCGGCTCCCCAGGTCCCTTCGGGCTCTACGACCTCGCGCGCGTCACCCGCCGCGGGCTCCCCTCGGCGCTCCGCGAGATCGGCGTCGCGCTCGGGCTCGCCGCCGTGATCTTCCCCCCCTTCGCGGTCGGCTTCTACCTCTGGCACGGCGCCGCCCACCCCTTCGTCTTCAACCCCCCGCCCGACTTCGCGTCCTTCGTCGCCGCGCAGCTCGTCGTCGTCGGCCTACCCGAGGAGGCGTTCTTCCGCGGCTTCGTCCAGACGCGCCTGCACGACGCCTGGCCCCCGCGACCGCGTTGGCTGCCGCGGTGGATGCGGCGCGAGGGCCAGCAGGGCGTCCCCCTCCACCTCGGCGCGCTCATCCTCCAAGCCGCGCTCTTCGCGCTCGTCCACGTCTTCGCCGAGCCTCACCCCGCGCGGCTCGCCGTCTTCTTTCCGGGGCTCGTCTTCGGGTGGCTGCGCGCCTGGCGCGGCGGCGTCGGAGCGGCCATCGTGTTCCACGGTCTGTCCAATGTCTTCTCCGAGCTCTTGGTCCGAGGCTGGCTTCGCTGACGCACCCCCGCGCGCGGCCTTCTTCGACATGGACCGCACGCTCGTGACGGTGAACACCGGGCACCTCTTCGTGCGCTGGCGCTTCGAGCGACGCGAGGCCGGGCTGCGCGAGGTCGCCCGCGCGGTCCGGTGGTTCGCGCAA
>JAHBWH010000165.1 GCA_019637115.1 Myxococcales bacterium | reverse complement strand
AAGGGAAGGGGTGGTGGAAAGGGAAGGGGTGGTGGAAAGGGAAGGGGTGGTGGAAAGGGAAGGGGTGGTGGAAAGGGAAGGGGTGGTGGAAAGGGAAGGAGTGGTGGAAAGGGAAGGGGTGGTGGAAAGGGAAGGGGTGGTGGAAAGGGAAGGCAGGGGCAGGGGCAGGGGCACGGGCAGGGGACCTTTGGACTGCTTCAACCCCGCCCGCTCGAGGTACATCGCCGCGACCTGGTGGGCGGGGCTCGGGCCGGCGACGAAGCGCGACGCGAGCAGGCGACGCTGCCCCTCCGGTCCGATCTCGGGCAACAGGATCTGTCGCACGTAGCGTCGGCGCGCGTCGGGGGTGAGCGGGTCGGGGGGCGCGCCCATCGTTCAGCCGCCGGCGATCGCCGGGATGATGCTGACCGTATCGTTCGCACCGAGCGTCGTGTCGAGGCCGTCCAACATGCGGATGTCGTCCTCGTTCACGAAGAGGTTCACGAAGCGCAGCACGTTGCCCGCGTCGTCGCAGATGCGCGCCTTGAGGCCTGGGTGTTTGGTCTCAGCGGCGTCGATGAGCGCGCGGACGTCGCCGGCCTCGAGGGCGAGCTCGGCCTCGCCGCCAGTGAGGCTTCGGAGCGCGGGGGGGATTCGGAGCTTCTGGGCCATGTGGTTTCCTCTCGTCATTGGGTGCAGCCGGCGACGTATCGCTCGGCGCGGAGATCTCGCAGGGTGCCGGTCGCGTGAGGGCAGTCGGCGCGTGGGCGCACGCGGCTCCGGCGGAGCTCGCCGCCGAGCGCGCGGTAACCATGGAGCGCGCCCGTCGGGTCGCGGCCCGCGAGCAGATCGAGCGCCAGCCGCGCTTGCAGCGCGCCGAGCACGCCGACCACGGCGCCGACGACGCCCGCGTCGACGCAGGTCGGGACGTCGCCGGTGGGGACATCTTCGAAGACGCAGCGCAAACAGGTGCGGTGGTCGCGCGTGTCGGGGGCCCACGCGAGCGCCCAGCCGTTCCAGCCGACGGCGCCGGCTTGGACGCAGGCAACGCCCGCGATGGCGCAGGCGTCGGCCACGAGGAACTTGGTCGCGAAGTTGTCGGCGCCTTCGACGACCACGTCGACGCCGTCCAGGAGCGGCGCCGCCGTCTCCGGCAGGAAGCGCCCGAGCACGACCTCGACCTCGGCGCCCTCGGCCCGCAGGCGGGCGGCGGCGGCCTCCGCCTTGGAGCGCCCCACGTCGGCGTCCTCGAAGAGGATCTGTCGGTGGAGGTTCGTGACATCGACGACGTCGTCGTCGACGACGCGAAATCGACCGACGCCAGCGCGCGCGAGGACCAGCGCGGCGGGGCAGCCGAGACCTCCCGCCCCCACCAGGAGGACGCGCGCGTCGGCGGGCGCGACGACCCTCGTCATCGGTCCCCCTCGAAGTGGCGGGCGAGGCTGAAGTAGCGCTCGCCGGTGTCGCAGAGCAACGTCACCACGTTGGCGTCGGGCCCGAGCTCCTCCGCGAGCTGCAGGGCGACCGCGACGTTGGCGCCCGCGCTCACACCGACGAGCAGGCCCTCTTCGCGCGCCAGCCGGCGCTTCGTCTCCCAGGCCTCTTCGTCGCTCACGTGGTGCAGCGCGTCGACGACGCTCGGATCGTAGTTCGCAGGGACGAAGCCCGCGTTCAGGCCCTGGATCTTGGAGGGGCCGGGGGTGCCGCCGGCGAGCACGGGGCTCGAAGCGGGCTCGACCGCGACGACGCGGACTCCCGGGTAGGCGCGTCGCAGCACCCCGCCGACGCCGCTCACGGTCCCACCCGTGCCGACGGCGGCGACGAACGCATCGATGCGCTCGTCGCCGAAGGCTTCGAGGAGCTCGGTCGCGGTGCGCTCGGCATGCGCCGCCGGGTTGGCGGGGTTGTCGAATTGCTGCGGCATGAACGCGCCGCGCTCGGCGACGACACGACGCGCGGCCTCGAGCGCGCCCTCCATCACGCGCTCGGGCTCGGTGAGCACGAGCTCCGCCCCGTAAGCCTCGAGGAGCGCGCGTCGCTCGAGGCTCATGCTCGCGGGCATCGTGAGCACGAGGCGGTAGCCCCGGCGCGCGCAGACCAGCGCGAGGCCGATGCCGGTGTTGCCGCTCGTCGCCTCGACGACCGTGTCCCCGGGCCGAAGCCGGCCGTCTCGCTGGGCGGCTTCGATCATCGCGAGGCAGATGCGGTCCTTGACCGAGCCGCCTGGGTTCAGGTGCTCCGCCTTCGCCCAGACCCGGGCCGCGCCCTCGCCGGGGAGCCGACGCAAGCGCACGAGCGGGGTCGAGCCGATGAGGTCGAGGACGCTGTCGACGACGGGCGGTGACATGGCAGGGGTCAGATGGCGTAGACGTAGCGCCGCGGAGGCTTTCGGCGAGCGCCCTCCGCTTCGCCTCGCGCGCAGAGGTCGTCGATGGAGACTTCGTCGAGGCAGCGCTCGATCCGCTTCGCCAAATCTTCGAAGGCGCCCTCGGTCACGGCGCGGCTCGCCTCGTCGCCGGCGTCGTCGTCCTCGGGCGAGGTCAGGACCACGGGCCCTTCGAGCGCGCGGACCACGTCGCCTAGCTTGATCTCGGCTGCGGGGAGCGCGAGCGCGTAGCCGCCGCGTGGGCCGCGTTTGGAGGTGACGAGGCCGGCCCGCTTGAGATCCTGGAAGATCTGCTCGAGGAAGCGCGCCGGGATGCCTTGGCGCTCCGCGATGGTGCGGATCTGGGTCGCGCGGCCCTCGTTGTGGAAGGCGATGTCGAAGAGGGCGCGCACCCCGTAGCGCCCCTTGTTCGAGAGCTTCACCCTTGCTTCTTGGTTTGCTGCATCGGTAATGTCAAGAATTGATTGCCCAGCTCGCGCATGACCATTGAACGCACCGTCCCGCTCCCAGGGGACTCGTCGAGCCGTGGAGCGGCAACATCGCGCCTGGTGCTCCTCACCGAGACGCCTTCGCGCTGCGCGGCACGGCGGCGGCACGACCTGCAGGTCGATCACCGCGACCCGGCCGAGCACTGCCGGCCGTGGCCTCGCGGGGGAGCGCGCTTGTGAGGAGGCCCTCGGGATGAGAGCATCGAGGCTCGGTGCTGGCGGGGCGGAGCCCCGAGGGGCGTGGCGGTGAAGGTCTGCGAGATATGCGGCGCACGCTTTCGTGGTAACCCCGAGCGCTGCCCCCTCGATGGCGGCGCGCTCGTCCCCGTCCCCGATCCGCTCATCGGCCGGACCCTCTCGGGGCGCTACGTGATCGAGGAGCGCATCGGCGCGGGCGGCATGAGCACGGTCTACCGCGCCAAGCACGAGGTCGTCGGCCGCGACGTGGCGGTGAAATTCCTCTCCCCCGAGCTCGCCTTCGAGCCGGCGAACCGCACGCGCTTCCTCCGCGAGGCGCGGGCGGCCAACCGGATCAACCACGAGCACATCATCGACATCACGGACTTCGGCGAGACCGAGGACGCGCTCGTCTACCTCGTGATGGAGTACCTCGACGGCATCCCGCTCTCGCAGGCCATCGCCGATGGACCGATGGCGGTGGAGCGCGCGCTCCGGATCACCCGCCAGGTGGGCAAGGCGCTCGCGCGCGCGCACGAGCTCGGCGTGATCCACCGGGACGTCAAGCCCGACAACATCTACCTGCTCCACGGCTACGAGGGGGACTTCGCGAAGCTCCTCGACTTCGGCCTCGCGCAGATGAAGGGTGAGCTCCGCGTGACCGCGACGGGCACGGTCTTCGGGACGCCCGAGTACATCGCGCCCGAGCAGGCCCGTGGCGCGAACCTCGGACCGACCGCGGACCTCTACTCGTTCGGCTGCGTGCTCTTCGAGATGTTGACGGGGCGGCTCCCGTTCACGGGCAGCACCCCGGACCTCATCCTCAAGCACCTCCGCGAGCCGCCGCGCCCTCCGAGCCACCACGTGGCCAACCTCTCGCCGGAGATCGACGCGCTGGTGCTCTCGCTGCTCGAGAAGCGACCCGACGATCGGCTCTCGAGCGCCCACGAGCTCGTCGAGATCGTGACGCGCATGCTCGGCGAGATGCGCCCGAGCGTCACGCCGACCACGGCCGCGTTGCGCCCCGAGCTCGCGGAGCCCGCCGCCGAGGCGCCCTCGGCGCCGCGGCTGTCGAGCCACGACCTGGTGGTGCGGTGGCAGGATCGGGTCGAGGTCTTTCGGCACCTCGTGGATCGGGCCCACCCCAACGGCGACGTCCCCGCCTGGCTGCCGGACGCGATCGAGGCGCTCGCGGGCCGCGTCCGCGCCGCCGTCTCCCTCGTCGCCGAGCTCTCCGAGCGCATCACCCGAGTCACCTCTCAGCAGGACGAGTCGCGAGACGTGCGCCTCCGCATCGGCCATGCGCTCGACACCCTCGCTGCCGACCACGCCCGCCTCGGGCGCGAGCTCCTCGAGGCGGAGTCGGCGCTCGCCGAGGCGAGGACGCGGGGTCTGCAGGTCGAGGAGCCGCTGATCGCGGCATGGCGCCGGGTCCCGAGCTTCGACCCCGCGCGGCTCGAGGAGGCGCTCAGCGCGATCGCGGAGGCCGGCGCGCTCGCGCAGATTCGGGTCGAGTCCGCGCAGCGCGTCGAGTCGCTCGAGGCGAGCATCCGCCGCCTCCGCGCCGAAGCGGACGACCTCGCGTTCCAAGCGAGTCAGCTCAAGGGGCGGCTGGGCTCGGCCGCCGCGGTCGACGAGGCCGACCGGGTGCAGCTCAGCGAGGCGACGGAGGCCCTCGACGCGCAGGTGCAGGACGTGCTCGACGGAATCGCCCGGGAAGCCGAGCCGATCGTGCGGCACTTCATGGCGTTTCCGCAGCTCCGCGACGTGGTCCGCGGCGCTCACTGAGCCGCCCACCGAGGCGTCGTCTTCGGCGACAGGGGACTCGGTCTCGGACTCGGACTCGGTCTCGGACTCGGACTCGGACTCGGACTCGGACTCGGACTCGGTCTCGGTCTCGGTCTCGGACTCGGACTCGGACTCGGTCTCGGACTCGGACTCGGACTCGGACTCGGACTCGGACTCGGACTCGGACTCGGTCTCGGACTCGGTCTCGGACTCGGTCTCGGTCTCGGTCTCGGTGTCGAGGGCGCCCTCGGCTCGCCCACTGGCGGAGGAGGAGTCCGGGAGAGACTCCGCTCCGCGCGCCGCGAGTCGGAGGTCGAAAGGACCGAGGGACCGGAGCTCAGTCGTCGCAGGGGACGGCGCGGGAGGGCTGCTCCGTGCAGCGGACGTCGACGCACGCCCAGACGAGGCCGCAGGGGGCGCCAGCGGGGCGGCAGTCCTCGTCGGTGACGCACGGCCTCGCCTCCGCGGGGGGCAGCGGATCGTCGGGGTCGCGTGGGCATCCCGAGAGGCCGAGCGCGACGAGCGCGACGAAGGTCATCCTCACGGCGCTCACAATATCCCGTGCTCTTTGAGGCGTCGATAGAACGTCCGCCGCGGGACGCCGAGCGCGCGCGCGGCGCGGGCGCGGTTCCAATGGTGGGCCTCGAGCGCGGCGAGGATGCGCTGTTTCTCGACGTCCTTGTACTCGTCGAAGTTCTGGGCGACCTCGGCCGGGGCGGGCGCGGCCGCGACGGGCGCGCGCGGAGCGGAGCGGGGCTCGCCCGCGTGATCGAGGCCCAGATCCTCGGCCTCGATCACCTCGGCGGGGGTCATGACGCACGCGTGGAGCAGGACGTGCTCGAGCTGCCGAACGTTGCCGGGCCACGAGTAGCTCTCGAGCCGGAGCATCGCGTCGCGGCTGAGCCGCTTGCGCGGACGCCCTTCTTGCTCGGCGATCTGGCCGAGGATGTGCTCGGCGAGCAGCGGGACGTCTCCGTGGCGGTCGCGGAGCGGCGGGACGCGGATCTCGACGACGTCGAGCCGGTAGAAGAGGTCCTCGCGGAACGCGCCGCTCGCGACGAGCGCCTCGAGCTTCTTGTTCGAGGCCGCCACGATGCGGACGTCGACCGAGAGCTCGTCGTCCGCGCCGACCGGCCGCACGCGACCATCCTGCAGGACGCGCAAGAGGTCGACCTGCATCTTCATCGGCATGTCGCCGACCTCGTCGAGGAAGAGCGTGCCGCCGGAGGCTCGCTCCATCATCCCCTTGCGGTCGCGGTCGGCGCCGGTGAAGGCCCCGCGGACGTGGCCGAAGAGCTCGCTCTCGAGCAGCCCCTCGGGGATCGCGGCGCAGTTCACGGCGACGAAGGGCCCCTTCGCGCGCGGGCCGCCGAAGTGGATCGCGCGGGCGATGAGCTCCTTGCCGGTGCCGCTCTCTCCGTGGATCACCACGGGCACCTCGGACTCGCAGACGCGATCGAGCACGACGAAGACGCGCCGCATCGCCTCGCTGCGTCCGATCATGCCCCGTCGCTCGTGCCGACGGTGGAGCTCCGAGCGCGTGCGTTGGAGCTCCGCGCGCGCCTCGTCGAGCTCGCCCTCCCGGGCGGTGAGCAGGCGCTCGGTCTCGGCCTTCGCGCGCTCGAGCTCGGCGTTGGAGGCCTCGAGCTCACGCGTGCGCTGCGCGAGCGCGGAGACCAGCGCGGCGTTCTCGAGCGCCACCGCCGCCTGATCCGAGAAGGCGAGCAGCAGCTCGAGATCCTCCTCGGCGAAGCGACCCCGGCGCACCCGGTGCTCCAGGTAGAGCACGCCCGCGACCCCGCTCCGGCCACGGATGGGGACGCACGCGACGCTCTTGAGCATCAGCTTGTGCACCGAGAGGTACTCGGAGAGCCGGCGGTCGTCGCGCGCGTCGACGGTGACGATGGGCGCGCCGTCGATCTGCACCGCCTCGGCGATCGAGCGGCTGAACGCCACGCTCGGATCGTCGGGCCCCGTGCCTGCCGCACGAACGAGCCGCGGCTCGAGGCTCCCCTCTGCGTCGGGGAGGAGCACGAAGCCACGCTCGGCGCCGGTCAGATCGACGGCCGCGTCGGTGATGCGCTCGAGCAGGCGGTCGAGATCGTGCTCGCGCGCGAGCCGCTTCGTGAGGTCGAAGAGCCGGAGGATCCGCTCGTCGAGCCCGGCCTGCGCGGCGGTGCGCCGATCGGTCGTGGAGCTCGCGCGCAGCCGCGCGCGGCGCCGGGTCGGATCGTGCCAGAAGAGCTCGCGCTGGGTCGGGGGGAGGGTGAGGGCGAGCGCCTCGTAGACCTCGACCGCCGCGAGCTCGTGACGCCGCGCGGCGAGCTCGTTGCCGCGCCGCGACTCGAGCTCGGCGAGGACGACCAGGCTGTGGGCGCGCAGCGCCGCGTGACCGCTCGCGCGCGCGTCGGTCTCGACCGCGAGGGCGTCCTCGATGGCGCCGCTGACGTCCCCCGTGACCGCGCGCGCCCGCGCGAGCGCGAGTCGAAGGCTCGGGCGAAGCGAGCCGAGGCCCGCGTCGATCAGGGCGCGCGCCTCCGCGAGGCGTCCGACCGCGGCCGACCCGTCCGCGGGGCCGTCGCGGTCCAGCAGCGCGTTCGCCGCCACCAGATGGGCCCGAGCCCGCACCGTCGCCGCGTTGGCGTGGGCCGCCGCGTCGAGCTCGATGAGCGCGCCCTCGGTGTCGCCCCGGCCGAGCGCGACGAGGCCCCGCGCGAGCCGGGCGGGTCCGAGGTCCTCGGCGGTCGCCTCGTCCGCCGCTCGCGACGCGTTTGGGAGATCGCCGAGGCACGCGCGGCCCAAGGCGGCCCAGCCTGGCGTCGCGAGCTCGGTCGCTCGCCAAGCGGCTGCGAGGTCTCCCTCGTCGAGCGCGGCGAGGAGCGCGGTCTCGGGTTGGCTCATAGCGGCGCACTCTATCGAGTGGGACGCCTGCACACAACGGCAGAACGATGTGCGCCATCGTGCCACTTGGTCGTGCCGCGCGACCGGTTACGGCTGGACACGACCCGGACACCGACTCGGACACCGACCCGGACACAGACCCGGACAGACCCGGACAGACCCGGACACCGACCCGGACACAGACCCGGACACAGACCCGGACACAGACCCGGACACAGACCCGGACACAGACCCGGACACAGACCCGGACACAGACCCGGACACAGACCCGGACACAGACCCGGACACAGACCCGGACAGACCCGGACAGACCCGGACCGACCGGACACCCGACGCCGGACACCCGACGCCGGACACCCGACGCCGGACACCAACCCACCCGAAACCAGACCGGCGTTGCTGCTCAGCCCTCGCTCGCGGACGCGCGGGCCGTGTGGCGGTTGATCGCGTCCTCGTCGACGTCCGCGCGCTCCCGGTCGCGGCCTCGGACGTAGTCCGGCGGCTCGCCTGCGCGCGAGCGGTCGACCCAGTATCGAGAGCGATCTCGGACGTCGAGGTGCACGAAGGTGCTGTTGGGGTAGTAGCCGACGCCGACGTCGTGGAGCGTGCGGAGGTAGTCGCGCAGGACCTCGTTCGGGACGCCCTGGACGCGGAGGTCGACGGCGGATCCGTCGACATGGTGGCTCGACTCTTCGGTGTAGCCCTCGGCGGGGCGGTAGCCGCTGAGGATCTGCAGGGTTCGGCCCCCGAAGTGGTCCGAGATCTGGACGAGGAGCTGCAGGAGCCGAGGGTGCGGGGCTTCGATGACCCCCGTGCGCTTGTGGCGGAAGAGTCGGGCGATGTCGGCCCGCGCGCGCGTGCGCGGGCGCCCGCGGGAGTCGAGGATGCGCACGCGGAGCCGCTCCTGGGTCGCGATCCGGTGGAAATTCACGACGCCCGGGCTCCGCGGCCGACCCCACCGCGCTTCAGCTTCGATGCGTTGGAGCTGCCCGGGGAGCGCGAGCCGTTGGCCCACGGAGAGCGGCGCCCCCTCACGGAGCCGGTTTGCCGCCATGAGGTCCCGGACGCTCACGTCGCGGCGGCGCGCGATGGTGCTCAGCGTCTCGCCCGAGCGCACGTAGTGATACCCTGGCTCGGGGATGCGGAGCGTCTGGCCTTCACGGAGCGAGGCGCTGACGGCGAGGTCGTTCGCGCCGGCGAGATCCTGCACCGAGACCTGATAGCGCTGCGCCACCTTGCTGAGCGATTGACCCGCGCGGACGCGGTGCTGCCGCTCCTGACTGGAGGCGCTCGAGACCGTGAGGGCGAGCGCGAGCGCAGCGACGGCGCTCGCGCCCAGGAGCCGGTGAAGCGTCGGGAGCATGGCCGCCATTGTTCAAGACGTAGCGGATGTCGCAAGCCGCCACTTTTTTGCGCTGAGGTCGTTCACGGTGGCACGATCGTCGTGGTTTCGGGTGCTCGTTGACAACCGAGAGGTACGCGCACGTCGTTGGGATCGGCCCGGCGACGACTCAGTTTTTTCTCTCGAGGGGCTGTCGCCTGCCCCTCCCCCACGGGGCATCGTGCCCGCGGGGCCCCTCCCACGAGCCTCTGCCGGCTGCGTTCGCTGCGCGCCGTTCGGTGGGGTGGCTTGCGAGAACGGCCAAGCTTTCGTTCGAGGGGCGGGGTGGCGATCGCCGGGGGTCCGCGGGATGATCTGCGGCTCCAGCGAAAGTGCACTAATTACACTTCATTTATAGCACAATTATGCTGCAATTACTGAGAATTGCTTGACGGTCCTTCGGGGGCACCATAGGGTATCGAAGCTCTCTTCTGGAGAAACGCGCCCACCCATGGACCACGAAGGCAAGGCGACGGAGGCTGTAGCGGCGGCGGGTGTCACGCCCCAAAGCCCGACGTCTGCCGTGGTGACGAGCTCCCCGCCACAGGGTCGGGGAGAGGCGCACTCGACGTCCTCCGCGGCGGGGACGTCGGAGGCGTCGGAGCGCAAGTCGGCGTCGGTCGGTCCCTCGCGAAAAGCGAAGGAGCGTCCGGAGCCGACCGAGGCCAACCAGCTCAGGAAGTATCGTGAGGAGCTCTGCCTCTCCCAGGCGGAGCTCGCACGGCGCGCGAACCTCTCGGCGTTGACGATCGCTCGCATCGAGAAGGGTTTTGGGTGCCGCATGAGCACGAAGCGGAAAATTCTCGAAGCCCTTGGTCTCAGCCTCGCAGACCGCAAGAAGGTTTTTGGCGAGGAGGAGTGACGTGCTTCGATGGCCTCCGAGGGAAAGAACCTGATCGGCGTCGACATCGGGTCGTCGTCCATCAAGGTGTGTGAGATCAAAGAGAGCGGGGGGAAGCGCAAGCTGATGCGCTTCGGCCTGCATCCGTTGCCCGCGGAGACCGTGGTCGATGGCCACATCATCAACTCCGGCGCGGTGGTGGAGGGGCTCGAGAAGCTCTTCCACAAGCAGAAGCGCCGGACGGTGGCGCTACGTGCCAGCGGGCACAGCGTCATCATCAAGAAGATCTCGATGCCGTTGATGACGGCGTCGGAGCTCGACGAGCAGATCACCTGGGAGGCCGAGCAGCACATCCCCTTCGATCTCGCCGAGGTGCACATCGACCACCAGGTCCTGAGGCGCCGCGAGGACGAGGGCCAGATGGACGTGCTGCTGGTCGCGGCCAAGAAGGAAGAGATTACCGATCTCACCAACCTGGCGATCGAGGCGCGCCTCAAGCCGGTGGTGGTCGATCTCGACGCCTTCACCGTCCAGAACGTCTTCGAGCAGGCCTATGGTCTGCCGCAGCCGAACGAGACGGTGGTGCTCATCCACGTCGGCGCCTCGCTCGCCACGGTGAACATCCTCGCGGAGGGCACGACGTCCTTCACGCGAGACATCGCCAACGGCGGCAACACCATCACCGAAGAGATCCAGCGCCAGCTCAGCATCAGCCGCGAGGAAGCGGAGGCTTATAAGCACGGCGGCGACGGCCGCGGCATCGTGCCGCGCGAGGTGCCCGAGATCATCAACCAGGTGGTCGAGCAGCTCGCGGGGGAGATCCAGCGCTCGCTCGACTTCTACTTGGCGACGAGCGGGGATTCGGACCTCTCACGGGTCTACGTCTCCGGCGGGACGGCGAACGTTCGGTCGCTGCTCGACGCGATCCAGGAGCGCGCGCGTGTGCCGGTCGAGATGCTCGACTGCTTCCGCGTCGCCTCGCCGGACGCGAAGCTCGATCCAATGACGGTGCAGGGGCGCGCCGCGGAGGCCGCGGTGGCGATGGGGCTCGCCCTTCGCAAAGAGCGGGAGCGGAGGAGCGCATGATTCGCATCAACCTGCTGCCGCAGGCGAGCAAGCGCACCGCGCGCTCGGCGCCCGCGGGCAACGCCCAGGTATGGGCGGCGGTCTACTTCTTCGGCGCGCTCGTCTTCATGGGGGTGCTCGCGGCGGTCTACTTCTCGTACGAATCCGAGCTCGAGGAGCAGCGCCGCGCGAACAACCAGCTCCAGGCTTCCATCGACCAGCTCCGCGAGCGGAGCGCGCGCCTCGAAGAGGTCCGCGCGCAGCTCGAGGCGAGCCTCCAGCTCGAAGACGTCGTCGGTGAGCTCAACCGCGCGCGCACGGGTCCGACGCGCGCGCTGATGGAGGTGAGTCGCATCCTCAGCATGGGTCCGGGCTCCGGCCCGACCATCGATCCGGCGGTGCTCGAGGAGATGCGTCGCACGAACCCGCTCGCCGGCTACAACCGCAGCTGGGACACGCGGCGCCTCTGGATCGAGTCGTTCATCGAGGACAACCGCAACTGCTCCATCAAGGGGCTCGGTCGCACGAACGAGGACGTCGCGGAGTTCCTCCGCCGCTTGAGCCTCTCCGAGCTCTTCACGCGGGTCACGTTGCAGCGCACCGAGGCCAAGACGGATACGGACTCGAACCTCCCGGTCATCAGCTTCGAGCTGACGTGCCAGGTGGCGTACTAGGAGGGACTGACCGATGGCACCCCCCAAAAAGAAGAGCGCCTCGTCGTCTGGCTCGTTCGACTCGCTCCCGACCGCCGGCAAAGCGTTCATCCTCGTGTTGATCCTCGGGCTCGTCGGCGCGCTCTACCTCTTCGTCTTCCACATCCCGCTCACGGATGACATCGACGCCGCGAAGTCGCAGCACCAGCGGTTGCGGAACGACATGCGGCAGGCGGAGCAGCGCCAGCAGGATTACCTTCAGCTGACGCAGGAGCTCGCGAGCCGCGAGGGCATCGACCGCGCGAACAAGCGTGTGTTGCCGGAGGAGGCCGAGATCCCTGCGTTCCTCCAGGACCTCAATCGAGTTGCTGAGCTCAGCGGGTTGGAAATTAGGCGCGTCGAGCCTCGCCCCGAGGAAAACGAACCGCTCTACGTCCGCATCCCTGTCGCGCTGCGCGTGGCGGGTAAGTACCACCAGATCGCGAAGTTCTTCTACAGCATCAGCCGCCTCGATCGCGCGATCAACATGGAGAACATCGCGATCACGAATCCGACCGTGTCCAGTACCGAAGAGGTCGTTCTGACTGTAAACGCATTGGCGACGACGTTCCGTCGTCCAAGCGAACCAACCGCCCTCGAATCGCGCCCGGCTCCGACAAATAGACGGCAGGGGCAAGGGGGCATGCGATGAAAATGCGACGATACGTTTGGACTCTCGGCTTCGTGCTGTGGCTTGGTTGCGACGACCCCGTGGTCGTTCAACCGCAGGCCCCGAGCCCAGGCCCAACACCAGCCCCGGCGCCCGCAGAGCCGATAGAGGTGCAGCAGGTGGACGCTGGTGTGGACGCGGCCCCCGCATACACGGACGAGTCCTTCGTCGAGGTGGATGTGACCAACCGCGATCCCTTTCGGAGCTTCGCGAAGGCGTTCCGGACGCGCACCGTCGTCGCGCCCCAGCGGACGGTGCTGATGCCGACGACGTCCATCGAGGAGATGCGCTTGATGGCGATCATCACGGGCGTCGCGCAGCCGCGCGCGATGTTGCTCGACGGGTCGGGTGTGGGCCACGTGGTCAAGCGCGGCGACTACCTCGGTCGTCCCGAGATCCTGCAGACGGGCGGCGCGGAGAGCATGCCCGTGACCCTGAACTGGCGCGTCGCCCGCATCCGCTCTGGCGAGCTGGTCCTGACGCGCGAAGATCCGACGGCCCCCGACCGTCCGCCGCTCACGCGGTCCATCGCCCTCTACGAGGAGGGGGAGGACCCGCTCGAGCTGCGGCGCATGGCGCTCGAGCGTGAGCGCACGGCGCTCGAGGAGCGAGCGGAGCCGACGACCCGCGACCGTCGCTGAGGTTGCTGGTCTGAGCGGAGCTCGGCTGCTGGTCGGGCGGCTGGGCTGGGCTGGCGTCGGCGTCCGACTCGGAATCGCGTCGGACGCGGAGTCGGACGCGGACACGGGCAGGGTCGCGGACGTGGACGCGGACACGGTCTCGGACTCGGGTTTCGGGTCGAACGGACGTGGGACCAGGCGTACGTGGACGCGCACGCGCACGTGGACGTGCACGCGCACGTGGACGTGGACGTGGACGTGGACGTGGACGTGCACGCGCACGTGGACGTGGACGCGCACACGCACGTGGACGTGGGACCAGACGCCGCGCGCACGCGCACGTCGACGTACGCGCACGTGCACGTGCACGACGGCGCGCGGCGTCCTCGCGGACGTTCTCGTCGCCGTTTTTTTGATCCCGCGTGAAGTGGCGTTCGATGATTCCGCTGATGCAGCGTGGACGTCCGTGGGTCGACCGCGGCGCGGACCGCGCTCGATGAGGAGAGTCGCATGGGACGCCAAAGAGGTGTCATCGCCGCAGTGATCGGGCTCGTCGGGCTCGCGGTGGGCGGGACGATGGCGGAGGCCGATCCGCCGATGATTCGTTCGGTCGAGGTGCGGGGCGAGGGCGCGCACGCCGAGGTCGCGATCCGAGGGGCGTTCGACGTCCCGACGTACGCGGTGCGGACGCGCGACGAGGGGCGCCTGCTCGTCATCGAGGTGGCGGGCGCGACGTTGCCCTCCGATGGGATCGAGGCGCTCGGCGACTCGAGGCTCGTGACCTCGACGACCGCGGCGACGACCGCGCGCGGGGTGCGGCTCGAACTCCAGCTCTCTCGCGCGGCGCGTTATCGCGCGCGCTCGGGGAGCGGCCGCATCTTCATCGCGCTCGACGCGAGCGAGGAGACCGTGCCCGCGAGCACCGTCGCGCCCGCCGCGTCACGGCGCCCAGCCGCAGAGGGACCGGCGACCGTGCGCGACGTCGTCATCGAGCGCCGCGACGGGCGCGAGCGCGTGGTCGTCGAGCTCGACCGCCCGGCGACCTTCGAGGTCCGCCGCGACGGGCAGGGTCCCGCGCGGCTCGAGATCTCCGACGCGCGGCTCGCGCCGGATCTCCGCCGCTTCCGCCGTGGCTTGCCCGAGGCCCTCGTGCGGCGCGTCAACGTCCGCTACGCCGACGGGCGCGCGACGATCGAGGTCGAGCGCGACGGGACGACGCAGGGGACCGCGATCCGCTCGGGCAACCGCATCGTCTGGCTCTTCGAGCCGCCCACCGCGAGCGATCGGCCGCGCTCGCGCACGGTCGCGCGAGAGACCGACTACGCCGCCGAGACCCCCGAGGTCGCCGCGTTCTTGAGCGACGTGCCGCTTCAGGTGCGAGGGGCGCGCGCCGCCCGTCGCTACAGCGGCCGCCGCATCGACCTCGACTTCAAGGACGCCGACATCCACAACATCCTCCGCCTCCTCTCCGAGGTCGGCGGGGTCAACATCATCACGACGGATGACGTGGGCGGCTCGGTGACGATCCGCATGCGGAACGTCCCGTGGGATCAAGCGCTCGAGGTCATCCTCCAGGCGAAGGGGCTCGGCATGGTGCGGCAGGCCAACCTCATCCGCGTCGCGCCGCTCTCCACGCTCGAGCGTGAGCGCGAGGCCGCCATCGCGCGTCGCAAGCAGCAGGAGCAGCTCGCGCCGCTCGAGACTCGCATCGTCCCCGTCAGCTACGCGAACCCGACCAAGCTCGCCCCGCGCATCGCGGAGCTCCTGAGCGAGCGTGGCTCGGTGAACGTGGACGAGCGGACCAACGTGCTGATCGTCCGCGACATCGTCGACCAGCTCGACGACGTCGAGGAGCTCGTTCGCACCCTCGACACGCAGACGCCGCAGGTCCTCATCGAGGCGCGCATCGTCGAGGCGACGAGCCAGTACACCCGCGACGTCGGCATCCAGTGGGGCGGCGATGTGACCGCGTCGAGCGCGAACGGCAACCCGACCGGGCTCGTCTTCCCGAACAACGTCGGGTTCACGGGTGGAAACTACGACAACCGATCTCAGACCGCGGGTCTCTCGCCCTTCACGCAGCAGGTCAATCCGCCAAACTACCTCGTGAACCTGCCGGCCATCACCGGCACGGGCCAGGGCGGCGCGCTCGGCATCACGCTCGGGAGCGTGGGCGGCAACGTGAACCTCAACGTCCGTCTCAGCGCGGCGGAGGCGAACGGCACCGTCCGCATCGTGAGCTCTCCGCGCATCCTCACGCTGACGAACCACGAGGCGCACATCGCGCAGGGCACGCTCATCCCCTTCTCGCAGGTCAGCGCGCAGGGTGTGAACACCGCCTTCCAGGAGGCGAAGCTCGAGCTGCGCGTCACGCCTCAGGTGACGGCCGACGGCTCGGTGCTCATGGCCGTCAAGCTCACCCGCGACGAGCCGGACTTCACGCGGACGTCGACGCGCGGTGACCCCACCATCCTCAAGCGCGAGGCCGAGACGACGCTGCTCATCCCGGACGGGAACACGGCGGTCATCGGCGGCATCTACACCCGCAACACGGGGCGCAACGTCGACCAGGTGCCGTTCTTCGGCGACATCCCGGTGCTCGGCGTGCTCTTCCAGCGCCGCCGCGTCCGCGACGAGCGAAACGAGCTGCTCATCTTCCTCACGCCGCGCATCGTCAACCGAGCCGAGGCGCTCCCCGAGTGATGCTCCAGGCGTGAGGGCCGGACGTCGACGCTCGCTTGGCCTTCGGGTCGGGCGAGCGTCGACGCGTGAGGGGCGCCGCGCTGCTGGTCGTTCGCCCGAAACGTGCGATGACTCGGCATGCGCATCTTCCTGTCGGGGCCGATGGGCGTTGGGAAGTCGACGATCGCGCGCCTCGTCGCGGACGAGCTCGGGCTCGACGCGATCGACCTCGACGCGGAGATCGTCGCCGAGGCTGGCATGGACATCCCGGCCATCTTCGCCGCCGAGGGCGAGGGCGGCTTCCGGGCGCGAGAGGCGGCGGCTGCCGCCCGATGGACGGTGGCGGACGACGTGGTCGTCGCGCTCGGCGGGGGGACCGTCACCAGCGACGTCACCCGGCGGGCCATGCTGCGGGCGGGGGTGCTCGTGACGCTCGCCGCGCCGATCGAGGTGCTGGCCGCGCGGGTGAGCGGGGGCCAGGGGCGCCCGCTCCTCGACGGCGATCCGGCCGGGCGCCTGCGCGCGCTCGTCGCCGCGCGCGCGGCGGCCTACGCGGAGTGCCACGGGGTCGTCGACGCAACGGGCGAGCCGACGCAGGTCGCGGACGCCGTCGTCGCGCTCGCCCGCGACGTGAGGGTCGCCGTCCCGCTCGGCACGCGGAGCTACGCCGTGGAGATCGGCGCGGGCGTCCGGTGGCGCCTCCACGAGCGGATCGCGCGCCACGCGTTGGCGCTCTTCGTCGCGGACGAGAACACGGCGATGTACGCGCGCCCCCTCTTGCGACCGAGCGACCGGCTCGTGGTGCTCACGCCCGGCGAGGAGCACAAGGATGTGAGGGCCGTCGAGCGAATCTGGGACGCGGGGCTCGAGGCGGGGGTCGACCGCGACGCTTGTGTCGTCGCGGTCGGCGGCGGCGTCGTCGGCGACCTCGCGGGCTTCGCCGCCGCGACCTTGCTGCGGGGCATCGCCTTCGGGCAGGTGCCCACGAGCCTCCTCGCCATGGTGGACAGCTCCGTCGGCGGCAAGACGGGCTTCGACCGTCCGCAGGGCAAGAACCTCGTCGGCGCCTTCCACCAGCCGGACTTCGTGCTCTGTGACGTGGAGACGCTCGACACCTTGGCGCGCGAGGAGCGCATCGCGGGCCTCGCCGAGGTCGTGAAGTCCGCTTGGATCGAGGGAGAGGCGGATGTGGCGGCGCTCGAGGAGGACGCCGACGCGCTCCGCGAGGGCGAGGTCGAAGCCACGCTAGGCGCGATCCGTCGCAGCGTCGCCACGAAGGCGCGAGTGGTCGAGGCGGACGAGCGCGAGGCGGGGATGCGGATGCTGCTCAACCTCGGGCACACCATCGGGCATGCCGTCGAGGCGGCGGGTGGCTACGGGACGCTCCGGCACGGCGAGGCCGTCTCGCTCGGGATGGTCGCAGCGGCACGCGTCGGACGGGCGCTCGGCGATCTGAGCGCCGCCGACGAGGCGAGGCTGCTCGCGCTGCTCGCTCGCCTCGGGCTGCCCGTCGACCTCGGCGCGCACCTCGACGAGGCGAGCTTCGCCTACGTGGGCTCGGACAAGAAGCGCGTCGGCGGGGACGTGCGCTTCGTGGTCCCCGGGGCGCCTGGTGGTTGCCGCATGCAACGGCTGGCGCTCGACGAGCTCGCGCGAATCCTCGGGCTCCGTTGAGACGGAGCGTCGTCCCCCGGCCTACCTCCCGTACCTCGCCGCGGGATGTGCGCGCGGGTGCGACTCCGGCGACAGCCCCCACAGGAAGCTGAGAGGGTCTGCCCGACGATAAGTTGTCTCGGCCCGCCGGGCCCCGGTACGATCGAGGCACCCATTCGGGTGGAGGATCCCATGCGTGCGCTCATGAAGTTGTCGCTCTTCGTCGGAATGTTCGGCCTCGTCGGCTGTGTCGACGACAACGTGAGCGTGTTCATCGCCGGGGCCATCGCTCCGGAGCAGTCCGATGATGGCTGTCGATGGGATCCTAGTTCGAGCGAATCAGTGCCTGGCGGGACGTTGGACGTGTCGTTCGAGGGGAGCTACTTCGTCTATCCTCGCATCCTCAACCAGCTTCAGCGGCGGGCGAGGAGCGGCATCGCTGAGACGAACGGCGTGCAGCTCACCGCCGCCGAGGTGACAATCCGCGCGCTCGACGGCTCGGCGCTCTCGGTCCCAGGTCTTCCGAACCCCTTCCGCATCCCGATGAGCGGCTACATCCCCCCGGCCGCGTCGCCCGACGCCCCAGGCGTCGGTTTCGGGCGTGTCGAGGTGCTCACGCCGGACTACACGCTCAGCCTCGAGGAGGCAGGCGCGGCGAACGTGTCGTTGCTCGCGTCCATCCGCATCATTGGCAAGACCCTGGGTGACATCGACATCGAGTCGGCCGAGTGGGACTTCCCGATCGCGCTCTGCTCGGGCTGCCTGCGCGTCTGCACGACGGATCCGACCATGGTCACGAGCGCGTGCAACCTGGGGCAGGATCAGCGCGTCGTCTCGGTCTGCCCGTGACGGCGCGGTCGTAGCGCTACCTCCGCCACCGAGGCGCCGCGTCCACGACGTCGGCGCCTTCTTCGTGAGCGGCGCTCCGCCCTTCGCGGGCTCGCCGTACTCAGCCCTGTTCGGTGCGAGCGAGCCAGCGGAGCCGCGCCGCCAAGGGGGCGGGCTCGAAGCTCAATCGCACGAGCCCCGCGAGCGGCGCGGACGCACGCGCAGCGGCGACGTAGCCCTCGGGCGTCGAGAGGTCGTGACCCACGAGCGACGGGTCGTCGAGCGTCAACGCTCGGGCCGAGCGCGCGGTGCTTCCGTCGACGAGCAAGCCCGCGCGCGCCGCGCGGACGCGGAGGGCTTCGAGGAGCTCGGCGACGGTCGGGTGGCCAGCGCCCGCGAGCACGTCGCGGATGGCCGCCTGCGCGCGGCTCGGGACGACCCGCCACAGCTCGGTCGCGAAGGTCGCCGCGTCCTTGGCGGGCGTCGCGTCGTGCTCGCCGAAGGCGGCGTGGAGGCCCTCGACGACCGTCCGAGCCTCGCTCGGCGCGCGCGCCGTCACGCCGACCGTGCCTTCGCGCGCGAGCTCGAGCGCGCGCCCGAGCCGGAAGGGCTGCGAGGGCACGTCGTGGACGAGGTCTGGTCCGGCGACCACGCTCGGTGGCGTGGAGGGGAAGAGGCGGATCGAGGTCGCGTCCGGGAGAACGAAGAGCGTCGCGTCCACGCCGAGGATGCGCTGCGCGCGCGCCAGCGCGCGGCCGAGCGGCTGCGGGCCGCTCGGGGCGATCCGCTGCGTGCCGAGCGCGCCGAGCGCCGCGAGATCGCGCTGCAGCACGCTCGGCGCCGCGACCCACAGCAGCTGCAGCGCTCGAGCCATCGGTGTGTGCGCCCCGAGCGGGTCGCCCTCTTCGTCGAGGAAGCTCGCCCACGAGCCCGCAGGCGAAGCATGCCCAGGCGTGTAGAGCGAGCGGAGGTCGTCGACGGCGTCGAGGATCGCGGCGGCCCCGAGGTGCTCGGCGACCGAACGCAGCGCGTCGATCGCGTCGAGGCGCGCGGGATCCTCACGGACCGCGCCCAGCAGCACGGGCAGGGCGTCGTGGTCGCGCCCTTGCGCGCGGAGGTAAGCGACGAGCTCGAGCGCGGCGTCGACACCACCTTCGTCCCGAGCGCGCCGCAGCGCCGCCTCGACGTCGTTCGTAACGGGCACGGCGAGCCAGCGCTCCGACTCGGCCTCGGACGCGGCCTCGGACGCGGCCTCAGTCTCGAGCTCGGACGCGGGCTCAGCCTCAGTCTCGAGTTCGGACGCGGGCTCAACCTCAGCCTCAGTCTCGAGCTCGGGCTCAACCTCAGCGGACT
>JAHBWH010000164.1 GCA_019637115.1 Myxococcales bacterium | reverse complement strand
GTACCGCCCCGCGTTCACCAGCAACGCCGCGAGCGAGAGGCAGAGCGCGCGCTCGTGCCCCTGCGCGAGCCCCTGCCGAAACGCAGCCTCCGCCCCCTCCAGATCGCCGGCGTGATGCCGCGCGAGGCCGAGCGCGCGCCAGGTCTCCGCGTGTCGCGGGTCGAGCGCCGTCGCCCGCTCGAGCGGCGCGAGCGCCTCGTCGGGTTGGTGCCAACGCAAGAGGCGTGTCCCGAGCACGCGGTGCGGGTAGGCGTCCTCGGGCGCTCGCTCGGTCGCGCGCACGTAGACCCGCAGGGCCGCCGCGTAGTCCCGCTCCAGCTCGTGCGTGAAGCCGATCTCCACGAGCGGTCGCGGATCCGTCGGCCGGAGCGCGGCCAGGCGCGCGAAGGCCGCCCGGGCGCGCTCCGGGCGCTCGGCCATCAGCTCGGCGCGAGCGAGCTCGAGCCACCGCGCCGCGTTCTCCGGATCCGCCGCGGCGGCCGCCGCGAACCGCGTCGCCGCCACGTCGAAGCGCCCCTCGGACATCGCGCGCCGCCCCACCCGCACGTCCCGCGGCGCGCACGCCGCGAGCGCGAGCGCCAGCGCGCCCAGCACGACGGCCCATCGACTCGAACCTCCGAGTCGGCCCGTCACGCTTGACCTCGCCCGCGCGCCCGCGAATGCTCGCGCTCATGGAACGGAGCACGCTCGCGCGCATTCTGACGCAGGCCACCGGCGTGAAGGGCGAGGCCGACACGTGGCAGACCGAAGAGGATCATCGCCTCACGTTCTACCTCGGCCAGCCCGGACAGGCGATGATCGTCGCGAACGTCGCGAAGGTCCGCTTCGACGAGGAGTTCATCCAGCTCACGCGCGTCGGGCGCGATGGCGAGCTCTTCGTCACGTACGACGCCGTCCACGGCCTCGGCGTGGTCCTGCCCGAGGGCGAGCGAGGCCGGCGAGCCGGCTTCCTTTGATGCGTCGCTCGTCGCGCGGGCGAGCCCACCCTCAGCGGGCGACGACCCACGGGCGCGAGCCCTGCGGGGAGGTCTGCCCCCGCAGGCGAGCAGGGCGCGCCGGCGCCTCGAGGAGCTGACGGGCGTGGCGGGGGACGAACCGAAGGGCCGCATCCTCGTCAGCGACGACGAGCCGGGCCTGCGCGAGATGCTCCGGGTGCTGCTGCGGCGCCGCGGCTACGACGTGACGCTCGTCGACGGCGTCCGCGCCGCGCTGGCCCACCTCGGGGCCGACCCGCCCTACGACGCCGTCGTCACCGACCTGCGCATGCCGGACGGCTCCGGCCTCGAGGTCCTCGAAGCCGCGCGCGAGAAGAGCGAGAGCACGCAGGTCATCGTCATCACCGCCTTCGCCGCCACCGACCGCGCCGTCGAGGCCATGCGCCTCGGGGCCTACGACTTCCTCGAGAAGCCCTTCAAGAACGACGTCCTCCTGGCGACCCTCGAGAAGGCCCTCGAGAAACACGACATCGTCCGCGAGAACCGCGCGCTCCGCGACCACCTCACGGGCAAAGACAGCGGCCTCATCGGCGTCAGCGACGTGATGCAGGAGCTCCGTCGCCTCATCGCCCGCGCCGCCGACGCGCCCACGAGCGTCCTCATCACGGGCGAGAGCGGCACGGGCAAGGAGCTCGTCGCGCGGGCGCTCCACACCCAGAGCAGCCGCCGCGAGCGGGCCTTCGTCACCATCAACTGCGGCGCGCTGCCCGAGCAGCTCATGGAGAGCGAGCTCTTCGGCCACGAGAAGGGCGCCTTCACCGGCGCCGCGGCCAAAAAAGACGGCCTCTTCCGCGCCGCCGAGGGCGGCACCCTCTTCCTCGACGAGGTCGGCGAGCTGCCGCTGCCGCTGCAGGTCAAGCTCCTCCGTGCGCTCCAAGAGCGCAAGGTCCGCCCCGTCGGCAGCGAGCGCGAGCACCCCGTCGACGTGAGGGTGGTCGCGGCCACCAACCGCGACCTCGAGGCAGAGGTCCGCGAGGGCCGCTTCCGCGAAGACCTCTACTACCGCCTCAACGTCATCCGGATGACGCTCCCGCCGCTCCGCGACCGCCCCGAGGACGTCCGCCCCCTCGCCGAGCACCTCCTGCACAAACACGCCACCTTCCAGCGCCGCAGCCTTCGTCTCGGTGACGAGGCGCTCCGCTGGCTCGCGGCCCAGCCCTTCCCCGGCAACGTCCGCGAGCTCGAAAACCTCGTCGAGCGCGCGGTCGCGCTCGCCCCCGGTCCAGAGATCGACGTCGAAGACCTCGCCGGCCGCCGCCCCCCACCCACGCCCGGCACGGGCCTCCCCCGCCCCCTCGACGGCCCCCTCCCCGACCCCTTCGACCTCGACGCCCACCTGGCCGAGATCGAGAAGCGCATCCTGCTGCAAGCGCTCGAACAGCGAGGCGGCGTCCGCAAGCACGCGGCGAAGCTCCTGGGGATGACGTTCCGCTCGTTCCGGTACCGGCTGGCGAAGTATGGGCTGGGGGGGGATGAGGAGGATGAGTGACCCGCAAGGGCCGGCCGATGGGTCGGCTCGAGAAGGCGGCCCGCTCATGTCCGGGGTCGCACATGCGCGTGTCCTCGCGCCCGACCCTGGGCGCCGGCCGGTCCACGGCCCTGCGCCTCGCAGACTGGGCCCAAGGATTGCCTGCGGATGACGTCGCCCCCGGACGTCTGATAGCCTTCGATACCGCGAGGGCGGAAGCGTCCACCCAGAGCGAAGGAGACCGCACGATGCCGAGGCGCCGCAGTTCCGAAGCCGGCTTCACGCTGATGGAGCTCATGATCGTGGTCGCGATCGTGGGCATCCTCGCCGCCATCGCGATCCCCACGTTCACCGCGTACGTCCAGAAGAGCCGGACGACGGAGGCCACGACCTTCCTCGCGGAGATCAAGCAACGGCAGGAGGCCTACCGAGCGGAGTTCAACCAGTATGCCGACGTGATGAACCCACAGCCGTCGACCATACCTCGCGGAGGACAACAAATCGGATGGGATCCCACGCAGGCAGAGTGGCAGCAACTCGGGGCGGCTGCCGACAATGCCGTACGATTTCAATACGATACCTTCGCCGGACTCCCCAGCCAAGCCGTCTCGGGGGGCCTGGCTGGCTGTGGAGGGGGTGCGGGAACTGGGGTGGACAACACCGAGTTCTGGTTCGTCGCCCAAGCGGTTGGGGACCTCGATGGCGACGGCGTCCCAGTCTGCTTCGAGGTTACGTCCCATCGAGGGCTGTGGGTTAGTCATGTTGCAGGGTGGGAGTGACAATTTTTGCCATATCACCCTCTGCCGGTGACCCCAGACGTCACTCGCCCCCCCCCGCACCAGGCTGGTTTGCCAGGAAAAAAGGCCGGCACGGCTCGTGCTTACGTGCCCAGCATAGAACCTCCCCCGCATTCGAAAGGATAGGTGGTCATGCTCCGTATCAAGAAGGCACGCCGCGAAGGTTTCACTCTCATCGAACTCATGATTGTGGTCGCGATTATTGGGATCCTCGCAGCGATCGCGATTCCCGCATTCATCAACTACGTCAAACGTTCGAAGACGTCTGAAGCCCCGGCAAACCTCAAGGCGATGTTTACGGGAGCGGCAGATCTCTACACCCGAGGGGCAACCGAACGAGATCTCATCGCACGTGGCGCCGTCACGTCGAACTCAACCCGTTGCCATACCGTAGATCTTTCGACAAACGACGTAGGCGGACGCGATCCCGATTCGCAGAAGTACACTCTCGCCTGGCCGGAGGACCCCTCTGGAGACGCGGCTGCCGAAGGGTTCATTGCCCTCAACTGGCAGGTTTCCGATCCCATCTACTATCGTTATGATGTCGTTTCGATGGGCAACGGAGGGGCAAACGTGAGTGCTGGCGTCCGGTGTGGTGATGACCAAGCGGTTGGAACGCTTCTCTACGAGCTCCAGGCGATGGGTGACCTCGATGGAGACGGCACCACCAGCCTCTTCGAACTCGCGGTCGGCATCGACCAAGGCAACGCGCTTTATCGAAACGCCGAAATCTTCGTGGTTAACGAGCTTGAGTAAGCTCTCACTCCGAACATTTCGACGTTAGAAACCTCGACGGGGTCGCTCTGCGGCCCCTATCGTCGATCATGAGGCACCTAGCCGCAATCACCGCTGTCATCATCATGATCGGTTCCACGTTCTTTCTCCGCACCGCGGGGATGCGCCGATACCTGATGATCCAGCATTACGACTCGACATTCGCGATTCCCAGCGCGACCACACTCACCATCTTGTCAATTAGACACCGAGAAGCGCTCGCCGATCTCCTGTGGATTCGAGGATTGATCTACGTAGGGGAAGATCTCCGCCACCACGGCCAAATCGAACACGTTCTCGCGTACGGAGAGCGCATCACAGGGCTCGACCCCCATTTCCGACGCGCGTATTCGTGGACCGCGACGCTCGGGCTCTACCGCCCAAACGTTTCCCTCGACGAGGCCCTCGCGGCCGTGCACGTGCTCGAGCGCGCTGCGGAGCTTTTCCCCGACGACGCGGAGCTCTCGTGGGAGCTCGCTTCTGCCTATACTTACGAGCTCCCGTCGATGACCACGGATATCGAGAGGAAGCGACAGCTTCGGAGCATAGGTGCGGACCACATGGTGGTCGCCGCCAGGTTGGGAGCAGGCCCGCCATGGCTCGCCCTCTCCAATGCCGGACACCTAGAGAACCTCGGTCGGCTCGATCAAGCGGTCCGCCACCTCGAAGAGATGTTCGCCGTCGTTGACGACGCGACGCGCGCGGAGATCGCGCTGCGACTCGAGACACTCCAGGCGGAAGGCCGCGCCCAGATGCTCCGCGCTGCGGACGCTGAGTTACGACAGATGGCATCCGACGACTATCCTTGGTTGCCTCTGGATTTCTACGCCGTCGTGGGCCATCGGCGACTTACGCAAATGGACGACTAACGGACCGAAGATGCAAAAGCCGCACTGGGCGAACGCTGCTCTCGTGCTCATCGTCTTGGTTTCGTCGGGCCACCGGTTCTCGAATGACTTCATCTTCGACGATGTACCCATGATCGTGCGGGGCGAGGTCATCCACGACCTCGCTCACCTCCCGAGGGCGTGGGGCGAGCGGACGATGTTCGTGTCCGCCGCGGACGACGGCACCGTGGACTCCATCGACACCTACCGCCCACTGTCGGTGACGACCTTCTTCGTCGATGCCGCGTGGAGCGGGCGAGACCCAGCGGGCTACCATCTCACGAACCTTCTGCTCCACCTCGGTTGCGTGTTGTTGGTGCACGCCCTCCTGAGCCGCGTCGTCGGCAGCGCGACCGACCTGCCAGCGTTCTTCGCCTCCGCGGTCTTCGCCGTCCAACCGTGGCTTGTAGAGGCCCACGTCTGGATCAACGGACGGTCCGACCCACTCGCCCTTCTGTTCGTCTTGGCCTCCGCGCTCGCGTTGGTCGGCCCCAGGCGATGGCTCGCGCTTCCGTGTTTCTTCACCGCGCTCCTCTCGAAGGAGACCGCGTTGCTCCTCCTCCCCGCGCTGGCGCTTCTCCCGCGGCAGGGGGCGGAGCCATCCCACCGCGAGGTCGGCGCGCGCCTCGCGCTCCTACTTCCCGGAGCAGCGGTCTACTTCCTGCTTCGACAACATGTGCTGCAAGGAGCCAGGGTGGGGGGAGCAGACGTGATCCGTGAAGGGCTCGCCACGCTCCCGGTGCTCATCGTTGACTCCGTGCGAGCGACATTGCTTCCGGAGGCGCCTTACCTGCGCAGCCTGCGCGACGAGTACCTTGCGCTTCCTGCGTGGGCGTTCGTGGGCTCCACGGTGTTGTGCGTCGCGGTCGCGTTCGTCACGTTTGCCCTGGCCTGGCGCATTCGCCGCGGCGGCGCGACAAGCACGCCGGCCGTGTTGGCAGCCATCGCGTGGTTCGTCGGTCCTCTGATTCCCGTTTCGATCATCGCGACCGTCCTCTGGCCCGGTTTCGGGAGATACCTCTATCTCTCCATGCCGGGGGCGGTCTGGTTGCTCGCGCTCGGTGTCGAACACGTGCACGCTCGGTGGCCAACGCGACGGCGAACAGTGGGGATCCTCCTCGTCGGATATGTCGCGATGCTCTCGCTTCGCACGGCGATCTTCACGACGGAGCTGGGCGACGAGCGAACTCTCTACTCGAGAGCGATCGAAGCCCGTCCAGCCGTCGCGATGGGCTACGGCTGGCTCGGGATGTCCGAGTTGCGGGATGGAGACGCCGGCGCCGCGCTTCCCTTGCTGCTCCGCGCCTCTGCCCTCGACCCAGGTACGCACAGGTACTTCATCAAGCTCGGTCAAGCGTACCTCGAGACTGACGATGCAGCGCGAGCGGGAGCGGTCGCCGCGCTGGGGATCGAGCGGTTCCGAGACCGACCCGAAGAGGCGAGCTATCGCGTGCTTGCGGTGAGGTCGTTGACGCAGGTGGCACCCGACACTGTTGCTGAGCACCTCATCCGCTGCCTCGAGGTCTGGCCGGGTCGCCCCGATTGCGTCGACGGCGTTCAACGATTCAGTCGCGACCCGATGCACGACGCCGCGTTACGGCGTGCGGCGCACGGTCGGGTAGACCTCGGCGCGATTGCACCCCGCTGACGACTTCACTCGAACTCCGGCGTCCCGGTGAGCACTCGCCGCGGGTGCTCCCCCAGCATCGCCTCCGCCTCCTCCGCCCCCACCAATCTCCGCAGTCGCGCGATCGCCTGCTCCACCAGCGGCACGTCCTCCGGCCGGTGCGCGTCGCTGCACGCGGCGTAATACAGCCCCTCACTGAGCAGCCGCTCGGCCGCCCGCTCGGGCTTGCGCCCGTACCGGCCAACCAGGCTCATCAGGTCGAGGAGCGGGATGGCCCCTGCGTCGAGGAGCGGCTCGAGCGCGTCGCTGCGGTCGTAGAAGGGCCGGTAGCGCTCGGGGTGGGCGAGGATCGGGCGGACGCCGCGGACGCGCATCTCGAAGAAGACGTGCTCGACGCGGAGCGGCAGTCGTTCGGGGGGGAGCTCGACGAGCGCCGCCTTGGCGCCGTCGTAGGGCAGGTGCTCGCCGGACTGGAAGAGGCCCCAGAAGACGTCGTCGAAGAAATGCTCGGCGCCGAGCCCGAGCGTCGGTAGGTCCGGCTCACCCGCGGCGTGGTCACGGAAGCCGGCGAAGGCCTGCTCGAGGCCTGGGCGGCGGTTGTCGAACATCGCCGTGCGGATGTGCGGGGTCGCGACGCAGAGGCCGTAGCCGAGCTTCTTCATGCCGCGGACGAGCGCGAAGCCCTCCTCGGCGGTCTTCACGCCGTCGTCGATGCCGGGGAGGTAGTGGCTGTGCAGGTCGACGCGGTCACTCATGCTGCTTCGCTCGCATCTCGGACCCGCAAGCTGGCACATGGGATCTCGCCTGGCCACGTTCGACCCGACGCGTGCGGATGGGTCGAGGAGGAATCCCCACGAGCGGTCGTGGCCACGGGGGGAGCTCAGGGCGCGCGACGTGCTGCGGCGAGCTCGCCGACGAGCGCGAGCAGCGCCTCGCGCTCGTTGCGGGCCGGGTCGAGGACGACGGCGTCGAGCGCCTGCTCGAGGATCTCGCCCACCGCGCGGCCTCCGCCGCCGAGCGCGGCCATCACGTCCTGTCCGTTGATCGCGAGGTCCCGCACGCGGAGCGGCGGGCGCGCGCGCATCTGCGCCTCGACCCGCGCGACGAGGGCGTCGAGGCCATCGACGCTCGCGCCCTGGCCGAGCAGGACCACGCGCGTGAGCGCGAAGAGCTCGGGCGCGTGGCTCGGGTCGACTCGCTGGAGGAGTCGCCGCACGTCGACGTCGGTCCACGCGCGCCAATCGCCCCAGACGTCCGCGAGGGGCGCTGTCCCGTCGAAGTTCGCTTCTGGCGCGCCGCCGCGGGGGGCGGGGGCGCTCGGGGCGCGGAGCAGGCGGTGGTGGCGGACCAGGTGGGTCACGAGGCGTCGCTCGTCGTTCGAGAAGCGGTAGTCGCGCATCCACCCCTCGAGCAGGTCGGCCGAGACCGCGCCGTAGTGGGGGCCGGGGTCGCGCGCGCGGCCGACGGCGTGCAGCAAGGCGGCGAGGCGGGGCATGGGGCCGGCCGCGAGATCGACGGCGGCGAGCGCGACCTCGAAGGCGTCGGCGCCGTCGTGGTCGACCCCGACGAGCGCGTCGAGGAGCGGGCAGGTGCGCGCGAGGATGCCGGTGTCGCGCATCACGCGGAAGGCGCGCGAGGGGAGCCGGGCCTTGAAGGCCTTCAGCCACTCCTCGCGGATGCGCTCGCGGCTGACCTTGGCGTAGGTGTCGAGCGCCCCCGCGAAGGCGTCGAGCGTGCTGGGCTCGAGCGTCATCTCGAGGGTCGCGACGAAGCGCGCGCCGCGGAGGATGCGCAGGCCGTCCTCCGCGAAGCGCTCGGCGGGCACACCCACCGCGCGCAAGAGGCCCGCGTCGAGGTCGGCCTGGCCGCCGAAGGGATCCTCCACGGTCTCGCTGACCGGATCGTAGGCGATAGCGTTGACCGTGAAGTCGCGGCGGGCGAGGTCCTCGCGGATGTCGTCGACGAAGAAGACCTCGTCGGGCCGCCGGCCGTCCGAGTACGCGCCCTCGCCACGAAGGGTCGTGACCTCGAAGGCGTGCCCCTTCCAGAGCACCGTGACGGTGCCGTGCGCGATGCCGGTCGGGATGACCTTCTTGAACGCCCGTCGCGTCTCCTCGGGCTTGGCCGAGGTGCAGATGTCCCAATCGTTGACGTCGAGGCCGCGCAGGAGGTCGCGCACGCAGCCGCCAACGATCCACGCGCGGTGCCCACGCTCGCGCAAGCGCGCGCAGACCTCGAGCACCTCGGCGGGGATCTGACCTCGGGGGATCTCGGAGCGGCTCTCGGACGGGATCTGAGACACAGGGCGCGCATTCTGACCACGACGGCCCAGCCCCGCACGCAGATCGTGGCGCGAGGACCGCCGAGCCGACGAAACTCGCGCGGGCGCCCCGCCGCGACGGGAACGCGCCCGGGACGCGGACACGGACGCAGACACGGAACGTGGACGCGCCTGGGACGCGGACGCGGACACGGACACGCCTGGCACGCGCTCGGGACCCGGACACGGACGCGGACCCGGACCCGGACATGGACGCAACCAACAGTCTCCGGTCGAGGGGCTTCCGTTCCGAGGCCAAGCGCACTATGCCTACCGGCGGGGCGGCCGCCTCGCGTCCGTCCGGCGCCTCGCGCCGACCCACCCGAGACCTTTCACACACCGTTTCCGAGACGAGGAGCTGCCATGAACTTCGAGGTCGAAAACCTCCCCTACTCCAAGGACGCCCTGGCCCCCGCGATGAGCGAGGAGACCCTGAACTTCCACTACGAGAAGCACCACAAGGGCTACATGACGAAGCTCAAGGCGGCCATCGAGGGCACGCCCGACGCGGAGAAGAGCCTCGAGGACTTCATCAAGGGCGCGAGCGGCGGCAACTTCAACAACGCCGCCCAGGTCTGGAACCACACCTTCTTCTGGAAGGGCATGAAGCCCGGCGGCGGCGGCGGCGCGCCGGCCGGCAATGTCGCCGACCTGCTCAACAAGAGCTTCGGCTCGTACGACAAGTTCAAGGAGGAGTGGATCGCGAAGGCGAGCGCGCAGTTCGGCTCGGGCTGGGGCTGGCTCGTCCTCGACGGCGGCGAGGCGAAGATTGTCACGACGAGCAACGCCGAGACGCCCCTCACGTCGAGCGCCAAGCCCCTCATCACGATCGACGTGTGGGAGCACGCCTACTACATCGATCACCGCAACGACCGCGCCGCCTTCATCAAGGTCTGGCTCGACAAGCTGGTGAACTGGGACTTCGCGAACGCGAACCTCTGATCGAGCTCGCTTCGCCGAGACGCGAGCCCGAAGAGCCCTGGACGCCCAGCGTCCGGGGCTCTTCGCGTTCGTGTCGCACGAACGCCTTCTTCGACGTCCTACCCAACGACGAGCTCGAGGCTCGGAGACGGTGAGGTCATTCACGCGCCAGAAGCGAGCACCTCACCGGTAGAGGTCGCTCGCCACCGCGCGCACGATCTCATCAGCGAGCTGGCGCGCGGCGCCCTGCCGACCGCGGATGCCGTTCGCGAGGAAGCTGAAGGTCACGACCCGCTCGCGCCCGCCCTCGCCGGGCGGGCCGAGGACGTAGCCGCTGAGCGAGATGGCGTCGTTCAGGGTGCCGGTCTTCGCGCGGACGATGCCCGCGCGTGGCAGGTCGCGCAGCCGCCGCGAGAGCGTCCCATCGGCCCCGCCGATCGCGAGGTGCGCCAGGTATTCGGCGCGCACGCCTGGCTGCTGGTAGACGTACTCGAGGAGCTTCACGAGGTGGCGCGGCGCGATCAGGTTTCCATCGAAGAGCCCGGAGCCGTTGACCTGGGTCGCGGCGCCGCGCGGCACGCCTGCGCGCTCGAGGACCTCTTGGCAGACCTCGACCCCGCGCGCGCTCGTGCCAGGGCGCGCGCGCTCGGCCCCGAGCACCTTGAGGATCATCTCGGCGTAGAAGTTGTCGCTCTGCTTGCCCACGGGGTGCAGGAGCTGCGCGAGCGGGGCCGACTCGTGGCTCGCGAGGAGGGCGAGCCCGTCGGGCCCCGGACCGACGGCGACGCGGCGGGCGCCGCGGATGCCGACGCGATCGAGCGCGTCGAGGAGCGTGTGGCCCGCGTGCATCAGCGGGTGCTCGATGCGGCGACGGTACCCCACCCCGAGCAAGCTCGCGGGCATCGTGCCACGGAGGATGAGCTGGAGGCGGCCGTCATCGAGCGCGCGCTGCGAGGCGATGACGTTCGGGGCGCCCTCGGCGGTCGTCGTCATGCCGTTGTCGACCTCGAAGTAGCCACTGGCGGCGAGACGCACGGCCGTCGGCGCGCCGACGCTCGGGCCCGGCAGGACGCGAAGCACGAAGGACGCCTGGTCGACGCTGACGGCGCCGACAGCGGCGCGAAACGCGGCCATCTCGCCGGGCTGCTGCTCGAAGGCGGGCGGGAGGATCTGGTCGTCGAAGTAGCTCCCGTCGACCCAGACCCGATCGACGGCGCGCACGCCGCGGTCCGCCAGGTCGTCGGCGAGCGACCAGAGGTCGGCGTGCTCGAGCCCCGGATCGCCGTAGCCGCGCAGGACGAGGTCGGTGATGCGCCCGCTCTCGACGCGGCCGTAGAGCGCGGTGCGCATCGTGAAGTCGGGCCCGAGCACGAGGAGCGCGGCGGCCGCCGTCACGAGCTTCTGGTTCGACGCGGGGTTGCGGACGACGTCGGGCTGGAGCCCGAAGACGTCACGCCCGCCCTCGCTGACCAGCACCCCTACGCCCTCGCCGAGGTTCGCCTGCCGGACGAGATCCGCGATCCGCCCCCCGAGCGGCGTCGCCTGCGCCGAAGCCGAGGGGATGGCCACGAGGAGGAGCGCGAAGAGGACTACGAGCCGCACCATCCTCGGCCCCTTAGCACGCGAGAAGGAACCGAGCCGCGGCGGGCGGGCGACACGCCCACGTCGTCCACCCGCTACGCCCTCTGCGCGCTCCTCGCCCTCGCCTGCGCGCCCTCTCCCCCCACGCCCGCGGCCGACACCCTCCGCCTCGTCATCCCCCGCGAGATCGACGAGCTCGACCCTCGCTTCGTCACCGATCCCTACGGCCTCAAGGTCTCGCGCCTCCTCTTCGCGTCGCTCGTGACGATCGACCCCCACACCCTCGAGATCGTCCCCGACCTCGCCGAGTCCGTCCGCGCCGAGTCCGCGCTGGTCCACGTCGCGACCCTACGCCGCGACCTAACGTTCTCCGACGGCACCCCCCTCCATGCGCGAGACGTCGTCGCGACCTTCGAGGGGCTCGCCGATCCCGCGCTCGGCAGCGTCTACGCCCGCAACTACGCCCGCCTCCGGAGCGTAGTGGCGCTCGACGACCGGACCGTTCGCTTCGAGCTCGACGCCCCGCACGCGACCTTCCTCACCGACCTCGAGGTCCCCGTGGTCCGCGCGGAGGACGCCCACCGGCGCCTCGCGTGGCGCGAGCGCCCGCCGATCGGCGCCGGCCCCTACGTGCTAGGCGACGCGAACGCGCGCCACGTCACCCTCGAGGCGAACCCTCGCTGGCACGGCGGCGTCGCGCGCCACCCGCGCGTCCAGCTCGACGTCGTGCGCGACGACAACACCCGCGCGCTGCGGCTCCTCGGCGGACGCGCGGACGCCGCGCTCAACGCCGTCCCCCCCCTGCTGCTCCCGCTCTTCGAGGACGACGAGCGCTTCGAGGTCCGCGCCGCGCCGGGCATCGGGACGACATACCTCGGCTTCCACACCGAGCGCGTCCCGCTCCAGGTCCGGCAGGCCATCGCGCACGCGATCGATCGCGCCGCGCTCGTCGAGACCAAGCTCGGCGGACGCGCCGCGCTGGCCGAGAGCTGGATCCCTCGGGACCATTGGGCCGACGCCGGCCTCGAGCCGACGCCGCACGATGCCGATGCCGCCCGCGGCTTCCTGCGCGAGCAGCGCCCCGACCGGCCGCTCTTGCTCCGCGTGAGCGCCGACCGCTTCCGCGTCTCCATCGCGCGCGCCATCGCAGCGATGCTCCGCGAGGTCGGCGTGACGGTCGACGTCCGCCCGAGCGAGCCCGGCACGCTCATCGCCGACCTGAACGAGGGGCGCTTCGACCTCTGCCTGCTGCAGGTGCCCGAGGTGATCGAGCCGCACGTCTTGAGCTGGTTCTTCGCGTCGGATCGCGTCCCGGGCGTAGGCAACGGCGGCGCGAACCGTTGGCGCCTACGCGACCCCGCGCTCGACGCCTTGCTCGAGCGCGGCCGCACCGCGAGCGACCGCGCCGATCGCGTCGCGATCTACCACGACGCCCAGCGCCGCTTGCGCGAGCTCTTGCCGGTGCTCCCTCTCTGGCAGGAGGAGAGCGTGCTCGTCGTCCGCCGCGGGCTCGCGCTCGACGTTCCGCGCGACGGCCGCCTCGGCGTCCTCGCCCGGTAGTGGCCTCGGCCGAGCACGACGCAGACGCCCCAAACGCCGCTCCCCAGACGCCGCTCCCCAGACGCCGCTCCCCAGACGCCGCTCCCCAAACGCCGGGCGCGACGGCTCACCGAGATGCGTCAATCGGCGGGCGCAGGTCGAGCACCATCCGCGCCGGGAAGGTGTCGGAGAGCCGTCGCATCCCGAAGCGCTCGTAGAAACGCGCGGCGGCCGCGTCGAGCGCGTCGGTGACGAACACGCGAAAGCCGACGGTGCCGGTCGCCGCGAGCTGCAAGGAGATGCCCAAGGCCTCCTCGAAGAGATGACGACCCAAGCCCTGCCCTTGCACTCGTTCATCCACCGCCAGCCGAGCCAAGAGCACCCCTGGGATGGGGAAACGAGGAAGCCTCGCCAGCGCGGGGACGACGTCGAGCGACGCGCGCTCGACGCTCACCGTGGCGAGACTGAAGTAGCCCGCGAGTCGGTCTCCGTCGATCGCCAGGTAGGTGCGCGCGAGGAGATCCCGCTCCGCGTGCCGCAACGCGTAGCGACGCAGGTACTCGACGAGAGAGGGTGCCGCGCCCGCGTCACCGCCCGCCTCGCGCCCCACGCCGCGGCCGGCGCCGCCCTGCTCGCGCCGCCGCTCCTCGCGCAGGCGACCCGCGTGGAGGTCTACGGGCTCGCCCTCGTGCTCAGCCTCGTCTCCCTCCGCGCGCTCGTCCGGTGGTCGCGCACGCGTCAGCTCGCCGCGCTCCTCACGGCGTCGTTCGCGGCCGGACTGGCCGCCACGGTCCACCCGCCCCACGCGCTCGCCCTCGTCGCGCTCGGCGCGGTCCTCTCGCTCGCGCAGCTCCGCGCCACGCGCTGGCGCCATCTCGTCCCGGCTTCCGTCGCGTTCCTCCTCGCCGCGCTCATGCTCGCGCACCTCCCGATCCGCGCCGCCGCGGGCGCGCCGATGTGGGGTGAGCCCACCACGTGGAGCGAGCTCGTCCGCTACGTCTCCGCGCGCGCGTACGCCCAGAACGTCGGCGTCGCAGGCGAGCGCGCGCTCTGGGATCAGACCGGCGCCGTCATCCTCTACCTCCTGACCGTCGGCCCGGTCGCGGCGCTCGGCTTGGTCGTCACGAAGCGGTGGACCCACGCGCTCGGCGCGCTCGCGATGAGCGGCGCGGCGATGCTCCAGCCGCTCGACGTGGCGATCCCCGACATGCTCGCCTACCTCGCGCCAGCGTCGGTTTGGCTGCTCGCCGCGGGCGCCGCCGCGCTCGCGACCTCGACGTGGCCGCGGCAGCTCTCGATCGTCGCGCTCCTCGCCGTGCTCGCGTCACCGCCTCACGTCATCGACGCGCCCGAGCACGCCTCGGCGCACCACCCCGTGCTCGAGACCCTCGCGGGGGCCTACCTCGACGCGCCGACGCCACGCGCGGTCGTCGTCGTCGACACCGACTTCGTCGCCGCGTCGTGGATGGAGGCGCGCGCGACCGAAGGCGCCCGGCCCGATGTCGCGCTCGTCATCTCGGGCCTCATCACGAGCTCGTGGCATTGGAAGACGTTCGCGAGGCACCCGATCTTCGACGGCACGCCTCAGCGAGGGCCCGGAGAGCACGCACGCGAAGCGTTCTTGTTGGGCGTCGGCATCGTCGCGCGCGATCGGGTCGAGGTGCTCAGCGAGGTCGACCGCTGGGGACTTCCCGGCGTTCGCGGCCCCTACGCCTTCTCGCAGCCTGCGGTTCGCCTCGGGCGCGACTGGCTCCCCGCCCTCGTAAGCGACGCGCACGGCCTCACCGACACCACCGGCGCGGTGGTGAGGCACGCGGTGGCCACCCACGTCCAGCGCCTCGAGGTGCGCAACCTCCTCGGCCCTGCGCTCCGGGTCTGGGCGGCGACGAGCTGGCAGGCGCTCCCCGCGGCGCCGAGCCCCGCGCGGCGCCTCCCGACGCCCGAGTGGGTGGTCGACCCCGCGGCCTTCCTCGTGAGCGAAGCGGACTTCGTCCGACTCGGCGCGACGCTGCTCACGGCGGTGGGCGAGACCGAGGCCGCGTTCGCATTGCTCGAGCGGCAACGAGCTCGAGGTGACCACCGCGCGTCGCTGCAAGCCGCCGTGATCCACGCGCTGCTCGGCGACGAGCAGACCACCGCGCGCGCGCTCGACGACGCCACCGCGGGAGGCCTCACCGACGAAGCCGCCGCCCTCCGCGCGCGGCTCCTGACGCGCTGACCCAACGAGACACCGACTCGGGCACGGGCTCGGACTCGGACTCGGGCACCGACTCGGGCACGGGCACCGACTCGGACTCGGTGTGGGTCTCATCCTGACGTGGATATCTTGCGCGAAACGGGCGAAAGGATAGTGATTGTTCGAGCGTAGGTGGCCGCGACGAGCGCAAAGGCAGCGTCGAAGCGATCACTCTGGTCCCAACCCCGTGGCGTCAGGATCGCCTGCGCACCAGGCACGCTCCACCGCTGACCACTCAGCTTGAGGCGTTGAGCGACGAGGGTCTTGCACGACGCTTCCATGACGCCGGACCCGATCGGGAGGTTGTTCTCCTTGCACTCTGCGTAGTTCATTCGGTCGGCGTGCTTAGTGAAGTACCGCACTGCGCGATCGAGAATACGCTGCCGGTTGTTTGAGTGGCCGGGGAGCTTTGCGAGTCGCTTGAGCGCGCGATGGACGCGGGTGGCGCCGCCGGACTCTTCGAGCAGCACATGTCGCAGCTCGGCGAAGCGACGACGTGCCTTCACAGACCCATCTCCGTAGGCGGCGCCGAGCGCAGCGCTCAGATGCTCTGCGGCGTGGAAGAAGTCCAGTACCTGCACGCCCTCGAAGGGAAGTGAGTCGAAGAACTCCCAGTGGTCCGGGGCTCCGTCTGAGAGGAAGACGGTGTTGCGGATCTCCGGATTGTGCTCGAGCAACCCTCGGAGCTCAGCCGCCAGCATCTCCTTGACGCCCAGCTTCTTGAACTCGGGTGCGCGGCCAAAGCGGATGGCGCCGAGGAGTTCGCACTCGGCGCTGTAGAAGGCGATGGAAGCACATCCGACCTCGCGAAAAGCATCGGGCCCACGAGCAGATTCTCCCTTGGCGTGCTTGACCGCTCGCTTCTCGACGTGGCTATCGTCGCCGTCGATGGGTGCGTAGACACCGTCGAGGGAGACAGCGAGTGTGAACGTGCCGGCTGGAACCTCTTGAGACGCAATGAGGGCTTGTTCGAAGGGCCGTCGCTGTTCCTCCCAGCGGGATGAAACGGCGGCTGGCAGTCGCTGCAACGTCGACTTCGAAGGCGTCATCGGTGTCAGTCGTCTGAGCGCCTCGGCTGCCTTGGCGGGCACCATCTGCGTGACCATCCACAACGCTTCACGTGCCGCGCGTGGAGTCCAGAAGCCATCGATGACGCCTACGCGTTTGTCGAGGCTCGCAAACGAGGGCCCGGACGTCGTTCGGTCGCGGAACAGCGCCCGACGAACCGTCACTGGACCTGCGGTGGTCATGTACTCCTTCGACGAGATCAGTACGCGACGGCACTCGCGTCCTTCGTAGACGACAGCGGCCTCGTCGATGTCCGCCGCGGCCTCCAAGGCCTCGCCAAGAGCTTCTCGTTGTGCCGCTCGGAAGAGCTCCTCGAGCTCCTCCTCCAGCCTCGCGAACGATTCGCTGTTCTTGTCCTGCTCCATCTTCCAGCCGGCGAGCTTGCCGCGGACCGAACGCTCGAGCCCAGCGAGAACGGTGGAAGGACGCTTCGGAAACGGAATCAGTTGTCCCATATCGCTCGGAACAAGGGAGACGCGTGAAAATTCCCTGCGCAGCGAAAAAGAGCCGCGTCAGGATCAGATCCACACCCACTCGGGCACGGGCACGGGCACGGGCACGGGCACGGGCACGGGCACGGGCACGGGCACGGACACCGACGCGGATTCGGACACGGACCAAACACGACGCGGCTCACGGGCGCGCGACGAGCGCGCGCCGCAGCTCCTCCATCGCGTCACTCCACACCCCGCGCGCCTCCGCGCGCCGGAGCGTGTCGAGCGCGAGCGTCGGGTGCTGCGCGGCTTGGTATCGCGCGAGGTTGAGCCACGCGGTCTCCCGAGCCGGGTCCAGACGCGTCGCGAGCTCGGTCGCGACGATCGCCTCGTCCAGCGCCCCCATCCCCGCCGCGACCACCCCGAGGTTCGTCCAAGCCACCGCACGCCATGGGGCAGCGATCGCCGACCTCGAGAAAGCATCGCGAGCGGCCGCGTCCGCACCCTCGCGCAGCAGTGTCCTCCCGAGCGCCTCGTGCAGGCGCGAGAGCGTCTCACGCCCGCGGCGCGAGCGTGGACGCCGCGCTTCGGCGAAACGCCGCCAAGCGTCGAGGTCGGACCGCGTCCCGAGCCCCACGACACCCGGCTCGGCCGCCCTGAGCTGCCCGCGAAAAGGGAAGACCTCCCCCTCTTCGAAGCGAACGGGCCGGTCACGGACGCTCGCGAGCGCGATGAGCGCGGCGGCGGCGAGCCGGGCGCGCTCGGTCGGCTCAGCCGGCCGGTCAGTCCCGAGACCGAGCGCGATGGCGCGCAGCTTCGCGCGCTCGGTCGGCTCCCAGAGGTGCTGCGCGACCACGACGTCCAGGTCAGGTCGTTCGCCCACGGCGTATCGAGCGAAGAGCGCCGATGCGCACGCATCATCGCTCGTGCACACGTAGATCGCCCGGGGCGGCAGGCCGCCGAGCACGCCCGCGCCTCCGAGCAGCGCGTCCGCGCCGTCGCGATCCACGTCGACGTGGACGCTCGACTGTGTGACCCCCACGACGAGCGCGAGCCCCGCCAGGAGCACACTCGAGGCGCGCCGATGCCGCGCGAGCCGCGCGACCAGCTCACCAGCGCCGACCCCCGCGAAGACGGCGAGGGCGGCGCCCGCCACGTGCCCGACCTGCTGGTCCACGATCCCCATCGGGTTCACGAAGGCGCCGTACGCTACGTCGAGGAGCGCGAGCGCGAGCAGGGCGACCCGCGCTCGAGGGGCGCCCCGAAGGAGCCCGAAGATCACGAGCGGCACGAACGCCCACAGCTCACCCAGCTGCGCGAGGAGGCCCACGAGATCGGAGGGCGCGTCCGCATAGGCCGAGCGAATCCGCGACGCGCTCAGGTGCTCCCACCACCGCGCGAGCGTCTCCGGATCGCCCCAATCGAAGGCAGGGTCGGTCGCGCTCCGTAGCGGCAGGTAGAGCGCGACGACCAGCGCGACGACGACGGCCAGCGCGCCCCCTCCGAACGCGGCGCCGAGGCGTGGCCCGCCCCCCGCGCGCGAGCGCAGCGCCGCGATGACGAAGAGCGCGCCGCAGCCGAGCCACGCGGTGACGTGGGCGCCGATCGCGAGGCCCGCGACGACGGCGAGCGCCCCGATCCGCGGGCGCTCGTGGACGAGCTCGCGGAGCGCGACCAAGACCAGGAAGAGCGACGATGAGTAGACCTCGATGAGCGTCGCCGTCCCCAAGAAGGTGGAGAAACTGCCCAGCACGACGGCGCCGACGAGGGCGCCGACGACGGCGCCGCGGTCCTCGCTCAGCTGCGCGATGACGTCGGCGACGAGGGCGACGCACGCCGCAGCCGCGAACGCGACCCCGAGGCTCGCGCGAAGCGCGAGCGAGCCGAGCGGGAGCCACGTCCACGCGTGCATCCAGAGCATGTCGAGCGCGAAGCCGGTCGGGTGCGCGATGCCCAGGGTGACGGCGGCCCCGCCGATCTCCCCCGAGTCTCGGAACGCCACATCAGGCGCCAGCAGCGCCACGAACGCTCCCCAGGCGACCAAGAAGACTCCGAGTGGGGTGGCGCGCGAGCTCGACATCGACGCTCGCGGCAGCCTACACGATCCACGCTCGCCGCCGACGAACCCGGCTCGAACTTCCGGGCGGGTGTACTAGCCTCCCGCCCATGCACCTCGACGTCGAGGCCCTCGCGGCCGAGCTCGCCCGTCACCTCCGCCCCGCCTCCCCTGACGCGCCGCCTCTCGCGTCGGTGGAGCCCGCGCCGCTCCGGACGGAGTCGCCGCGCAGCGACCTGCGCCTACTGATCGATCACACGCTCCTCGCGCCAGACGCGGGCCACGAGCGGCTCGCCGCACACTGTGACGAGGCGATGGAGCATGGCTTCTGGTCGGTCTGCGTCGCCTCGACGAACGTCGCCTTCGTGCGCGCGCGGCTCGCGGGCTCCGGCGTGCGGGTCTGCAGCGTGGTCGGCTTCCCGCACGGCAACGGGAGCCCCGCCGCGAAGGCGGCGGAGGCCGCGCAGGCCGTGCGAGACGGCGCCGACGAGCTCGACACCGTGATCCAGATCGGCGCCCTCAAGGACGGCGACCACGCGAAGGTCTACGACGATCTCCGCGCGGTCGTGGACGCGGCGCAGGGTCGCATCGTGAAGGTGATCCTCGAGACGGCGCTGCTCGACGAGCGCGAGAAGATCATCGGCTGCGCGCTCTCGAAGGCGGCGGGCGCGGGCTTCGTGAAGACCTCGACCGGCTTCGCCGCGGGCGGCGCGACGACGGAGGACATCGCCCTCTTCCGCTCGGTGGTCGGGACCGCGCTCGGCGTGAAGGCCTCGGGGGGCATCCGAGACGCCGCCACCGCTGACGCGATGATCGCCGCGGGCGCGAGCCGGATAGGCTGCAGCGAGAGCGTCGCGATCATAGGCGCGGGCGCCGCCGCGGGGACTGGGTACTGATGGCGCGGCGCCTGCCGCTCGTGGGCGCCCCGCGCGCGGCGGGTGACGCGCGCCCACGCCCACGGCTCGTGTCCGGGCGCGTGACCGCGCTGGTGGTGGGCGGGCACGACGACGCGGCCGC
>JAHBWH010000163.1 GCA_019637115.1 Myxococcales bacterium | reverse complement strand
TCCTTTCGCCCGTTTCGCGCAAGATATCCACGTCAGGATGAGACCCACACCGTGTCCGAGTCCGAGACCGTGTCCGAGACCGTGTCCGAGACCGTCGCCGACAGAGACCCGTCGGCTCAGCCGCCGAAGCCTACGTTCACGCTGCCGCCGACGAAGAAGCCGCTGAAGAGGTCGAAGCCTCCGTCCACGCGGATCATGAGCTGCTTGATGGGCTTGAAGCGGAGCGCGAGGTGCGGCAGGGCTGCGCGGAACCAGACGTTCGGCACGCTGCCGCCGCCGGTCCAGCGACGCGCGATGACGCCGTAGTGGCCCCCCGTCTCACCGTCCGCCACGGGTGGGCCGGCGCAGAAGCCGGGCGGCGCCGCGGGATCACCCTGCCCCGCGCAGCGTGCCCAGCCGTCGATGCTGCCCGCGCCCGTGCTCGGGTAGGCGTCGTTGCGCACCATGTCCCCGAGCACCACGCCGACCCCGAGGCCGATGCCGTATTGGATGGCGAACCAGTCCGTGAAGTTCGTGCTCCAGAGGAAGTCCGCGCCGACGAAGAGCGCCTTGAGGCTGCTGTCGATGATCTCGGTCTCGTTCGGCGGATCCCCTGCGCCGCGGAAGGGGCCGTTCACCGCGTAGCCCTGGTAGAAGAGGCTCGTGACGATGTCGAAGTTGTTCTTCCGGTAGGTGAACTGCAGCGCGAAGGCAGGGTTGCGCGCGCGCGTCGCCTCGTCGGTGAAGAGCTCGATGATGAAGGCGGGCGTGAAGGTGTGCCAATAAGCGAGCCCGAGAAAGTAGTAGGTGGATGCGGGATCTTCGTAGGGGTCGGTCCCCGAGCGCACGGTCGCGATCCCGTGCTGCTCTTGCGTCAGGACCTGCTCGTCGCTGAGCAGGCCGGAGCGCTCGAGCTCGGTCGAGTCGAGCGCCCCGCTGTCGGTGTCCGACGCCACCCCGAGGGCCCCGGAGTCTTCCTCCTGCGCGAGCGCGGGCGCGCCCGTCGCGACGATCCCCATGAGCGCCGCGATCACGGCGCGCCCCAACCAAGCTCGTCCAAGCATCTCGACCTCGTTCCGTGCCGCCGAATGGGCCAGTCCCCGTAGATCACTCCTTTTCGGCCCGGATCGTCAAGGTGTAGGCGCCGATTTGGCCTGGCTGGTGAGAGTTCGCCCAGACGACGTAGGTGCCTCGCCGAGGGGCCCGGAGCGAGATCCGCGCCGTCGTCGTCGTCTCGTCGACGTCGTCGTTCTGCCGGAGGAAGTCGCCGTCGCCGCTCCCCACGAGGCGGAGCTGCAGGAAGGGGTCGAGCTCCTCCGAGCGCATCTCGACCACGACGCGCCAGCCCCGGTCCGCGTCGAAGCGGTGCTCGTCGTAGAACGATCCGTCGACCGGGTGGCGCGCGTCGTCCTCGTCGAGGCGGCCCTCGATCGTTCGGTCGACGGGCTCGAGCGTGCAGCCGATCGCCACGAGCGCCACGAGGAGGGCGGCCCCGAGCGCCTCGCGACGGATCGTGCGAGGCGTCCCAGCGGACCCGCCCGCCTCGCGACGGATTGCGCGAGGCGTCCCCGCGGACCCGAGCGCCTCGCGACGGATCGTGCGAAGCGTCCCAGCGGACCCGCCCGCCGCGCGACGGATCGCGCGAGGCGTCCGAGCGGACCCGCCCGCCCCGCAGCTCACGCCTCCTCCGCGCCTCGGACGAAGTCGAGCCACAACCGGGTCAGCGCCTCGGGTTGCTCCCAATGCAGCATATGCCCCGCGCCAGCGAGCTCGTGGACGGTGGGCGGGGTCGGGAGCCGCGCGAGGCGCTCACCCTCATCCGGGACGCGGAACCCCTTCTCGCCGGCCACGTAGAGCACCGGGAGCGTGAGCCGCTCGAGGAAGGGCCCGAAGACCTCGACGCGGAAGGGCATCGGCGAGGTCGTGCGGTGGCGCCGATCGAAGCGCCAAGCGCGCCCCCCCGAGGGCGTCGCGCGCGTAGACTTCTCGGCCAAGAAGCGGCCCTTCTCGTCACCGAGGTGGGGGTTCTGCAGCCGCATCCGCGTGAGCACCGCGTCGAGGTCGGGCATCTCGCGCTCGCGCCGGACCTTCAGCTTGCCCATCCCCCGCAGCCACGCCTCGTATTTCTCGGGCGTGCGCTCGAAGGGCCAGGTGGGCGGGCCGATGCCCTCGATGAGCGAGAGGCTCGCGAGCCGGTCGGCGCGCAGTCCCGCGAACATCGTCGAGATGGTCCCGCCCATCGAGTGCCCGACGAGGTGCGGCGGCGACGAGGCCTCGAAGAGCTCGGAGGCGAAGAGCTCCGAGAGGTCGAGCACGTAGTCGGCGAAGTGATAGTAGCCGCCCTTGCCCACGTGCTCGGTCTCGCCGTGCCCACGCCAATCCCAGGCGAGGCATCGCCAGCCAGCCGCCGCGAGCTGCTCGGCGAACCACCGCCAGCTCCACGCGAGGTCGAGGAACCCATGGGCGAGCATCACGGTGCCGCGCGGCGCGCCTGCGGGCTGCCACTCGACGACGTGGTGCGACAGGTCGTTGGCGACGATCTGGTGCTCTCGAACGTCCACGACTCGGACCCTAGTACACCCGTGGTGTGCGCTTCGAGTCTTTCGGCGGCGGCTCGTCTCCCGAGGTCCTCCGACGCTTCCCTTCGCAGGCGAGGTGTTGGCGGAGCCGCGGTCGGCCGCGCTCGCTACCGGATGCGCTCGATCCCCGGGACCGCGGTCGGGCGGGTGAACTGGATCGCCGCGCGCTGCTCGGCCGCGATGAGGTCGATGTCGGTGGTGACCGGGATGCCCTCGGTCATCAACGTCTCGTCGTTGGGGTTGCGGACCACGACCGCCAGCCGCTCGGCGAAGGACATCGCGTGGAAGAGCGCCGCCGACTCCTCGAGGTTCAGCGAGAGGGTGATCATGCGCTGCGCGCGGCTGCCACCCGAGGCCGGGCCGTCCTCGCCGCCGCGCGTCCGGGTCAGGGACGCCTGACGACGCCCGACCGCGAGCACGAGCACGTTCTGGAGCAAGACGGTCGTGAGGCGGGTCGAGCCGCCTGGCCGGATGGCAGTGACGAGCACGTCGACCTTGTCGCCGGCGGCGACCATCTTGCCGAAGTTGAACGAGTCGAGCTCGAGCGTGTAGGCGCGCTGCCCCTCGGTCAGCGACTCCGACAGGTGGACGCGACGCGAGCTCTCGGCGCCGACGTCGCTCCAGTTCAGCAGATAGCCGGGCTCGAGCGCGTGCTCCGCGGGCACACCGAGGATCTGCGCCAGCTGACCCGCGCGGACGTGCCGGTCCTCGACGTAGTAGCGGGGCACCTCGCGGAAGCCGAGCGCCGACTGGGTGATCGCCTGCCCCTCGCGGACCGGCGAGATCACCTGGACGAGCGAGATCGTCTCGCCCCCCGTCGCGGCCGCCTTGAAGTGCCGGAGGTGGAGCGAGAAGAGGACGCCTCCGAAGATGGCGACCGAGATGCTCGCGAGCATGGTCGTGCGGTTCACGTCGCAGCCATGGTACCCGAGCGCTCGCGCCGAAGCGAGCCCCCCTCGCCTATCTCAGCCGCCCGGCTCTCGGCGCTGGAGGACGACCCCGTCCCCGAGCACCCACATGTCCCTCGGCGAACGTGCGTAGGCACGAAAGAGGTTACGCGTCGTCCCGCTATTTTCATACGACCAAGAAGTCCCGTTCCACCTCATGATGACTCCACCCATCCCAACGGCCAGTACGTCTCGACTACCAACACCCGAAACACTATTTATGCGAACACCCGGATCCTCAAAACGATCCCACTCTGCACCGTTCCACCGCATCACTCCTTCCTCGCCCACCACCCACACATCATCACCCGCACTCCCCCACACACAGAACAACGATCCATCAGTTTCGCTTGGCACCATCTGCCACGAACTGCCGTTCCAACGAATCATCACCCCATCATCGCCAACCGCCCAGACATTCCAGGCCGCCGCCCCCCAGACCGAGGCGAGCGCGCTCGTAGTGCCACTATCGACCGAGTTCCACTCGACACCGTTCCACCTGACGATCGTTCCACCGGAGCCAACGGCCCACACGTTCGCAGGAGATGCTCCCCACACCGCATAAAGGTCTTCGACGGTTCCCGTCGACACAGGGCTCCAAGAGTCCCCATCCCAACGAAGCGCAGTTCCAGCCTCTCCTACGGCCCAAACATCATCGGCGGCTGCGGCCCAAACACCGAACAATTGCACCACTCTTCCGGTAGAGAACACTTGCCAATGATCGCCATCCCACCGGCCAATATTCTGCCCCACGACCCATACATCATCATCACTCAGTGCCCAAACACCTGCCGGCCGCTGGACGTTGCGCGCCTGGTGCTCGACACCGTTCCGCACCAACACGCCGCGGTCGCCGCCGATCCATAACGCGCTATCGGTTCCTGATACCGCATTCAGATTGTCGGTCACTTCACTCTCCACGAGTGACCATTCCGTTCCGTCCCAGTGCACCACGGTACCCCGATGACCCGATGCCCACACATCGTCCTCAGAACGACCCCATATGGCATATAGTGGCTCCGACGTTCCGCTAGGAACGATCGTCCAACCGTCTCCGTTCCACCTGCCGATAAACCCGCGGTCTCCGACGATCCATGTGTCGCCAGATGCCGCCACCCACACGCCGCTGAGGTAAGCTGCGCCGACTGTTCCGATTCGTTCCCAAGCTGACCCGTGCCGCCGAAGAATGACTGCGCCGTCGCCTACCGCCCAAACACTACCACCGTCGTGCGTTCCCCAAACGCTAAACAGGGTCTGGTCTGTTCCGCTTTCTTCCCTCTCCCAGACCGCTCCATTCCATCGAAGTATGGTTCCCCCATCACCAACTACCCACACGCTGCTGCTGGACGCCCCCCACACTCGCAACAACAGCTCGGTGATCCCCGACTCTACGACGGCCCACTCGCTCCCGTCCCACCGCACGATGCGACCGAACTCGCCCACGGCCCACACGTCATCTTCGGATATGCCCCAAACTCCGAAGAGCCCCACTCGTACAGGGCTCTGCTCGGCACGCCATCCCTGTGCATCCCGGCGCAGGATCGTTCCACCGTCACCCACCGCCCAAGTCACACCACCGGGAGATGTCCACAGAGCGTTGATCGTATTGCCTTGTGGCATAGGATCGATCCAGCACCAATTGCTGGATGAGCAAACGAAAGCACGCTCGCACGCCGGATCACTTCCTTCCCAGAGTCCAGACTCAAGGCACATTCTCGTTTCATTGCCAACCAGACGATACTGCGTATTGCAGGCGTATCTGGCGATGTCCCCGGGAGCGCCGACTTCGCGGTCTACGGAACCGAACTGCGGGGCCACGAGAGGTTGGTCGCAACTCGCTGCGCCCGCGTCGTCGAACCGGCCCGCGTCCATCCCAGCCTCCGGAAGCGTGGGCTCACACATCCAATCCCCGACCAGGGTGTATCCGTCCGGGCACACACACCGGTCCCCGCGTCGCACAAGATCTCCGCACGGGTTGCTTGGCAGCTTGCTACACGAGAGGACTGCGCAACAGACAAAACACACGATGCTATTGATGATGTATAGCCTCATCTGGGCCCCTCTCTGAACGCGATTCCCCGCTGGATCCGGCCGGGCGGCACCGCTGCTGATGGGTTTCTACCGGAGAGGCGGTACCGAGTCCACCGTTGCCTGCACTTGCGGTTTGGCACGCCACATGTTTTGGTGGGGCCTCAGATCACGACCCGGAGGAGGGATGTGAGGGTACTTGCCGGTCGACTAGTGGCTGCGCTCTGCTGGATCACCAGTTCCGGGTGCAGCGTCATCGTGAACAATACCCTGGAGGGCAAGGACCCATCGGGGGACTCCGGTACCCCGGACGGGGGGACCGACGCGCCCGTCGCCTGCTCCCGAGACGAGGAGTGCGACGACGGGGATCCGTGTAGCGGCGTCGAGGCGTGCACCGATGGCCTCTGCGCGGCCGGCACCCCGCTCGCGAACGCGACCGACTGCACGACCGACGAGGTCGCGGAGGGTCGGTGCTTCGAGGGAGAGTGCCTCGAGAGGGGGTGCGGCGACGGGTTCCTCGACGAGGGCGAGGAGTGCGACGACGGGAACCTGATCGACCGCGATGGTTGCGACAGCGACTGCACCTTCACGTGCACCTCGAACGACGACTGTGACGACGGCCTGCTCTGCAACGGCGTGGAGACCTGTGACGTCACGACCCACGTCTGCGAGTTGGGCGCGCCCGTCGAGTGCACCCCCTCCGACGATTGCCACACGAGCGAGTGCGACGAGGAGACTGGGGAGTGCGACGAGGCCCTGATCGACGAGGACGGCGATGGGTTCGCCTCCACCGCGCTCGGCGAGTGCGGCACGGACTGCGACGACAGCGACCCCCTCGTCTACCCTGGCGCCCCCGAGGGGTGTGACCTTCGGGACTGGGACTGCGACGGCACGGCCACCCGCGTCGAGATGGCGCTCTGGTACCCCGACTGCGACGGCGATGGCTTCGCGGCGCAGGGCGCCGCGCCCATCGCCATCTGCCCCGCCCCGACGCCGACCGCGGCGTGCCTGGCGTACGTCCGCACTCCGCCGACCGCGCCCGCGACGACCGACTGCAACGACGGCAACCGGAATATGTATCCAGGTCAAACGGAGTACTTCACGAGCGCCCACACCCCCGCGATCCCTGCTGGAGGCACGACCGACGATGCTCGGTTCGGCAGCTACGACTGTAACGGAGTGGCCAACTACGAACTGTCCTCGAACACCAACATCAGTACGACGGGCTCCTGCACCATCAGCATTCTGCGAGGAGGTGCCCCTCGTTGCACGGGTGGAGTCGGATGGGCAGGGGACACGGCGCCGAACTGTGGGCAAACGGGTACCTACTCACGGTGCAATTGCAGCGCATGCGAGGACCGGACCGGAGCAACGTGTCCCGCGATGGGCTTCACACCCATTTGCGTTGGTCCTGCTGAGCTCCGTACCGACCCGTGCTACTGCCTTCGAGGAGTTGGCGATGGGTGCAACATGACCTGCACATACGGAACGAGAGATTGTCCGTGGGAATATTGGAAGTCCGAACGAGTGGTGGAACCGGCGCGGCGGCGGGGTTGTCGATGAGCTCGGTACTTCATCGATCGGCATGTGCTGTGGTCGCGGCCATGGTGCTCGCCGCCATCGCTCCCGCCTCGGCCCAAGACGCGCGCGAGCTCTTCCTCGAGGGACGCTCCGCCTACGACGCCGGTGATTACGACGCCGCGGTCGCAGCTTGGACGCAGGCCTACGAGCTCGACGCGCGGCCGCTGCTGCAGTTCAACCTGGCCCAGGCCTACGAGCGGCTCGGCCGGCTGTCGGAGGCGGTCACGGCGTACCGGCTCTTCCTCGACGGCACCGAGCCTGACGCGGCGGACGTGCCGATGGCGCGGGCACGCATCGCGCAGCTCGAGCAGCGGCTCGGCAACACCGCCATCGTCCTGGTCGGGGGTCCCGAGGGCGCCGCAATCTTCATCGATGGGCAGGACCGCGGGCGGCTCCCGCGGCCCGATCCGATCCGGGTCGAGCCGGGCTCCCACCGGGTCGAGATCCGCGCGACCGGCTACGCGACCTTCTCGTCGACCGTGGCGGTCAGCGCGGGGCAACAGGCCGAGGTCGCGGTCGAGATGACCGAGACGAGCGGCGGCGGGGGCCCCGTCCGCGACACGACCGAGCGCTCGGGCGGGATCTCGCCGATCGGCCTCGCCGTCGCGGGCGGCGGCGCGGCGCTGCTCATCGTCGGCGGCGTCACGGGCGGCCTCGCGCTCGGGGCGGCGAACGGCGCCGAGAGCTCCGAGGGCTCCGACGCCGATCGCGCGCGCACGCTCGCGCTCGTCAGCGACATCACGCTCATCGCGGGCGGCGTCGCCGCCGTCACGGGTGTCGTCCTGATGTTCGTGCTCGGCAAGAAGACCGACCGGGCGACCGCCGTCGCTCCCGTCGTCGGTCCGGGCCTCGTGGGCATCGGCGCGCACGGCCGCTTCTGACGCGGCTGGAGACGCCGCTTCGGACGCCGCTTCGGACGCCGCTTCGGACGCCGCTCGAGACGCCGCTCGAGACGCCGCTCGAGACGCCGCTCGAGACGCCGCTCGAGACGCCGCTCGAGACGCCGCTCGAGACGCCGCTCGAGACGCCGCTCGAGACTTGGGAGCGAGCGGACGTTCGGAATCGAGCGTTCGCCTCGGCCGACGACGCACGCGCCGAGATCGCTCGAAAGCGTTGACGCTCACTCGACGTCGCGGGCCTTCCGAGCTGCGAGGACGAGCGACGCCCCCATGATCGCCGCCGGGCCGATCCCAGGGACCCGTGTCATCCTCCCGCCGATGTCCTTCGACTCAGACGCAGGCCCGCCGACGAGAACGCAGCCGAGTCATCCGCTCCAGTTATCGACCTCGGTCATCGGCCCCGGTCATCGGTCCCGGTCGACGGCCCCAGTCGACGGCCCCGGTCGAGGGCTCCAGTCATCGGCCCCGGTCAACGGCCCCGGTCGTCGGCCCCGGTCATCGGCCCTGGTCAACGGCTCCGGTCATCGGCTCCGGTCCTCGGCTCCGGTCGCCAGCCTCGGTCATCGGCCCCGGTCATCGGCCTCGGTCATCGGCCCCGGCCATCGGTCCCGGTCATCGGCCTCGGTCATCGGCCCCGGCCATCGGCCCCGGTCATCGGTCATCGGCCCCGGCTCGGCTCGCTACACCAGCTGTGCACGGGCGCTCGGCGCCCTGGCGCTCGCGCTCGCCGCCGCCGGGTGCTTCGAGCTCCCCGAGAGCGAGCCGCTCGCCCCGCCCCCGCCGAACCCACGCATCGCCGCCGTCGAGGCGCCCCTGCTCACGCCGCCCGAGCCCCGAGTGACCAACGTCCACTTCCAGTGCTCGAACGGCTCCCCCGAAGACGCCGAGGTGCTGCGCGCCCTCTGCAACGGCGGCCCCATCGAGTGGACCGTGCACCGCGTCGAGGACGAGGCGACGTCGGGTTGGGGGCTCGCGTTCCGTGAGGAGGAGTGGGATCCCACCGGCCCTAGCCAGGGCCTGTTGCTCTTCGCGACCTACCCCACCGGGAGCGAAGCCCCCGCGGAAGAGGCGCGCTTCTCCGCGTATGTCGGCTTACCCGTGCCCAAGGAGTGGATGGGGACCGTCCCCGTCTTCCGTGGCGAGATCCACCTCGAGACGCTCTCGGACCGCGGCTGCGGCGCGTTCTTCGTGGGCAGCGCGAGCCTGCAGTGGCGCGCCACGACCATCCGCGTGCACTGGACGGTCGCCGCAGGCTGCTGAAACCGCGCCTCCACGCTGGGCGCGCCACGACCATCCGCGTGCACTGGACGGTCGCCGCAGGCTGCTGAAACCGCGCCTCCACCCTGGTCTTCGTGGTCGCGAGCGCGCGTGCACTGGTCGGTCGCCGCAGGCTGCCGCAGCAAGCTGCTGAACCCGCGTCTCAACCTTGGTCTTCGTGCTGCGAGCGGCACTGAACGTCGCCGCAGGCTGCTGAGCGCCCGCGTCACCCTTGGTCTTCATGCTCTGCGAGCGCTGCGTCGAGGTCGAACGCGAGCTCGCGGAGGAAGAAGTCCGTCGACTTCGCGATCACGCGGTTCACCCTCGTACGGGCTTGGCGGACGAGCTGCGCGCGGCTCTTCGCGTCGGGCGAGAGCGCGAGGGCGGCCTCCCAGACCGCGCGGGCGACCTCCTTCGCTCGCGGGGCGTCGATGTAGGTCGTGTCGCCCGAGAGGACCCGCTCGATCGCCTTCAGGGCGAGCGCGCGCCCCTCTTTCGGCGGCAGCTCCCCACCCAGGACGACGACGAAGGCGTCGGGGTGTGCACGCATCGCGGCTCTCTGAGCGCGCTTCCAGTCCTTCGCGGCGACGAGCTTCGCGAGCCACGGCCCACCTTCCCCCGGACGCAGCGCGTCGAGGGCCGCGTCCGTGACGCTGTCGCTCGTGACGCCGCTCGACTCCGCGAGCTCCTTCACGCGCGAAGGAGAAGCGCGTTCGACGCGCGCCGCCTCGCGCACCTTGCCCGAGGCCGCGAGGACGCGCGCGAGCTCCCGGTCGCGTTGGGCCGAGCTCGGAGAAGCCTCGAGCAACCGGACGGCGTCCTCGGGACGCGAGGAGGCCACGTACGCGTCGACGACCACCTTGCGATGCTCCCAGCTCGCCCCCTGCGGGATCGCCGCCTCGAGCAGCGCCATCGGCGCCCCCTCGTTCACCGCCCGCACCAGGAGCCAGAACCGAAGATGGCTCGCGATGGCCTTCCCGGACACGTGCGCCGACTCCCGCTCGATCCGCGCCGCGAACGCTTCGGCGAAGCCGGGCGAGCGCGCGAGCGCAGCGACCTCGGGGGTCAGGTCATACCGGTCGTGTCGCAGCCCCTGAAGGATGCTCAGCCACCCGCCTTCGAGCGCGTCCCACATCCGCTCCAGGGCGGCGTCCGACTCGCTCGCAGAGGCCACGCTCGCGTCGGCGATGATCGACCGCACCAGCGCGATCACGTCCGGACCCAGCACGCGGCGCATCGTGTGGCTACCGAGAGGCTCCGGACCGCCCCACGCCGAGTCACTCCACATGGGCACGTCGTCGCCGGGGAGCATCCTGGGCTCGAATGCGTCGAGCGCCGCGGCGAGCAGACGCGAGCGCGCGTTCACACGTTCCTCAGGCGGGAGCGCGTCGATCTCAGCCGTCGCCCGTCTGGTGCGCATCTGGACCCAACGAACATCCCAGGCCGTCGCGAGCTTCGGAGGGATGAGCCACTCGAAGGCGCGCTCGGACGCCTCTCCGGTCAAGGCGCGCAGCACGGCGCGCATGACCGCATCGGGTAGCCGATACGGATCGGATGGGTAGAAGATGCCCCGAAGCAACTGGCGCTCGGCGAGGTCTCGGTTCGGCTGCGCGGCCAGCCAAGCGGCGACGCCTCCTTCGAGCGCCTCCGGTCGAGCCTCGGCGACCGTATCGAAAGCGTAGCCGAGACGCTCGGCTTCATCCCCTGGCGCCGGGGTCGTCGCGTAGGCCCACACGATCCGATCGAGCTCGTGTGGAAGATCGACGGGGTACTCGGCGCTCAGCTCGCGGTCATCCGACACGGACTCTCCCTTTCTTCTGGCCCTTCGGACCTGGACCCGCCCTCTTCGGCATCGAGCCCGCGGCTGTGGCGGCCCGAATCGACGCGAGACGCGCCACGCATATTCTAACGAGGAGAGCGGCGGGTCTGGAGCACGTCCATCGTGCCGATGGCACGAGCTGCCCGCTGCTCGCGGTGCAGAGGTAGCCATACCGGCCGCCGCCAATCGATCTCGGCAAGCGCTGTCCGGGCCTTCATCCGTGCGGCGAGCGTGCGCGGCGTAGCTTCGCGACCAGCTCGACGTGAGGTGTCTGCGGGAGCGTGTCCCACGCATGCAGACGCGCGAGCTCGTAGCCTGCGCCGCGGAGCCCCTCGAGGTCGCGGGCGAGGCTCTTCGGGCCGCAGCTCATCACGTGAACGCGTGCCGGCATGAGGCGCGCGAGCTCCTGCACCACCTCGGCGCCGAGCCCCTTGCGCGGCGGGTTGGCGACGACGAGGTCGAGCGGCCCCGGCTCGCGCGCGGCGAGGAAGGCCTCGGCACGCCGCGGCGGCACCCCGAGCGCCGCGGCGCTCTCGGGGTAGCTCTCGCAGGCGAGCACCTCGCCGAAGCGCGCGCGCAGCCGCGACGTCGTCGCGCCGGTCCCGGCGTAGAGGTCGTAGGCCCGCGCGCCCTCGAGCGGCGCGCCCGACTCGTCCGAGAGGAGATCGTCGTAGATGCGCGCGGCGAGCGGGGCGTTCGGTTGGACGAAGGTGAGCCACGCCGCCGCGTCGACCTCACCCGCGTGCAGCACCGTGGGCGCGGCCCCGCGCAGGTCGTTGCCCTCGCGGCCCTCGCTGCACGCGATCGCGGCGACGCGCTCGTCGCCCGCGAGCTCGGCGGCGAGCGCCGACACCACCCCGGGCGCGACCCCTGGCCCGAGCACGAGCGTCACGAGGACCCGCGCGCGCGGGTCCTCGTACGCGTCGACGTCGACGAGCCGGAGCCAGACCGCGCGCAGCGCGCCCTCCCCTCGCCGCTCGTCCCAGGCCGCGAGGGAGCACGCGCGCGCGCGCTCCGCGAGGAGATCGGCGACCCCCGCGATCGCGGGGTGGTCGACGAGGCATCCCGCCATGTCCGCCGGCCGATGGCTCCCGCGCGCGAAGCTGCCGAGCGTGAGCCGCCCGGCCCCTCCGAACGCGACGCGCTTGGCGCTCACGCGGTACCCGAGCGCGCGCCCGTCCGAGGCGAGCGGCTCGCCGGCGCGCCAAGCGTCGACGGCCAGGCCGAGCGCCGCGAGCATCGCGCGCTTCTGCTCGCGCTGCGCGGGCTCGTCGAGCGCCATGAGCGCGCAGCCGCCGCAGCGGCCGCCCGCGTCCTCGTGACGCGCGCAGGGGAGCGCGCGACGCGACGGGTGCGCTTGGACGAGCTCGCGCAGGCGTGCGTGCGCGATGGGGCCACCCCGCGAGACGTGCTCGAGCTCGACGTGGGCGCGCTCACCCCCGAACGCGCCCGCCACGAGCACCTCCCGCCCCTCGAGACGCCCGACGCCGCGCCCCTCGAGGTCCACGTGCTCGAGCGTCAGAACGTGCCGCTCACCAGCCTTCATCCCGCGAGCATGGCCCAGATCCGCCGCGAGGGCTCCCGCGGCGAGAGCGGACGCGCGGTAGCGGACGGACGCGGTAGCCGGACGCGGAACCGGACGCGGAAGCCGGACGCGGAAGCCGGACGCGGAAGCCGGACGCGGAACCCGGACGCGGAAGCCGGACGCGGAACCCGGACGCGGAAGCCGGACGCGGAACCGGACGCGGAACCGGACGAGCGCGCCAGCGCCCGCGGCGCCAGCTGCTACGATGGCGCCCGATGTCCCTCGTGAAGCTGCAGCGAAAGAAGCGCGATCGTGACCTCCGCGCGTTCTTGCCGACGACGCGCGAGGAGATGGAGGCCCGCGGCTGGGACACGCTCGACGTCCTGATCGTCAACGGCGACGCCTACGTCGACCACCCAGCGTTCGGGGGCGCGCTCATCGGGCGATTCCTCGAGGGGCGGGGCTACCGCGTCGGGATGGTCGCGCAGCCGCGCTGGGACCGCCCGGACGACCTCCTCGTGATGGGCGCCCCGCGCCTCTTCGTGGGGATCACGGCGGGCAACCTCGACTCGATGCTGAACAAGCTGACGGCCCAGAAGAAGGTCCGCTCGGACGACCAATACTCGCCGGGCGGCCGCACGGGCAGTCGCCCGAACCGCGCGAGCATCGTCTACTCGAACCTCTGCCGGCAGGCCTTCGGCAAGGACGTCCCCATCGTCCTCGGCGGCATCGAGGCCTCGCTGCGGCGCATCGCGCACTACGACTATTGGAGCGACTCGATCCGTCGGTCGATCCTCCTCGACGCCAAGGCGGACCTGCTCATCTTCGGTATGGGCGAGCGCCCCGTCTGGGAGGTCGCCGACCGCCTCGCGGCGGGTGCTCGCATCGACGAGGTCCGCGGCGTGCGTGGCACCGCCTACGTCCTGAACAAGGGCGCCCACGAGCACCTCCTGCCCTCACGACAGGTCCGCGACGGGCGCGCCGTGATCCTCCCGAGCTACGAGGAGGTTTCGAAGGACCTCGACGCCTTCAGCGCGATGAGCGGCGCGTTCCAGAAGGAGACGAACCCCGGCAACGGGCGCCCGATCGTCCAGCGCCACGGCGATCAAGCCGTCTACCTCGAGCCGCCCGCCGAGCCGCTCTCGACCGAGCTCATGGACGAGCTCTACGACCTACCCTTCACGCGGGTCCCTCACCCGAGCTACCGCGACCCCATCCCGGCCTACGGGACCGTCAAGCACAGCATCGTGACGATGCGCGGCTGCTTCGGGGGCTGCTCCTTCTGCTCGATCACCGAGCATGAGGGGCGCGTCATCCAGAGCCGCTCGGCCGAGAGCGTGCTGCGCGAGGTACGCGCGCTGCGCCGTATGGACGGCTTCAGCGGGGTCATCAGCGACGTCGGCGGACCCACCGCGAACATGTACCAGATGCGCTGCAAGGATGAGCGCATCGAGCACGCTTGCCGCCGCACGAGCTGCGTACACCCGAAGATCTGCGAGAACCTCGTCACGGATCACGCCCCGCTCGTGAAGCTCTTGCGCAAGGTGCGGCAAGAGCCCGGCGTCAAAAAGGTCTTCATCGCGAGCGGCGTGCGCTACGACCTCGCCGAGCGCAGCCCCCAGTTCGTCGAGGAGCTCGCGCGCCACCACACCGGCGGCCAGCTCAGCGTCGCGCCCGAGCACGTCGACGAGGACGTCCTCGACAAGATGAAGAAACCCGGCGCCGAGTCCTACGAGCGCTTCGCCGAGATGTTCGCGTGCGCCTCCGAGAAGAGCGGCAAGGACCAGCACCTCGTGCCCTATTACATCAGCGGGCACCCGGGCTCGACGCTGCACTCGATGATCGAGCTCGCGCTCTACCTGAAGAAGCGCGGGCTCAAGCCGCGCCAAGTGCAGGACTTCATCCCAACGCCGATGTCGATGGCGACGAGCATGTGGCTCACCGGAAAGGACCCCTTCACGCAGGAGCCGGTCTACTCGGCCAAGAGCCTCCGCGAGAAGCGGATGCAGAAGGCCCTCCTGCAATATTGGGACGTCACGCAGCACGACCTCGCGCGCGAGGCGCTCGTCCTCGCGGGGCGCCGCGACCTCATCGGCTCGGCCGCTCACCACCTCGTCCCCCCCGAGCGGGGCAAGGGCGCGCTCTCGATCCACGAGCGCCGTCGCCGGGAGCAGCAGCAGAAGCAGAGCCGGAGGGGCCGGCTCGGGCGGCGCGGCGCGAGCTGAGCGCTCGAGACGCGAGCCGCGCGACGCGGCGCGAGCTGAGCGCTCGAGACGCGAGCCGCGCTGAGCGGCGCGAGCTGAGCGCTCGAGACGCGAGCCGAGCTGAGCGCTCGAGACGCGAGCCGCGCTATGCGGCCGCGGAGCGCGAGCCGTGCGCCGCGCGCAGCGTCACTCGTGTCGGAGGCCCTCGACGGGCAACATCCGCGCGGCCCAGAGGCAGGGCACGATCGTCGCCACCGTGCAGATCGCGAAAGCGATCGCGCCCGTGACCAGGAACTCGCCGCCGCTGACGACCACCGGGAGGTGGTCGATGAGGTAGACCTTCGGATCGAGCTCCATCCGCACGGCGGATAAATAGAAGACGACCGCGCCGCCTATGAGCAGCCCTGCGAGCGTTCCTATCACCCCGATGATGCTCCCCTGGAGCATGAAGATGCCGAGGATGGTCCCGTCGGTCGCGCCCATCGCCTTGAGGATCGCGATCTCGCGCTTCTTCTCGAGCACGATCATGATGAGCGTCGCGATCACGTTGAAGGCGGCGACGAAGATGATCGTCGCGATGACGAAGCCGAGCGTGATCTTCTGGATCTCGAGCGCGGTGAAGAGGTTGCGGTTGAGCTCGGCCCAGTCGAGCGTGTGGAAGGGCCCCCCGAGCTCGCGCTCGAGGCGTCGCGCGACCTCCGCGCTCCGCTCGAGGTCGTGCAGGCGGAGCTCGACCCCGGTCGCGGCGTCGCCTTGACCGTAGAAGTGCTGGGCCTCGTAGATGTCGGTGTAGACGAGGCGCGAGTCGTACTCCTGAAAGCCCGCCTCGAAGATCGCGATGACCCGGAAGTCGCGCGAGCGAGGTGTCCGCGCCTCGGGCGCGATCATCGAGACGTCGAGGCCGCTGAGCGGAGAGACGAGCCGGACCCGGTCGCCGACCCCGAGGCCGAGGCTGCGCGCCAGCGTGTGACCGACCACGATGCCGGGGAGCGACTCGGTCGACTCCTCCTCCTGCCGCGCGAGCTCCTCCTCTTCCTCGATGAGGCGCGCCTCCCACTCGGGATCGGTCGGGACGTCGAGCGATCCGGGGTCGAAGCCCTCGAGCATGCGCTCGACGTCCTCGGGGCTCGCCACCGCGACCTCGGGGAGCGGGGCGTCGTCGTCGTCTTCTTCTTCGTCGGCGGCTGGCGCGGCGCGCGGGCCTTCGGCGCTCGGCGTCGCGGGGTCGCCCCAGATTGGGGTCCGCCGCAGCGCGGGGCGGAGCTCGCCCGCCTCGTCGAAGAGGTCCGCGCTGGGATCGTCACGCAGCTGGTCGAGCACCGCGTCGAGGTCGACCGGCTCGTCGGCGTCGCCTGCCTGGTCGCCTGCGTCGTCACCTTCGCCGCTCGCTCCCGTGCGCGCGAGGTCGTCGAGCCAGGTCCAGTCCTCGCTCGTGGAGCGCCCGATGTCGTCGGGGTGGACCGGCGGTCGAGCCCCCGGTCGGCGGAGCCCGCGGAGCGAGCCATCGATGATCTGGTCGGGGAGGTCGAGGACCGAGGGCATCCGCTCGGGGTCGATGCCCTTCACGAGCACGCCGGCGAGACCGTCGTCGCGCGCGAGCATCATCTCTTGGATGAGGAAGGGGCCCGCCCCCGCCACCTCCTCCATCGCCTCGGCGCTCGCGATGACGTCGCGATACTCGTCGAAGTCCACGCCGTACTTCATCACGAGCACGTGCGCGTTCACGCCGAGCACCTTGTTGCGGAACTCCTGCTGGAAGCCCGTCGTGATGGAGAGCACGGCCAGCAGGGCGGCCACCCCGAGGGCGACGCCGGTCACCGCGATGAAGGTGATGACCGAGACCGTGCTGCGCTTCTTGGAGCGCAGCTGGCGGAGTCCGATCTGGAGGGCGTAGGCCATGCGGCGGCGGACGGGTAACACGCCGGCCCCCCGAGGGCCAGAGCCCGAGGGCCTCGTGTCCGGGGTCGGACGGGATTCGGCGTCGATTCCCGGGGCGCGGCGGGCGCTCCGGGGCCGGCGGAGCCGACCGGGAGACGAACCCCGGGGGGACGGTCCTTCTTCCGCCGGCCCGCGACCCGGCCCGAGATCACCTCGTCAGGTGAGCTCGCAGCCGGCAGCCCGCGGCCCGACCCCGAGCTCCCCATGCGCGCTCACTTGGCCCCCGGCGCGGCGAGGCACCGAGCTGAGGGGATTCCCGGACACCACGCGTTTGGTACCCAGGCCAGGTGGCGACTATCCTTCGCGTCATGCTTCGCTTCGTTCTCGCCGCGGTCCTCGCCGCCGCGGTGGCTGGGTGCTCGGACGCCCCGGCGCTGCCGTCCATGGACGGTGGGGTCGAGGACGCCGCGCCCACGTCGCGGAGCCTGGCGCTCGAGGGCGCCCGAGAGCGGACCCTGATGGTAGGCGAGTCGACCGAGCTCACGGTCCGGTACCTCGAGGCCTCGGGGCAGCCGATCGTCGGCGCGCCGGTGCGCTTCGGCCTCGAAGGCCGCGCCCACGACTCCACGCTCGCGGCCCTCGAGGCGCGCACGGACGCCAGCGGCCGCGCCTCCGTGACCCTCGCCGCGGGCACCGAGGTCGCCACCTTCCGCGTCCGGGCCTCGGCCGACGACGCCGACCCCGTGAGCTTCGACGTCGCCGTGAGCGATCTCGGCTTCGGCGAGCTCGAAGTCACGCCGCGGTACGAGGGCCAGCGCAGCGGCACGATCGTCGCTGCGGTCTTCGCCGACGCGAGCTGCGACGACGCCCGCGTCATGGACGAGCGCGGCGACCGAGTGCGGCTGCGGGGCCCCGACGACGAGCACGTCCGCTTCGTCGGCCTCCCGGTCGGCCTGCGCTACGCCGTCGTCGGCCGCGTCGAGGGCACGAGCGGCTCGGTCGTCGCCCGCGGCTGCGTGGACGGCGTCGAGCTCGAGGCGGAGCGGCGGATCTCCGTCGAGGTCACGGTGGAGGACCTCCCCTACGCCACCGACGGCACCTTCGACGTCGTCGTCGCGCTGGAGGCGCCCGAGACGAACGACCGGCTCGGGCGGGATCTCGTCGGGCTCACCGCCGCCTACTTCGACGAGGACGGCGCCGACGCGACCCGGATGCTGGACGCGATCGAGGCGCGCTGGCGCGCCGCCGGCGAGGTCGCGGCGCTCGGGCTGCTCACCGAGGCGCGCGCCACGGACGCGCTGGACGCGCGCTGGTCGGCGGCGCTGGCGGACGCGGGGGTGGGCCCCGAGGTCGGCGCGGAGGCCTTGACCGAGCTGCTCGGCTCTCGGCTCGGCGCGTTCTCGCTGCGAGGCGTGTGGCGGGTCTCGCGCGAGGGCGCGATCGTCTACCGCGCGACCTCGATCCGCGCTGGCGCGGGCGACGAGGTCACCGACGTGACGCTCTCGGAGCGGAGCGCGCTCGAAGGCCGCGGGACGCTCCACCCTGGCGACGACGACGAGGCGTGGGTCGAGGACCTGCGCATCGCCCTTCCCCTCGACCGCCTCGCGAACCAAGTGCTCAGCGCCGAGGCGTCCGCCGCCGGCCACACCCGGCGCGACGCCTACGTGTCGGCGCTCGCGGGCTGCGCGGCGATTCCGCCGCTGCCCGACCTGGACCTCTGCGACGCGGAGTGCCGCGCGGCCGCCTGTCACGAGGTGACGCGCGCGTACTTCGCGGCCGTCGACCTCCACCTGCTCGCCATCGGCCCAGCCCGACAGGTGCTCGCGGTGGCGGGTCTCGTCGAGCTGCTCGAGGACGACGGTGACCGCGAGGCCGACCGCATCCGCGCGACCCTCGAGGGGACCTGGGGCTCCGAGCTCGCCGCCTCCCCCGAGGCGGTCGAGCTCACGCTCGAGGGCGACCGCGTCGATCTCCTGTAGGCGCCGCCGCCTGTGGCTCTGCGGTAGCCGCTTTGGATCGCGAGACGCCAGGCCGCGCTCGTGCCGCGATGCTCGGGACACGTGCTGAGGTCGCGCTGGAGCCGCCGGGTCGCGAAGCGGGCGGGCCGCGCTCGTGCCGCGATGCTCGGGGCAGGCGCGTGCGTGCTAAGGTCGCGCCGTGGCCGCCGCCTACCCCCTTCAAGCCGCCCGGGAGCTCCGCGAGGCCGAGGTCGAGGAAGCCAAGGCAGCGCTGGGCGCGGCGACGCAGCGCCTGACCGAGGCCGCGGAGGCGCGAGCGCGCGAGGAGGCCGCGCTCGCGGCGCACGAGGCGGGCACGCAGGCGTTCTTCGAGCAAGAGCGCGCGAAGGGGGCCCGGAGCGTGGACGCGCTGCTCCACGCCGAAGCCTTCACGCGACGACGGCGCGAGGAGCGCGAGACCCTGCGCGCGCGGCTCGCGGCGGCCCAAGACGCCGAGCGCGTGGCCGCCGTCGCGCTCGGCGAGGCCCGGGACGCGCTCGCGACCGCCCAGGCCGAGGCCGAGGCCGTCGAGCGGCACCACGGCGCGTGGCAGGCCGAACGCCGCCGCGAGGCGCAGCGGCGCGAGGACGACGACGCCGACGACCTCGCCATGGCCCGCTTCGCGGGCCGCCCAGGCTCGGGCGGCCGGTAGTCCGTCTCGTACGTGCCCCATCACACCGCAGGCCGCTCGGGCTCGGGCACCCGGTAGTCCGTCTCGTACGTGCCCCATCACACCGCAGGCCGCCCGGGCTCGGGCGGCCGGTAGTCCGTCTCGTGCGTGCGCCATCGCACCGCAGGCCGCCCGGGCTCGGGCGGCCGGTGTCCGTCTCGTGCGCGCGCGACACGCCGGGGAATGCCGCGCGCTGCGGATTAGTTGCAGCCGCCGATCGGGCTCTCTACCGTGAAACGGATGCGATCGGGCTGGCTGCTGGCACTGAGACGGCGCGTCGGGCGCCACGTGCTCGCCGTCGGGCTCGCGCTCGTGGTGACGACCTGCCACGGCGCCCCGCCGCACGACGCTTCGCGCGC
>JAHBWH010000162.1 GCA_019637115.1 Myxococcales bacterium | reverse complement strand
CGCGTCGCGCTCCGAGAGACGCTGCTCGAGCGTCTCGAGCCGCGACGAGAGCAGCTCGAGGCGCCCCGCGACCTCGGCCCCCGCGGCCTTCGCCGCGCCCTCGAGCGAGCGCGCGGTCTCCGCGTGCCCCTCGGACCACCGACTCGCGAGCTCGAGCTGGCCCTTCCGGAGCACCTCGGCCTGCGACGCGGCGGCCTTCGCGCTCTCCTCGCGCGCGCCGTCCAGTCGCGACGCCAGCTCGCCGACGCGGGCGAGGAGCGCCTCCGCGTCGCGCGAGAGCGTCTGACGCACCTCGGCGATCTCCTTGGAGCCCGCCTCGCGGAGCGCGTCGTTCGCGGCGCGGTGCGCGTCCGCGAGCCCATCGAGCGAGTGCACGGCGTCGCGGAGCGAGGCCACGGCGTCGGGGAGCGCGCGCCCTTGCGCCGCGAGCTCCTCGAGCGCGACCAGCTGACGCCGCGCCGCCGAGAGGTGCGCGAGCGGGCCGGCGCACGCGGCGTGGACCGCCTCGTCGAGGCGCCGCGCCGCGCGGCGCACGAAGACCGCGCCGAGGCCGAGCATCGCCGACGCCGCGACGCCCGCGGCCGAGGTGCCGAAGCTGCGCATCAACCCGCCCATGGGCTGCGTCAGGCCGGCGCGGAGAGCGTCCACGTCGGCGCTGGTCTCGAGCGCGCCGCGGGCGCCGGCGAGCGTCTCGAAGAGCCCGAGGAAGGTGCCGAGCAAGCCGAGCAGCACGAGGAGCCCGACGAGGAAGGGCGCGAAGACGGGCACCTGACTCGGCATCGGGTCGCGCTCGAGGTGAGAGCGGAGCACCGGGCGGATCGCGGCCGGGGTCTCGTCGAGCGAGCCGAGCTCCTTGCCGCGCAGGCCATCGACCTGCGCGTGCAGCGCGCTGACGCGCGAGGCGCGCAGCCAGAGCTCGACCAAGCCCCCGAGCAAGACGCAGCCCATCAAGGCGACGAGCGTGAACGCGAGCTCGTCGGCGGTTCGATAGTACGCCCCGGCGCGCGCGATGACGGCGAGGCCGCCCAGGCCGGCGAGGAGCACCAGGATTCGAGTCATCGTTCTCCTCCAGGCGAGGCGGCGTCGCGCGCCTCGCGTTCGGCAGCTGCGATGCAGCCGCGCACGAGCTCGCGGAGGAGCTCGGATTCTTCCCGCAGCGCGGCGCGACAGAGCGCGTCCACGTCGCGCCGGAGCCGGCCGACGAACCCGCTCGCGTACCATCGCGCGGCGGCCTCGGCCGACACCGGCACGTGCGCGTCGCCCTCGACACCGGTCGCCTCGATCAGCGCGCTCACGAAGCGGGCCTCGAAGGCGCTCGCGGTGCGGTCGTCTCGCTCTGCGCTGGCGCGCTCGGTCGCCCGGCGGAGACCAGCGTCGAGCCGTTCGAGGCGCTCCGCCTCGGCGCCGAGCCGGCGGAGCTCCGGGGAGGCGTCCGCGCGGATGCGGACCGCGTCGCGCCGGATGGTGCGGATCAGGGCGATCAGGCGCTGCACGAACGGCCGCGCGAGCTCGACGGCGCGGCGGCCCTCGGCCGCGAGGGAGACGAAGCGCTCGGCATCCGGGATCCCGTTCCGGCCCTCGTAGGGCGCGCCGAGCTGCCGCTCGAGCCAACGGGTCGTGGAGGCGAGCTGCTCGTCGACGTGGGCGGCGAGCCAGCGGCCGTCGTCCACTTGGGCCTCGGCGGGCGCGAAGCGCCCGAGCAGGGTCTCCGCGAGCAGCACGGCGTCGCCCAGGTCGCAGACGGCCGCGAGCGCCTCGGCGCCCGTGGGGCGCGGGCCCTCGGCCGTGGCGCCCAAGCGGGCGAGCAGCTGGCCGATCTCGACCGTGTGGTCGAGCGCCCCCTCGCGGCGGGGGACACGCGGCGGCGTCGGCAGCATCACGCCGGCCGGGCGCGTGGGGGCGCCGGCGGTCTGCGCGCGCGGACGTGCGAGACCAGGAAGCCCATCGGGCCTCGGAGCCGCAGACGCCCGGCGCCCCCCCATCGGGTCAACGTCCCCCGTGCCCTGCGCGCCGAGGGGGTCGCGCTGCCTGCGCGGCTCCCCGTCGCGAGCGGGGTCCGCGGCCTCGGTGGGGTCCGCGGCCTCGGTGGGGTCCGCGGCTGCGCCAGCGTCCGCGGCCTCGATGGGGTCCGCGGTTACGCCAGCGTCCGCGGCCTCGGTGGGGTCCGCGGCTGCGCCAGCGTCCGCGGCTACGGCAGCGTCGTGCTCGCCCGCCTCCAGGCCGATGGCGCATTCGGAGATCGATGAGGCGCCCTCGTGGACGGAAAGGACGTCGGGCGCGCGGCGCGCCTCTTCACCCCCCGTCGTCGTCGACCCCGACATCAAGCGACCGTGTCTACCAATCCGGCCCCGCGGCTCAAGGGAGTCCGGCGACGGGGTCAGGAGGCCCTCCAGAGGCGAGCATTCTTGATACCACTGTCAAATCAGACCTTTACGCGCTGATTTCCACAGCCAACCCACCACAGACTGTGGAGAACGAGACGCCAGATTTCCGCAATTTCAGGCCCCACCGGGCGATCGTCGGCGATCGCCCACGATCCGTCGGCCCTTGCGGTTCAGGTCCGCGACACGAACGACGGAGTGAGCCGGGTGACCGGAAGCGCCGCTGAGCCGAGCGACCGAAGGCGCTGCGTGAGCCAGGCGGTCGAGGGCGCGGGCGGCGCAACGAGACCGGGCGCGCCGCGAGCGGGGCGCCGTGACGCGAGGAGCACCGTGACCCGGGCGGCGAGACCAGGGAGATGGTCACGGGCCGCCGCGTTGCGATCTCGAGCGCCCACCTGCTAGCACGTCACGCATGCCCACCCGACGAGACTTCCTCGAGCAGATCGCCGCCGTGACGGGCGCCGTCGTCCTCGCGCCCCACACCATCGGCTGCTCCTCCGAGCCCACCACCCCCCCCGAGCCGACCTCGGGCGCGGAGACCCCGGAGGCCGATCCCCTCGCGGTGCCCCTCGAACGCCCGGCCGGCTGGGACGCCATCGCCTACAACCGGACGCGGGGGAACGCGGGCGCGATCCCCGAGAGCTACCTGCCGAGCATCAACGGCCCGGACGGCGACACCAACCACCTCGGCAAGCACCTTCCCTTCGTGCCGGCGCTCTCGCCCGCGTCGGTCCCCACGGGGATGCTGGCGATCATGTGGGGCGACCCGAGCAAGGGGCACACGCCCCACCCGAACGCGCCGCCGACCGAAGAGAACCCCGAGGGTCATTGGTACGACTGGATCCGCATCCGGAAGGCCACCCATGACGAGGCCGCCGAGGCCGAGAGCCGCTTCTCCGGATGGCCGACCGTCGAGGGCGCCGACAACGGCGCCTACGCCGCCTTCGAGGGCGACGATCCGACGGCCGACGCGGGCAAGAACACCGTCTACCTCGTGCAGCTGCCCCCGGACGTCGGCCCCGGCGACCTCGTGCGCGTGCACGCCCACTGCCTCACGCACGGCGAGTACGTCGACTTCCTGACCCTCCCCACCTGACGCTTCGGCACCCGCCGATTTGTTGACCCCGGGCCCACGGCCGGCGTAGCGAGAGCCATGCGACGCCCGGCCGTGATCGCGCTCTGCCTCTCCCTCGTCGGCTCGCTCGGCGCGCTCGGGTGGTTGACCTCGCGCGCCTCGCGCGCCGCCGACACGCTCGCGCGCGCCGAGGCGCTCCTCGTGGCCCCCTTCGACCGCGCCCCGGAGCTCCACGACCTCGCCGCGGGTGACGCGCTCGCGACGCTCGACGCCGCCCTCGAGGACGGAGCGGACGTCCCCCCGCGGACTCGACACTACGCCGAGGCGCTGGCGAACCTGCAGCGCGGCGACCTGCTCGAGGCCGAGGGCGCCATGAGCGCCGCCCGCCACGCCGCCGGCTGGTCGGTCGAGCTGCACGTCCTCGCGGCCGCGATCGGCCGCGCCTCCGGCAACCGCGCCGCGGCCCTCGACCACGTCGGCGCGGCCCTCGCCCTCGACCCCGACGCCCCTCGCGCGCTGCTCCTGGAGGCCGACCTCGCGCTCGACGCCGGGGACGGTCCCGTCGCCGCGCGGACGCTCGAGCGCCTCCTCGAGCAGGCCTCGCGCGTCGCTGCCCTGCACAACCGGCTCGGGCTGGCCCGCGAGCTGCTGGGCGAGGCGGAGGCCGCCGAGGTCGCGTTCCGGCGGGCGCTCGCGCTCGACGACGCCACACCGGAGGCGTGGGTGAACCTCGGCCGCACGCTCCGCGCGCGGGGCGCCCTCGACGAGGCCGCCCTCGCGTTCGCCGCGGCGCTCGAGCACGCCGAGTCCGACGCGGCCGCGTGGCTCGGTCGGGGCCTCTGCGCGCTCGATCAAGGCCGCCTGCTCGAGGCCCGGGAGAGCCTCGAGCGCGCCCACGAGCTCGCGCTGCTCGCTCCGGCGGGGCACACCTCGCGCCTCGGCGCGCCGCACGGCGACACCATCGCGCTCGCCCTCGCCGATCTCGCCGCCCTCGACGGCGAGCATGCGCGCGCCGCCGAAGGCTACCGGCTCGTCCTCCGCTCGCGGCCGCACCACGCGAGCGCGTGGGCGAAGCTCGGCAACGCGCTCGTCCGCCTCGGCGACCACGAGGACGCGCGGGCCGCGTTCGAGGCCGCGCTCGAGGCCGCCGAGCAAGCCGCGGGGGTCGAAGCGGCCGCCTGGAACGGGCTCGGCGCCGCCTTCGCCGCCCTCGGTCGCCTCGACGAGGCCGCCGAGGCGCTCGGTCGCGCGGCGACGCTCGACGTCGATGATCCGAACCCTTGGCTCAACCTCGGGCTGCTCCACGAGCGACGCGGCGACCGGGATCTCGCGGCCGACGCGTGGCGCCAGGCCCTCGCCCGCGCGCCCGAGCACCCCGTCGCCCTGGCCCGCGCGCGATGAGGCGTACGCGACGCTCGGGTCCGCTCCTTCGGACGCCCGCGAGGACGCCCCAGCGAAAGCCACGCCGCGACGGTCACTCTTTCCACGACGCGAACGTCGCTCGCGCGCGTTCGCGGCCCCCTCACCACCTCACGCCATCGATGGTATGCTCCTGACCCTTGGGAACCTCGTGACCGAGCACGGCAACAACCATCGCGCACTGCTGGGGCGACACCTCGCGGGCAAGTACGAGTTGGTCGAGCTCGCCGGGGTCGGCGGCATGGCCGAGGTCTTCCGCGCGGTGACGCACGGCGCGGCGGGCTTTCGACGGACGGTCGCCATCAAGCGCATCCTCGATCACCTCAGCGCCAACGAGGACTTCGTGTCGATGTTCGTCGAAGAGGCGCGCGTCACCGCCGCGCTCTCGCACCCGAACATCGCCGCCATCCACGACTTCGGCCAGGACCGCGACGGCGCCTACTTCCTCGTCCTCGAGTGGGTCGACTGCATCACCCTGCTGGACTGGCGGCAGGCCTACGACCGACACGGGGAGCTGTCGCCGTGGCCCCTCGTCGCCGCGATCGGCATCGAGGTGCTCAAGGCGCTCGGCGCCGCCCACGAAAACACCGACGCCGACGGGTTCCGCATCCCGGTCTTCCACCGCGACGTCACGCCCCAGAACGTGCTCATCGGCAGCCACGGCGTCGTCAAGCTCACCGACTTCGGGCTCGCCCGCGCGATGGACCGCGCGCGCATCACACAGCCCGAGATCGTGAAGGGCAAGGTCAGCTACCTGGCCCCCGAGCTGCTCAAGCCAGGCTCCGAGCCCTCGCCACAATCCGACATCTTCGGCCTCGGCATCGTGCTCTGGGAGGTGCTCGCGGGGCGCAAGCTCTTCGAAGCGCCGAGCCCCGTCGAGGTGCTCCTGAAGCTGCGCGAGGCGCGGGTGCCTCCGCTGATGGACCTCCGCCCCGACATCCCCCGCGCCCTCCACGACGCCATCCACAAGGCGCTCGCGAAGGACCCCGCCGACCGCCACCGCTCGGCGCGCTCGATGGTGCGCGCCCTCGCGAACATCCTCCGGATGACGCCCGAGTCGACGAGCGCCGAGGTGCTCGCGCGCACGGTGCGGCTCGCCCGCGAGCGGATGCACGAGGGCCCCTCCGCCGAGGTCGCGATCACCGGCGAAGAGGCCGTGCCGCTCACGCGGAAGAAGGCGTAGCGCCCACTCCGCGTGGTCGTGGGGATGCCTGGAGGCCGCTCGCGTCCACCCGCGTTCGTCCGCTCGCGTTCGTCCGCTCGCATGCGCCCACTCGCGTGCGCCGCTCGTCTGCGCGCGTGGGTCCAGACGTCGCTCCGCACGAACGCCGGCCCCGCGACGTGCTACGACCTCGGCGATGCGCACCCTGAAGGAGCTACTCGGCGACGTCCCGCAGCGAGGAGAGGTCCGCTGGCTCGGCGTCCGCCCCGCGCGCGGCGAAGCGGTGCGAGAGGTCGAGTCGGTGCGCGCCATCGCCGCGCACGGCCTCGACGGCGACCGATACGGCAAGGACGGCAAGCGCCAGGTCTCGCTGATTCAAGCCGAGCACCTCGACGTCATCGCGCGCCTCGTCGGCCACGCGAGCGTCGAGCCGCGCCTGCTCCGCCGCAACGTCGTCGTCGCCGGCATCAACGTGAAGGCCCTGCAGAACCTCCGCTTTCGGATCGGGGGCGCGCTGCTCGAGGGCAGCGGGTCCTGCGAGCCCTGCTCCAAGATGGAGGAGGCGCTCGGCCACGGCGGCTACCACGCGATGCGGGGCATGGGCGGCATCGTCGCGCGTGTCCTGGAGTCCGGCGAGATTCGCCGCGGCGACGCCGTGGTGATCGTCGAGGCTCATTGAGGCGCGCACCGCACGCGGAAACCAGGCCCTCAGCTCGAAGCGACCGCCTCTCGTCGCACGAAGCGTGCGCGGAGGGCGCCGAAGATCCTGGCGAGCGCCGCGTCCGGTAGGTACGCGGCGAGCAGCATCGCGATCATCAGGAGCGAGAACCACTTCACCGGGCCGAACATCAGCCCGATCATGAAGTGCATCGCCACGCCGTAGCCGAGCGCGATGAGCCGCGTCGGACGCAACCAGAAGAGCACGGGCGCGCCGGCCTCGAAGATCAACGTCGTCCACTGCATCGCGGTCCACGACCACGCAGGCATCGTGTTCGCGAGGAAGAGGCTGACGCTCGTCTGATAGGAGTCGTGCAGGTGTGTGAAGAGCACGTCGCCCCGATCGAGCCAGTCGCCCTTCGCCTTGCAGATCCCCGACGCGCAATAGAAGACCGGGAGGAGGATCTGGAGGAAGCGGACGCTGCCGCCCGAGACGTGCGTGTAGGCAGGCGCGCTGGGGTCCTTTCGGCGTCGCAACCACGAGTCGACCGAGTACGCGGCGCCCGCGCTCCCCATCGCGATCGTCAGCGCGACGACCGGCGCGAGTTTGCTGACGGTGAACGCCGAGAGCCGATCGGCGAGCGCGACGTAGAAGAGCGTCGCGCCGAAGACGAGGGCCGCTGCGCGCGTTCGGAACCCGACGAGCGTCGCGAGCCCCGAGACGACCATCAACGCCGCGAGCCCCCACGCCAAGGTCGAGGGCAACGCGGCGAGGTAGACGGGCTGGCGCCAATCGCCGCCGAGATCCGGCACCCAGAAGCCCGCGTCCCCGATCCAATGGTCGGCGTGCACGAGGCGCGTCGACATGAACGAGAGGATCGCGAGCGTCGCGAGCACCCGCAGCGTGACGATGCGCTCGACCGGCTGCGGCGCGATGAAGAAGGCCTCGGGCTTCGAGGGAGCGTTCCGGGTGGCGCGGCTCATGGTGCTCCCTCGCTCGGCTCGGGCTCCCCGCTCCGAGGACCAGGCTCATCGCGCCGCGGCGCGGGCGTGGCCGTGTCGGACGGCGCGTCCGGCGGCTCGCTCGTGTCGTCGTCGGTCTCGGGCCCGACCGGTGTCCCCTCGAAGATCGCGTCGAGCTCCGAATCGAAGAACCGCACGTCACGAGGCCCGTCGTCCGCGCCCTCGTCCTCGTCCTCGAACGCGATCTCGTCGATCCGCATCCGGCGGCCGCTGGCGCCGGGTCGTTCGTCCGCGACGTCCTCGTCCTCATCCTCCGCGCGGCGCTCTGCGGGTCCCGCTGGGGCCGCGCGCCCGGCGAACGGATCCTCGCCCGCGCAATGGGCGCGGCGGCGGGAGGTCGGCGTGTGGAACCAGATCTTCCGCTGCTCGTCGGGGTACGACTCGAGCGGCGCGGGCGCCCAGCGCGCGACCGGCTCCCCCGGTTCGGGGAAGGGGATGCGCAAGCTGCTCACGCGGATACCGCCGATGTTCGTCCCCGCCGCGCGCTCGCGCCCCACGAGGTATCGCTCGAGCGCCTCCATGACGGGCCGATTCCGGCGGTGGAAGTGCCCCACGCGCTGGAAGCGGCTCTCCTTGTCGGTCGCGTGAATCGGGAAGTGCGGCGTCGGGTCGAGCTCGACGAAGCGACGCCCGACGCAATCCCACCCCTCGACCCGATAGTCGATGGCCATCCGCGCCGCGCGCGGGAAGAGGCAGGTCGTCTGGGTGAGGTAGAGGAGCGACGGAGGCAGGACCCGCGCGGGCAAGCTCGAGCGCGCGCCGCCGAGCAGCAGCATCGAGAGGTAGACGCCAGCGGCCACGACGAGCATCACGCGGACCGCGCCAGGAGCCGCGGGCGGCGCGACGACGGGCCCGCGAGGCCCGCCCGAGAGGAGCGTCCCCGCGCTCGGCCGCGCGCGACCCAGCTCCCCGACCCGCTTCGGCGACGCCGAGCCCTTCGCCCCCGCCGAGCCCTTCGAGCGCGCCGCGCCCTTCGACCCCGCCGCGCCCTGCGGCGACGAGCCCTTCGACCCCGCCGCGCCCTTCGGCGGCGTCGACCCTGGCGGGCCCTTCGACTCCGCCGCCGCCGACGACGATGACGACTCCTTCGGCTGCGCCGAGCCCTCCGGGCTCGACGGTGCGCCAGCGTCTTGCCCTGCGTCCCCTGAGGACGACGTGTCGTCGGAGCGCGGATCGTCCGGGGCGACCTCGCGCCGCCCCGGCGGCGCCTTCTTCCGCTTCCGTCCCACGGCGCGTTCTTAGCCTCATCCGGCGGGTGCGCGCCAACACTCGACACCGACGCGACGACGCCCGCGATCTCGTTGACGCCCGAGACGCCCGCGCCGCCTCCGCGAACAGGACCGAGCGTCGTGACGCTCCACGCGCGGTCGGCCCTCGGATGAGCCACGACCGACGACGCGGCCACGAGCCAGAGCGATGGATCCACGCCGCCGCGCGCGACGCTGGACGCCACACGGACGGAGCGCCGACGCCCGGCCCATCCGAAGATGAGCCGGCTGTCGTACGCGCCGCGTGAGCGGCCGGGGGTGGAGGCGCAGGGAATCCAAGGAGGGTCCCCCGCGGAACACCGGGAAAACCGCACTTCGCGCCTTTCCGGCGCACCCTCGGATTCCCCTCGTTTACCGCAATTGCGGGAGCCCGATCTGCACGTTGTGGGACATCCCACGTTTCAGCCCCGCGCACGCCCGCGCACGTCGTCCGGCCCTGAACAGATCTCCGACGTCGCCCCTCACGTAGCAGCGGCCCTCGAGGTCGACGAGGACGCGGCCTGTCGGGTCCTCGCGATGGTGCGCGACGCGCTCGTCGACGAGCCCGGCCTCGGGGTCACCGAGGGCGAGCTCGCGGCGGCTCTGCGTCGACGGCTGTAGACTCCGCCTCACGCTCCTAAGCGGGCCCGCTCTCGTCGGCGCCGTTCCCGGAGACGCTCGGACCGCCAGCCGCACGCGTAAGCGTCCCCTCCCATTCGGTCCGTGCGCCGACCCGCACAAGAACCCGGCGCCACGCACGACGAAACTCTTGGAACACCATGCCTACACGTCGTCGATGGGGGTGCGGTCTCGAGCGCTCGTCCGTAACTGGAGGAACAACCGAGGCGGGCAAAGGTTGCCCGCCGTCAGGACAATCTTCTCCGCGGCGACTCGGCGGAGGGCGAGGTAGACCGTTCGGCCATTGAGGCCGAGCTGGGCCCACCACGCCGGGTTGTCGACGACGACGGCTCCCGGGGTTGCAGAGCGGTCCTTGCTCGTGCCGATGATCACGACGCAGACGTCGTGCTCTGTGTCGTGCTCCACGACCACCACTGGCCGAAGCTTGCCCGCATGATCGAGGCGGCCGACGCGCCGAACCAGATCAGTCATCGGCGTCGAGGGCGACATCCACGATGCCCTGCTCTCGCATCTGCTTCGCGGCCTTCCGGAGGTGTTCCGCACGCGCCGCGTGCTCGAGGATGGCTCGATCGACGTCGATCGGGGCGATGTGCTCGAAACGTTCGCGGGGCAGTATCCCAAGCCCCATCCCGAAGGCGACCATTGCGTTCAGCCCCTCGCGCCAGGCGTCGAGGAGCACGCCTAGGCGCTCGGGGTCGAGAGGGAGCCCCACAAGGTAGGCGATCACGCCGAGCCCCGCTGTCGTGCCGCGCTCGTAGAGGTAGCGAGCCTCGGCCAACTCGGGCGGCCACGTTGCCAAGTAGTCGGCGTCGAGGTCATTCAGGTGTTCCCCGGACGTGATGCCGCCCCTGAGGACCGCCACGACCTCCTGCTGCATCCGAAGGGTGTCGACGAGCTGCACCACGTTCGGGGCGGGGAGATGAGCGGGGGAGTGGTCGAGTCCCAGCTCTCGGCCCGTTGGGACCCCATTCTCGCCGAGCTCCACCAGCGCTCGAGCGAACGCCTTTGTCTCGACCAGGTCGTCCAGAGCTACGTCGAGATCGGTGGTGCCGGAGAGCGCGTCGGCGAGGATCCGGAGCTCGTGCCATCGCTCGGGCGGGGGAACGATACGAAGCTTGGCGAGGCGCTGTGCGCCGGCTGCGAAGACCGCCCGGAGATCCTCTGCTGTCGCCGCCATCCCTTCAACGATGTCGCCGAAAAGGAAGAAAAGCAATGCATCGGGCGCATCGCCGGTGCGCCATTTTGCCATGATTTCCGTGGTTTGACGTGACGGCGCATGTCACGTATCGTCGTTGGAGCTGGCCCAGGACGCCTTTCCGACGGATCGTCAGGCGGGCCAGGTCACCGTGCCCAGCACGTAGAAACCGCCGCGCGACGGTCCGGCCTCCGGGCGCGCGCATCCTCCGCCTCTACCTGCACAACAGCCGCGCCCTCGGGCTCCCTGGCATCGACGGCGCCCTCGCGAGCGCTCGCTTCGTCATGCGGCAGCGGGGCTTTCCGTGGTGGCCCTACCACCTGCGGATCCCCTACGAGCGCCTCGAGGACGCCGACGGGCGCCTCGTGCTGCTGCGCATGGCCCCCGACCCCGAGCGGACGTGGTCGCAGGGTGCTCGAGCGAACGACGAGGGGGTCTCGGCCGTCCTGCAGGGCAACACCAGCCGGCTCCCGATCAGCCCCGCGCAGCACGAGGGCCTGCAGGCGCTCATCCCGTGGGCGTCCGAGCGCTACGGGTGGTGGCCATGGAGCTCGATCGAGGACTGGCTCTCCACGCACCTCGCGGGCTGGGCGCCACGGTGGCCGGCCGAAGGCCTCGTGTCCGGGCATCGACGCCGAGCGGTGGCGGCGGGAATACATCGCCCGCGGCGTGACCCGACCCTCTCCTCACCCCAAACGTGAGACAGGCAATGACCACACGTGACCGCACGTGTGCTTTCTTGCCCCCTCAGCCCACCCAGCGCTAAAGAGAAACGGCCGAGACAGTCGTCTCGGCCGTTTGCCGGTCTCCTGTTTCGCGCAGGCGATTCGGCACGTGCATCCACAGGTGGAGAAACCAATGAAGGCAATCGTGAAGTACCTCGACGCCAACGCCAGCGCAACTATTGCGCTTGTTTTGGGCGCGCTAATCCTGGCGCACTTCCTACGGTAGGGTGAAGGGGTCCGGTCGAAAGGCCGGGCCCCGCTACCCTTTGTCCAGGAGGCGTAGCGCGGCCGCTTGACGTCGCGCGCGAAGCGGATCTCGCCATTCGCTCGCGGCGGGGCGTCATCGGACGACAGGATATCCTTCATGAAGCTCTCCCTCGTGGTGGAGCTCGAGCGCATCCTCGACGAGTGGCGACGGGTCGGGTGGGAGCGCGACTTCGGCCGGCTGCCTCGAGGCGAGGACTGGATCGTGCCGAGCGACGTGGAGGCGACGCGGCCGCTGACGCGACAGCAGGTGACGAAGGCCCTCGCGCGTGGCCTCCGACGGGTCGAGCTCGAGGTGGAGGCCGGGGCGGGCATGCACCCGTGCCGCCGGTCCTTCGTGTCGCTGGCGCGCAACGCGGGCGCGGAGGGCGAGCTCGTGGCGCAGATCACGCACGCCCCCCGCGGGAGCGTCCTCGACGACGCCTACACGCGCCGGGAGTGGGCGGCGCTGTGCGAGGTCGTGAGCCGGATACAGCTCCGCCGCGACGAGGGCGCGGAGGTCGTCCGTTTGCCACTCGTCGCGGCGGGAAGCGTGGGACGAGACGTGGGAGAGGCCGAGAAGGGCTCGGAATCCCCGGAAATCTTGCCCGTTCTGGTGGAGGCGCAGGGAATCGAACCCTGGTCCGAGAACGCTCCAGAGCGGCGTCTACGTGTGTATTCCGCGTTTTGAATTTCGGATGCTTTGCGCCCACGGACGGGCTCTCCGCACCCTAGCTACCCAAAGTCTCACCACCGCGGCGGGTAGCGCCATGCGGTGGCCAGCCAGTTCGGATGACGCCTTCCAAGAGAGCACTGGCAAGCTCCCAGGGTCGACGGCTTCACGGCTGTTCAGGCCGCGAGAGCAAGTGCGTTGTCGTTGGCAATTATGCGTTTCCCGGGGTATTTACGCCGTCCCGAGCCGGCGACACGCAACCGATCCTTCATACGTCCCCGTCGAAACCGATCGCCCCCGGATAGGTCCGGAGCCGTGCGAGACGGGCCCAGTTGTCAAAGACGCGGGCACTATGCGCACCGGGGCGGCAGCGCGCAACGCCGCAGGCGCCGCACGAGGCGCCGCGAGCGGAGACGAGGTCTCCAGGCGGGCTCGGCGGTTGCGATCGGTGGTTGGGATCAGCGCCCGCGACCGCGGCTCATTTCGACTCGGCGACGTGGCTCCCATCCCACCCCTCGGGTGGCGGCGCGCCGAGGAACGCGCTCGCGCGCGCCCGCAGGACCTTCACCGGGCCGTCCGCGGGCCGCTCGTCCAAGAGCGCGTCCCATGCCTCGATCGCTCCCTCGAAGTCGCGCGCGAGGTAGCGATCGAAGGCGCGCTCGCACGCGCTCGCCCACGCGCGCGTCGTCTCCTCGTCGACGTCGCCCGGCAGCCCGAGCAGCTCCCAGACCCGAACGGCCTCCGCCTTTCCTTTCACCGCCACGACGTCGACTGGGCGCGCGATCACGGCCTTCCCGGCCGCACGTCGCGCCGCGTCGCTCACGAGCACCCGCGCGCCGTATTGCTTGCCGAGGCTCTCGAGCCGGGCCGCGAGGTTCGCGATGTCCCCCATCACCGTGTAGTTGAGCCGCTCCGGCGTCCCGACGTTGCCGACGAGCAGCTCCCCCGTCGCGACCCCGATCCGCGTGTGCGTCTCCCGCAGCCACGCGCCCTCTTCGGTCGCGGCCATCGCCTCGAGCGCCCGCTGGCACCGCAGCGCCGTCACGCACGCGTGCGCGGCGTGCTCGGGATCGTCGGCCGGCGCGCCCCAGAAGGCCATGATCCCGTCGCCGAGGAACTTGTCCACCGTGCCGCCGCCCGCGCCAATCGTGCGCGTCATCGTGTCGAGATAGAGCCCGAGCTCCGCGACCAAGCGATCGGGGGCGCGCGACTCCGCGAAGGTCGTGAAGCCCGCCAGATCCGAGAAGAAGACCGTCAGCGTCCTCAGCTCGCCGCCGAGACGCGCCTCCCGGCCACTCGCGAGCACCTGACGCACGAGGTCGCGCGGCACGAAGCGCGCGAAGCTCGCGAGGCCTCGCTTCATGCTCGCGAGCGCCTGCGCCATCAGCTCGATCTCCCGAAAGAACGATCGGGGCGCGTCCGCCTCGTCGATCTCGAAGCGCCCCACCGCGCGCATCTGCCCGGCCAACGCGACGAGCGGGCGCGAGACGCGATCCGCGAGCACGAGCGCGAAGAGGATCGCCGTCACCAGCGCCGCGATCCCGAAGAGGAGCGACGTCCGCGCCTCCTCCTCCACCGCCCCGAGGAAATCCGACGCCGGGGCGAGCGCCCCCACGGTCCACACGACCCCCTCGTCGAGCTCGAAGCGGACGAGGCTCGCGAGGTGTCGCTCTCCCTCGTGCGCGAAGTCGAAACGCTCGAGCGTGTCGAGCGCGGGGGTGCGCCCGGCCGCGGCCTCGCGAAACGCGACGAAGCGCGCGTCGTCGACGTCCTCGACGCGCGTGAGGCGCCCCTCTTCCCCCGGCGTCGCGACGACGGTGTCGAGCGCGGGGTGCGCGAGCAGCTCTCCGTCCTCGGTGAGCACGAAGACCTCGCCGCGAGGCGACAGGCGCATCTCGGAGACGAAGCGCGACAACGCGCCGAGATCGAAGTCGACCGTATAGACGCCGACGAGCGCCCCCGCCTCGTCACGCTGCGGAGCTGCGCAGGTGATGCCCGCGATGCCCTGGTCGTAGAAGACGTAAGGAGGCAACCACGTTCGACGCTGCGTGCGCTGCACGGCTTCGAAGAAGGGTCGCGTGCGCGGATCGTAGCGGCTGTCGGCCACGCGACGGAACGGCGTGCGCGTGCCATCGGCCTCGAGATCGTCCTCGCGCAGCGAGGTCCGGCCGTCGACGATGTCGCTGCGGTTGAGCCGCACGCGGCCTGGCCCCGGCCGATACGCCGCCGAGAACGAGCCCTCGACGTCCGCGTAGCTCACCCACGAGAACCCCGGGTTCGCGCGGAGCGCGGCGAGGAGCCGCGGCTCGACCACGGGATCGCTCGCTCGCAGCGCGCGGTGATCGATCGCCGCCAAGAGATCGAGCGCTGGCAGCGCGAGGCCGAGGTGCCCTCGGGTCCGCTCGACCGTCTGTCGCGACACCTCCTCGAAGAGCGCCTCGGAGAGCGTCTCGAGGCTCGCGCGCGCCGCGAGCTGGGTTCGAACGAGGACGACGCCGGTGCTGAGCGCCACGAGGAGGGGCACCACGACCGCGAGGCTCGTTCGATAGCTGAAGGTCTGGCGACGCGGCGGCGGAGGCGCCTCGCCTCGCGCGCTGCCCTCCCCCTCGGCTGCGTCTCCCATCGCCCGCGATCATCACCGATGGAGCCCCCTCGCGTCGATGCCCGAGCTGGCGCGGCCCTCCGGGGTGCCGTCCGCGAGAGCTCCCTGATGGGCCACGAACCGCGTGGTCACCTTCCCGGCGGCGCGCGCGTCCCCCGACCGCTTGGTTGTGTTAGGTTCCGCAGACTTTGGGCGGACGTCGAACGGATCCCAACCCCCTCCACGCCTTCCCGGCGTTGGCCTGGCTGACCCTGGGTTGCGCGCTCCTCGACTTGGCGGGTCGTCGCTGGTTCGTCCGCATCGCCAGCGCGCGCGAGTGGGTCACCCTCTCGCACGACGATCTCATCGCCCTCGGTCGCGCGAGCCACTTCATCCAGAACCTCGGGGCGCTCTTCGGGCTGATCACCCTCACCTCGACGCTCACCGGCTTCCTTCACCCCGCCGCGCCCGTCCCCACGCCGCAGCGAGTCGGGCTCGCCGGCTTCGCGGGCGTCTTCCTGCCGACGGTCTTTCTCTCGACCATCCTCCCGGTCGAGCGGACGACCCCGATCGTCGTGCTCGTCGCGTGCGGCGCCGCGTCGTTCCTCGCCGTGCTCTTCGCGCTCGGCGCCCTCCGCTGGTCGGCGCCGCCCGCGCTCCGCCTCGGCGCGATCGCCCTCGCCTTCGCTGCCTTCTTCGGCTTCGCGGCGACCGTCTTCCTCACGCTCTCGCGCCTCGTGCTCTGGGACGTCGGCTACGCGCTCGGGATGACGTTCCGCCAGATCGGCGAGGTGGCTTGGTTGCTCTCGCTCCTCGCGTTCGTGCTCACGAGCTGGCCTCGCCAGCGGCCTCGCTCGGTGCAGCTCGGCGTGCTGGTCGGCTGCGCGCTCGCGACGGCCGCGATGCTCTGGGGCCTCGGCGCGATGCACCGGCGCGCGAGCCCGCAGCTCTTCTCGGATCTGGCCTACGGCGCCTCGCACCTCGACCTCGCGCTCGAGTCGCATCCCGTGCTCTACCTCGGCGCTTTCGCGACGCTCTTCACCTTCGGGCTCGCCGGCCTCGGCGCGAGCGTGGCGTCACGGCGCCACAGCGCGGCCGGCCTGATCTTCCTCGTCTGCGCGGGCTACGCGCCCACCACCCCGCTCACCCTGCTCTTCCAATCCCTCGGCGTCGCGTTCATCGCGCGCGCGATGGTCGGCGAGGCGATGCAGCGCGGCCAAGCGACGCTCCAGCCCCTGCACGAGCTCGACGCCGAGCTCGAGGCCGCGCCCGAGGTCCCGAGCGGCCCCTCCGACGCGGAGCCGACGACCCACTGAGTCACTCCGCGCGCGGGTGGCAGAAGTAACAGCTGAACCCTTCGCCGGTCGCCGGGTCGAACTCCCGCTCGCCGATCATGGTCCGCATCGCGGGCACGACGTGCTGGAACATGAACTGCACCATCCGCGGGTGCGCCTCGACCATCGCCCGCTGCTCGTCCGAGCCGCTCGGGTGCAGCGCCATCAGCTCCGGGCTCGGCATCGCGTACGCCCGCTCGCTCGCGTTCGGGCCGTGGCAGCTCGCGCAGTTGAAGCGCGCGTAGCGCTCCTCGTCGTACTCGCGGAAGAGCGCGCGCATGTAGGGGACGACGGCTTCGCCCATGAACCGGCCGCGCTCGTCGCCGTCCATCTCCCCCCACGGCTTCGCCGTCCGGGGGATCTCATTCTCGTCGCGGCGGCGCACTCCTGCCGGGCCTTCCTCCGCGACCTCGGCGCCAACGGAGGTCGGCGCTCGCTCGCGCTCGGGCTCTGCCGCGCCGCCGCAGGCGAGCGCGGCCATGGCCACTGCGTAGATCCCAGATCGCATCATGCTCTCCCTCTCGTCGCCCGACGCTACGATCGAGTGAACGCGCGACGCAACGATTCGGTCGAGAAGGGCTCCCCGAGACGAGGGTCACTCGGCGGCGACGGGCGGAAGCTCGGTGGCCCCCTTCGCGACGCCCTTCTTCGGATCCTCCGGGAGGAGCGCGCGCATCCCGAGCTCCCGCAGGAGCGCGAGGTCGGCCTCGACGTCCGGGTTGCCGGTCGTGAGCAGCTTGTCGCCGTAGAAGATGCTGTTGGCGCCCGCGAGGAAACACAGCGCCTGCGCCTCGCGCGAGAGCTCCGAGCGCCCCGCGGAGAGCCGCACCATCGAGCCGGGCAAGAGGATGCGGGCCACGGCGCACATCCGGACGAGCTCGAAGGGATCGACGGGCGGACGCCCCTCGAGCGGCGTGCCCTCGACGGCGACGAGGGCGTTCACCGGAACGCTCTCGGGCTGCGGGTCGAGGTTCGCGAGCGTGACCAGCATGCCGAGCCGGTCCCCGAGCGTCTCCCCCATGCCGATGATGCCGCCGCTGCAGACGTGGATCCCAGCCCCCGCCACGCGCGCGATCGTCGCGAGGCGCTCCTCGTAGGTGCGCGTCGTGATGATGGAGCCGTAGAACTCCTTCGACGTGTCGAGGTTGTGGTTGTAGGCGGTGAGGCCAGCGTCTTTGAGGCGGACGGCCTGCTCGTCGGTGAGCATGCCGAGGGTGCAGCAGGCCTCCATCCCGAGATCGCGGACGCCGCGCACCATCTCGAGGACACGCTCGAACTGCTCGCCCTCGCGGGCGTCGCGCCAGGCCGCGCCCATGCAGAAGCGCGTCGCGCCCGAGTCTTTGGCCGCGCGCGCCTTCGTGAGGACCTCGTCGACGGGCAGGAGCCGCTCGGGCTCGACCTTCGCGTCGTTCCGGCCGCTCTGCGGGCAGTACGCGCAATCCTCTGGGCACGCGCCGGTCTTGATCGACAGCAACGTGCAGAGCTGCACGGCGTCCGGCGGGTGGTGCTCCCGGTGCACGGTCTGCGCCCGGTGGAGCAGCTCGAGGAGCGGGAGGTCGTGAATTGCGCGAGCTTCGGCGATGGTCCAAACCACGGCCCCGCTCTAGCAGCCGCGCGAACGATCTCCAAGCGGCGGAGCGCTCCTCGCGCCACAGCCCCGAGCGTCGCCAGAGGACCTCTCCCCGCCGTCGCTCGGGGCAGGCGGCGAGCGGAGAGCGCGTCGCTGGCGCCACCGACGCGCTCGTGAGCAGAACGGGCGTTCGCGCCCGGAGGTGTGACGAAAACGCCCGATCGGCTTGCCCCAGAGCGGACGGAGTCGGTATGTTCCGCGGCCACTCATGCCCAATGACAACGCCGGAACGGCCGAGACCCAGTTGAGCGATGGCACGCTGCTGCGTGTCGAGGTCGCGGGTCGAGACGACGCCCTCCGACTCGCCAGGCTCGCCCTCGACGGCGCCGCTGGCGCGATCGCCGCGCACGCCAACAAGCGCCGTGAGCGCGAGAAGGACCTCTCCGACGAGGCCGGGATCGTGGGTCGCAGCGCCCCGATGCAGGAGCTCTTCCGCATCCTGGACCGCATCCGAGGCTCGAACGCCACGGCGCTGATCCTCGGCGAGAACGGCACCGGCAAGGAGCTCGTCGCGCGCGCCATCCACCGGATGTCCAAGCGCGCCGACAAGCGCTTCGTCGCGACCAACTGCAGCGCCTTCAACGACAACCTCCTCGAGAGCGAGCTCTTCGGGCACAAGCGCGGCTCCTTCACCGGCGCGGTCGGCGACAAGCCCGGCCTCTTCACGGTCGCCGACGGGGGCACGTTCTTCCTCGACGAGGTCGGCGACATGTCGCCCGCCCTGCAGGTGAAGCTCCTGCGCGTGCTGCAAGAGGGTGTCTTCATGCCCGTCGGCGCGACCGAGCAGAAGAAGGTCGACGTCCGCATCATCGCGGCGACCAACCGCGACCTGCAGACGATGGTCCGCGAGGGAACCTTCCGCGAGGACCTCTACTATCGCCTCAACGTCGTGCAGATCCGCGTGCCCTCGCTCCGCGAGCGCAAGGACGACATCCCCTTGCTCGGCGAGTTCTTCTTGCGCCGCCTCGCCGAGCGCGATGGCCGCCACAAGACGCTCAGCCGCGGCGCGCTCGACCGGCTGCTCACCCACCACTGGCCCGGCAACGTCCGCGAGCTCGAGAACGAGATCGAACGCCTCTGGGTGCTCTCGGGCGACGAGCACCTCATCGGCGAAGAGCACCTCTCGCCCACGGTCGGCCGCAGCCCCGCGCCGGAGCGACGCGCGGCGGAGGCGATGACCCCGTCGGCCGAGCCGATGGCGCTCGAGCCCGGGCTCTCGCTACCGGACGCTGTCGAGACCCTCGAGCGCCGCATGATCGCGGAGGGTCTCCGCGCCGCGAAGGGCAACAAGACCCGCGCCGCCGAGACCCTCGGGATCAGCCGTCGAAACCTGATCCGCAAGGTCCAAGCGTACGGCCTCGACGAGGTCGGGAAGTAGTGAGCGAGCGCGCGCCTTCGGCCGAGCGATCCCTCCGAGCGCTGGCGACGCGGGTCGACGACTTCGAGCGGGCCGCGGTCGCCCGAGGCGCCGACCTGCGATGCGGCCTCGGCTGCGAGGCCTGCTGCCACGTCTCGCTCAGCCTCGCGCCGCTCGAGGCACACGTCGTCTCGGAGGCGCTCGCCACCTCCGACGCCGCGACCCTCGCCCGCCTCGACGCCCGACGCTCGGACGCGCGGGTCGTGAGCGGGGCGCGGTGCGTGATGCTGGAGGACGACGGCCGCTGCGCGATCTACGACGCCCGACCGCTCGTCTGCCGCTCACAGGGCCTCGCGCTCGCGTACCCACCGGGCGTCGTCCCGCTCGAGTCGGTCATGGCCACGCTCGACGATGACGACGACGACGCGCACGAGCACGAGCGCGACGAACGCGAAGAGCGCGACGAGCGCGACGAG
>JAHBWH010000161.1 GCA_019637115.1 Myxococcales bacterium | reverse complement strand
GCCTATCCGTTCGATGGACGTTCGTGTCTCCCGGTGCCGGTCTCGGTCGTGGGACTTGCGTTGCTCCCGGTCCCACGACGGCTGGACCGACGGCGCTTCACCCCCGGATTCGTGCGAGCGACCTCGGACGGCTACGCACGCCCGGTGCCTTCGGACGTTCGATGGAGCTCACGCCTGGAAATAGAAAGTAGGGTCGGAGGCGAGCGCCGTCGTGAGCTGCGCGCACGACAGCGCTCGCAGGGTCCGACGTGCGCGAGGTGGCGAGGTCCCGTGTCGAGAACGCGGCGGTCTTCCGGGCCGGATCATGGGCTTGCCCGCTCCGCGCTGAGGCGCTGCGCTCGCAGGGTGGGTCGACACGCCGTCGGGTCGGCGGCACACAGACCACGCGGCGCACACACTACGCGGCGCACACACCACGCCGATGCCGACACGGGACGAACGCAGACTCGGTCCGTGTCCGGCTTCGGCTCCGTGTCCGACTCCGCAACCCTGCTGGTACACGTGCGTGCCCGTCCACGTCCGCGTCCACGTGCGTGGACGTGGACGTGGACGCGGACGGTCCGCAACGCGGTCTCGGTGCCGGACGTTGACGGACACGGACACGGACACGGACACGGACACGGACACGGACACGGACACGGACACGGACACGGACACGGACCCGGACACGGACACGGACACGGACCCGGACCCGGACTCGGACCCGGACACGGACCCGGACCCGGACCCGGACCCGGACACGGACACGGACGCCGCGCCGCGGTCCTCGCGCTCGTCCTGCTCACCGCCTCTGGCGTCCTCGCGCAGGAGCCGACCAAGGGCACCCGCGCGGCGCGCGTGGACGACGCGCCCCGCAGCGTCTTCCCAGGCGCGGCCGAGGTCGCGGAGATCTTCATGGCCGCGTTCGAGCAGCACTGGGCGGGCCCGGTGACGCCGCGGCCAGCGCCCACGCCACGTCCCGCGAGCGCCCACCACGTCGACTCGCTCACGGCGCCGCTCCGCGTCCACGGCGACGAGCAGGTTTCGGACGCGCAGCTCGAGCGCGCGCTCGCTGCCCTCGAAGGAGTGGCCGCGCGCCTGACCCGCGAGGGCTGGCCTGCGCCGCTGCTCGATGGCGGGCGGGGCGGCTCCGGCGCGTTCGACCTCTACCTCTCGCCCACCGACGCGCTCGCCACTGCCGGCTCCGACGGTCCCGCGTTCAGCCACCTCGACGCGGACGTCTCCTTCGCGATCGTCGACCCGGGGCTGTCCGGCGAGGCGCTCGAGCTCGCGGTCGCGAGCGCCTACGCCGAGGCCCTCGCGCTCAACCTCGACCCCGCCGAGGCGCCGACCTGGCGCGCCGCGACCGGCGCCTGGGCGGCGTGGCATCTGATGGGACGCTTCGGGTGCGCGGACGCGCTCGAGCGTCAGCAGCAGGCGCCGCATCTGCCGTGGGTGAGCGACGAGCACGGCGCAGGCGGTGGCCTCTTCCTCGCGATGGTCTCGCAACGTCACGACGGAGGGAGCGGCGCCTTCGTGCGCGATCTCTGGCAGCTCGCGCGCCAGCGGACCTGGGAGGGGATGGACCTGCGCGCGTCGCCCGACCTCTGGGAGGCGCTCGCGAAGACCACCGATCTCGCCGGCCTACGGCTTCAGGATCTGATGGCCGATCTCTCGGTCGCGCGTTTCCTCCTCGGGCCCGAGCGAGACGCGCAGGCGGTCTTCCCCGCGCTGCGCGGGCTGGGGCCGCTCGCGTCACCGCCGGTCGCCTTTCGCGCCAGCGCGCGCGACATGCCCGTGCACACGCGACCCTCCGCGGAGCTCGCGCCGCTCGGCTCGGGCTATGCGCTCGTCGACGTTCGCGAGGCGCCGGCCGCGACACGGCTGCGGGTGTGGCTGCGGGGTGAGTACGGCGTCGAGTGGGCGCTCGTCGCCGTCCGCTTCGACGCGAACGGCCGGGAGATCGGGAGGCTCGCCGCGCCCCCGCGGCGCGGGGACCACCGCAGCTATCTGCCCGTCGAGCTCGACGCCGAGACCACGGACGTGCTGGTCGCCGTCACGAACCTCTCGCACCGGCTACCCGACGCGGACGATCCCGATCCGAACGGCCGCGCGTTCCGGCTGATCTTCGACCTCGTCGAAGAGGGCCGGAGCGAGCGCGAGTGATCGTCAGCGACGCCGCGAAGGCATCCCCGCGTCCAAGGCGTCGGCGCCATCGGCGCCCCGTCAGCGCCGCCGGCGCCGGAAGAGCGCCGCGATCACGAGCCCGGTGAAGCCGACCCCCAGCGGGCTCGGTCCCTCGGACCCCACCGCGCAGGCGCAGCCGGGCTCTCCGCGTCGTCCGACCGGCCCGGAGTCACCGGTCGCGCCGTCGGGGAGGCCACCGTCGAAGCCTGGCACGACCCCGCCGTCGGGCCCCTCGGGACCGCCGTCCGAGCCGACGCAGCGGCCATCGCGGCACGCCGCTCCGCGCGGGCAGACGGCGCCCTCACAAGCGTCGACGCACGCGCCCTCGCGGCAGAAGGTGCCCGCCGCGCAGCCCGCGGGACACGAAGGATCGGCGCAAGCGCCGTCGTCACCGCACACGAGCGGTCGCTCGCACGCGACGCCGTCGCAGCGGTCACACCCCGGGAGGCAGAGGCCGCTCCGGCAGACTGCCCCCGCGCGTCAGCTCACGCCCACGCAGGGAGCGATGCAGCGGTCGCGGAAACACTCCTGCCCGTGTGGGCAGACCACGCCCTCGCACTCGCCGGCGCACACGCCCGCGCGGCAGATCTGGCCCTCGCCGCACGTGACGTCACGGCACGCGACCTCTACGCAGAAGCCGGTCTCGGCGTCGCATTCGAAGCCGACGTCGCAGACGAACTCGTCGCTGACCTCGCAGTTCGGCACGCAGCGACCGTCGTGGCAGACCTCGCGCGCTGGGCAGGTCGCGCCGTTGTCGACCTCGCCGTCGCAGTCGTCGTCGACGCCGTTGCAGACCTCGGTCTCGGCGCGGACGATCGGCGCGCACTCGAGCGTGCTACCCACGCAGCGCGTCACGCCAGCGCCGCAGGCGCCCTGCGCGCCAGTGTCGCAGCTGACGCCCGCGCCCGAGCACTCGACGCCGTCGACGCTCGTGACGAGGTCGGTGAAGTCGAAGTTGCTCGTGCCGAAGGTGTCCTCCCACGCGAAGTAGAACTTCCTCTCCGTGATGGTCGAGTCGTAGACGTGGAGGTGGTTGACCGAGCCGTCGTCGCTGAAGCCGGTCTCCGAGACGTAGAGGAAGCCCTCGCCCGCGCGGTAACGCTCGAGGGAGGCGCAGCAGTTGCCGCCCGCGCACGAGGCGGTCCCGCCGCTCCCGCTGCGTCCCTCCGGGCTGATGATGAAGAAGCCGATCTCGCCGCCGCGGTAGTCCGGGTCGCGGCGGACGTCGAGCACGGCCGTGTCGCCGGGCATCGCGTCGCAGCCCAGCATGACCCGCAGGGCGTCGGGCTCGGGTCGAGCGCCCGTGACCTCGTACCACCCGAAGACGTTGCGGAACTGCGCGGTGCCGCGGGTGAGGAGCGTGAAGGTCAAGGGGCAGGTCGGCGCGAACCGGGTCGCGCTCGGCACGCAATCCGTCGCGGGGTTCAGGCCCGCTTGGCGGCTCGGGATGCAGGCGTTGTCGTTGCGGGCGTGCCACATGCGGCTCTCGCACGTGGCGTTCATCCCGGTGTCGGGGCAGCTCTCGCCGACGGGGTCGCCGCTGCAGAACGCGCCGATGTTGCAGACGCCCGGCGTGTCGCACGCGCACGCGAAGGTCGCGAGCAGGCCGGTCGGTCGCCCGGAGTCGCACCCTGGCGGGGCCACCATGCACTGTGCGAGCGCCGTCTCCGCCCCTGCGACGAGCGCAACGACCGCGATGAGTGTCCCCAGAACCCGCATGAACACACCTCCGAAACGTGAACGTAGTGCATCGCGAATGGGTTACGCAATGGTTGCCGTGATGTTTCCGGTGTGGGCTGGGCGCCGGTTGCGCTGGCGCACTGGTGGGAGTGGAGGCCGCGTCCGAGGGGCGTATCCGTGTCCGGCCCGTATCCGGAGCCGGGGCCGTGTCCGGGGCCGTGTCCGGGGCCGGGGCCGCGTCCGGGGCCGGGGCCGTGTCCGGGCCCGTTGACCTGCTCGCGGCCGTGATTATCTACGGCGACCCGTCGGCGCGGTGCCCCTGGTGGCGCCGGCCACGTCGACCCAGATCTCTTCCGATGGGCCCTCGCCCGTCGACGAAAGCGCGTGCTCGTCATGAGCTCTTCCGACTCACCCCCCGAACCGGCGAACGCGAGCTGGGACGCCGCCGACGATCGGGCGATCCGGCGCGACCTGATCCAGCTCGCGTGGCCGATCGCCGTCTCGATGGTCTCGTACTCGGTGATGACCCTCGCCGACACCCTCTTCGTCGGGCGCCTCGGCCCGGCGTCGATCGCGGGGGTCGGGCTCGGCGGCGTCGCCGCGTTCACCATCGTCTGCTTCATCATCGGCCTGCTTCAGGGCTCGAAGGTCCTCGTCTCCCAGGCTGTCGGCGCGGGGCGTCCGCACCTCGCGGCGCGGCACGCGGGCGCGGCCATGGTCGTCGCCGTCGCGCTCGGGCTCGTCGCGCTCGTCGTGGGCATCGGAGTCGCGCAGCTCCTCCCGCTCCTCACCGCGTCCCCCGAGAGCGGCCTCGCGGCGCGGGATTACCTCGCCGTGCGCATGATCGGCTCGCCCATCGTGATGCTCTACGTCGCGAGCCGAGAGGTCCGCTACGGCCTCGGGGACTCGCGCTCGCCGATGGTCGCGTCCGTGACGGGCAACCTCACGAACATCGGGCTCGACGCGCTCTTCATCTTCGGGCTCGAGCTCGGGGTCGCGGGCGCGGCGTGGGCGACCGTGGTCGGTCAGCTCGTCGAGCTGGCGGTCCTCCTCGGCCTCGCGCGGCGACGTGTGCTCGCGCGCCCGCTGGCCGCCGACCTCCGCGCGCTCTTCTCCATCGGGATCCCGACGGGCCTGCAGCTCCTGCTCGAGGTCGGCTCCTTCGCGCTCTTGACCGCGCTGCTCGCCGCCTTCGCCGAGCGCGAGATGGCCGCCCACCAGATCGCCATCCAGGTCCTGCACTTCTCGTTCTTGCCCACCATCGCCGTGGGCGAGGCGAGCTCGGTGCTCGTCGGCCGCGCCGTCGGCGCCGACCGCGACGACGTCGTGCCGCGCATCGCGCGCGCCGCCCTGCGGGTCGCCGGCAGCTACGCCGCGCTGTGCACCCTCGTCTTGCTGACCCTCAGCGAGCCGCTCGCGCGAGCGTTCACTGACGACGCGCCGCTGGTCGCGACCACGCGCACGCTGCTGCTCATCGCGGCCGGCTTTCAGATCGTCGACGCGCTCAACGTCATCGGACGCAGCGTGCTCCGCGGCGCCGGGGACGTGCGCTGGTCCGCCGTCGTCGGCGTCGTCACGGCGTGGCTCTGCACGCCGCCGCTCACGCTGGCGCTCGGCTATGGCCTCGGGCTCGGCGCCGCCGGTGGTTGGGTCGGCCTCTGCGCCGAGATCGCGATCGGCGCCGCGCTGATCTGGCATCGCGTCCTCCGCGGTCGCTGGAAGGCCATCGCCGCCGAGATGCGGCGCCGCGACGCAGAGTCGGGCGCCACGCTCGACGCGGGAATCTTGGTGAGCGCCTGAGATTCGTATCCCAAGACTCTGTGATCAAACGATTATTAGTCGTGTGACGTAGAATCGCGTCGAGACGTGGCTCACACCAGCCATGTTGCGACGCAGCGTCATATGTTGCGGCGCATCATTTCGTGCGCTAAGCCCCTGACCTCCGGGAGGGGTCCCGGGTCAGGGGTTTCATGCGTCACGCCGCCATCGTCGCCACGGGCATCTACGTGCCCGAGATCGAGGTCCCGAACGCGCGCTTGCGCGCTCGCTTCGCGGAGTCGGCCCCCGACTTCGTCGATCGCATCGAGCCCGCGAGCGGCATCCTCACCCGCTGGTACGCGCCCGACGACTGGGCGACGAGCGACCTCGCCCTCGAGGCCAGCCGGGCCTGCCTCGCGCGCGCGGGCGTCGATCCGACCGAGCTCGACCTCGTCCTGGTCGGGACCGACTCCCCCGACTACATCACGCCCGCGACCAGCGTCGTGCTCCAGCACAAGCTCGGCGCCTCGCGCGCGGGCACGTTCGACGTCGGCTGCGCGTGCGCGTCGTTCCCGACCGCCCTCGGGATCGCCGCGGGTCTCGTCGCGACCCAGCCGTGGATGCGCAACGTGCTCGTCGTCGGCGCGTACATGATGCGCAAGCTGGCCGACCCGAGCGACCCGATGATCTTCCTCTACGGCGACGGCGCGGGCGCGGCGCTCGTCCAGCCGAGCGACGAGCCCGGCCTCGGCGCGACCGCCTACCTCGCCGATGGCGCGCTCGCGAAGGATTGGTACATCGCCGCAGGCGGCACCGCCGAGCCGATGACGGTCGCCGCGCTCGACGCGGGCCGCCACCAGGTCCGCATGCATCGGAAGTACCCTCCGGCGGTGAACGAGGAGGGGTGGCCGAAGATGATCCACGAGCTCGCCGCGCGCGACGGCTTCGCGCCTCGTGACGTCGACTGCTTCGTCTTCACGCAGGTGCGGCGGCGCACCATCGAGAAGGTGATGGCGCGGCTCGAGCTGCCGATGGAGCGCGCGCACCTCGTCATGGACAAATGGGGCTACACGGGCTCGGCGTGCATCCCGATGGCGCTGCACGACGCGATCGACGCCGGCAAGATCGGCCCGGGCTCCCACGTCGTCCTCGTGGGCTCGGGCGTCGGCTTCGACCAAGCCGCCATCTCGCTGCGCCTGACCTCCGCCCTGCGGCTCCCCGAGGGCGCGTGATGGACCGGATGACGATCGCGTGGTTCGCCTTTGGGGTCTACCTCGCCGTCACCACCTGGCTCGCGTGGCGGGGGATGAAGAAGACCACGAGCCTCGCGGGCTTCGCGCTCGGGAACGGCGACATGGGCCCGCTCCTCGTCGGGATCACGCTCGCGGCGTCGATCGCGAGCACCGCGACCTTCGTCATCAACCCCGGCTTCGTCTGGAAGGACGGCCTCGCCGCGCTCGTGCACTTCGGCGTCGCGGGCTTCCTCGGCGTGACCGTCGGCCTCGTCGTGCTCTCGCGCGGCTTCCGCCGCCTCGGCATGCAGACCAAGGCCCTCACGCTCCCTCATTGGCTCGGCGCCCGCTACGACAGCCCCCACCTGCGCACCTACTTCGCGCTCTTGAACCTCCTGCTCGCCATCGCCTTCGTGGTGCTGATCATCAAGGGCTCGGCGATCGTGATGCAGCTGACGCTCGGCCTCTCCTACTTCTGGAGCGTCGTGCTCATCGTCGGCTTCGTCTTCAGCTACATCTTGATGGGCGGCACCTACGCGCACGCCTACACCAACGCGCTCCAAGGCGCGCTGATGATCCTGGTCGCGGTCGCGCTCGTCCAGAGCGGCACGCACCTCTTCGGCGGCGAGGTCTCCTTCCTCGACCGCCTCGCCGAGCGGGACCCCGCCCTCGTCCAGATCCCGCACCCGACGAGCGCGCTCTTCGGCGACGCCTTCGACGTCTTCGTCGCGGGCTTCGTCGTCTCCTTCGGCCTCGTCTGCCAGCCCCACATCCTCACCAAGGCGCTCTACCTCCGCAGCGACGGCGATCTCCGCCGCTACCTCGTCATCGCCACCCTGGTCGGCCTGACCTTCGCCGCGATCCTGCTGGTCGGGCTCTTCGCTCGGGTCGGCTACCCCGAGCTCGACGCGGTCGCGCAGGACGCGGTCGTCGCCACCTACCTCGGCAAGGCGTTCTCGCCCATCGCGGGCGTGCTCGTCAGCGTGGCCCTGCTCGCGGCCGGCATGTCGACGATGGACGGCATCCTCGTCAGCGCGTCGACCATCGCGGGCAGCGACCTCTTCCTCGGCGCGCTCGGGCGTCGCCTCTTGCCCGGGCTCGCGGAGGAGGCTCGCCAGCAGCTCGCGCTGAAGGCGAGCCGCTGGATCCTCGTCGCCATGGGCGTCGGCGCGTTCACGCTCGCGATCGACCCGCCCGCGCTCGTGGGGCTCTTCGCGCAGCACGGCATCTACGGCCTCGTCGCCGCCTCGGTCGCGCCGGTCGTCTTCGGCATCTTCGCGCCGCGCGCCTCGGCCGGCGGCGCCATCGCGGCCGCCGTGGCCGGGCCGCTGGTACACTTCGGCCACCAGCTCGCGGTGGGCTTCACGCTCAACCCCGCGCGCACGGCCACGGAGGGGGTGCTCGTCGCGATCGCGGTGCAGGGGCTCGCGGTCGCGCTCGCGCGCCGCGGCGCCCGCGAGGCCGTCGCCGCTCGTTAGGACCGTGAGGGGGCTACCAGCGGTCGCGCGAACGACCGAGTGGTCCTCCAAAGCAGTCGGGGCCTGGGCCCCGCAACGTGCCCTGGAGCCACTGCGGGCCTGGCTCCCGGACCGTCTTGCGAGGACGGTAGATTTCTTCAGCGATGACCAAACCGTGACCGTTCGTCGCTCCTCCGCTTGCTATGCACGCGCGCTTCGACCTCGGGGGGGCCCGACGCCATCACGATGTACCGAGACTCGTCCGCCCCCGACCCGCTCCCCCATCTCGACTATGAAGCCTTCGCCGCGGCGCTCGACGCGCTCCGGCGCGAGCTCGTGCGCTCGCTCGGACCCGAGGACTTCGCGCACCTGCGCCGGATCGCGCGCGTCGGTCGCGCCTCGAGCGCGCTCGGCTACGCGACGGCGTGGATCGCGCCGAACCCGCTCTCCGCGCTGCTGCTCGCGTTCGGGTCGAGCACGCGTTGGGCGATCGTGATGCACCACGTCTCGCATCGCGGGCTCGATCGCGTCGCGGCGGCGCCGCCCGAGTGGAAGAAAGCGAGCTTCGCGCAGGGCGCGCGGCGCTTCGTGGATTGGCTCGATTGGATCTCCCCCGAGGCGTGGGACTTCGAGCACAACCGCCTGCACCACTATCACACCGGGGAGGTCCTCGACCCCGATCTGGTCGAGCACAACGTGCAGCGTCTCCGCGACGCGGAGATCCCGACCGCGCTCAAGCACGCGGCGATCGCGTTCTACGCGCTGACCTGGAAGCTCAGCTATTACGCGCCGAGCACCTTCCAGACGTTGAAGCGCGCGGAGCGGCTCAAGGCGGCGCGTCGACCGATCGACGCCGAGACGATGGACAACTCGGAGGTCTCCTACCACGTGATCTTCGATCCGCGAACCGAGGAGGGGCGAGAGTTCTGGAAGACGTGCGTGCTGCCCTACGGACTCGCGCGCTTCGTGATCGCGCCCGGGCTCTTCTTGCCGCTCGGCCCGATCGCGGCGGCGAACGTCGCGATCAACAGCGTGCTCGCGGAGCTCCTGACGAACCTGCACACCTTCGCGATCATCGTGCCGAACCACGTGGGCGACGACGTGCACCGCTTCGCGGGGCCAACCTCGGACAGGCCCGAGTTCTACGTGCGGCAGATCCTCGGCTCGGTGAACTTCCCCACGGGCGGCGTCGTCAACGACGTGCTGCACGGCTTCTTGAACTACCAGATCGAGCACCACCTCTGGCCCGATCTGCCGCCGGCCGCCTACGTCCGCGCGGCGCCGCGCGTGAAGGCGCTCTGCGAGGAGCACGGCGTGCCCTACGTTCAACAGAGCGTGTGGCGGCGCCTGAAGCAGACGGTCGACGTGATGGTGGGGAAGCGCTCGATGCGCCGAAGCCGGCCGCGGCCGCGCGGCGAGCGCGAGGCCGCGCGCGCGATGAGCGACGCCGCGGAGTGACTCCACGGGGGTTCTTCCTCGGCGTCCGAGCCTGCTATCGTCCCGCAGGTGATCCGTCGTCCCTCGTGGGTGCTGCTCCTCTTCGTCGCGTGCCAGTGCGCCGAGCCCTTCCGGGCGACCTCGATCTCCCTCGCGGGCACCGAGGCGTGCGCGATCGTCGAGCGCACCGAGACCGACGACGGGGGCGAGCCCGCGGCGCGCGCGCTGCCCGAGGTGCAATGTTGGGGTGGTGGCCGCGAGCGCCTCGAGCCCGTGGACGTCGGCCTCCCGCTCGTCTCGGTCGAGATCGGCGACCCGAGCTGTGGCATCGACCTGCGAGGCATGTTGGCCTGTTGGGGGGACAACGCGCGCGGTCAGCTCGGCGACGGCACCTTCGACCCGAGCCCCATCGCGCTCCCCGTCCTGGCGCTGCCGGCCATCGACGACTTCGAGGTCGCGCGTTTCCCGCGCGACGGCGGCTTCGCGTGCGCGCTCTCGAGCGGCGAGGTCTTCTGCTGGGGCGCGGGCACCCGGGGGCAGCTCGGCACCGGAGAGCTCGTCGACCGCGAGTTCCCCGTCGCCATCCCCTTGCTGTCGGGCGTGACGCAGCTCTCGCTCGGCGGGGCGCACGCATGCGCCGTCCTCACGGGAGGGGCCGTGGTCTGCTGGGGAGCGAACGACGTCGGGCAGGTCGGCGACGGCGCCCTCGACGACCGGCTCGTCCCCGAGCCGGTGCTCGGCCTCTCGAGCGGCGTCGTCCAGGTCGCGCTCGGCGTCGACCACAGCTGCGCCCTACACGAGGACGGGGGCATCACCTGCTGGGGAGGCTCGGCACATGGTCAGGCCGGCGCCCTGCTCGAGGCCGTGCTCATCCCCCGCCGGGTCGACGGCGCCGAGGGCTTCGACTCGCTGGTGTCGGGCGCGAGCCACCTCTGCGGGACGCTCGCTTCTGGCGGGGTCGCGTGTTGGGGCGCGAACGACACGATGCAGGCGGGTTCGGCCAACATCCTGCCGCAGCTGCGCCCGACACCCGTCGCCGTGCCTGCCACCGCGCTCTCGGCGGGGCGAGCGAACACCTGCGCGCTGCTCGCGACCGGCGGCGTGAGGTGCTGGGGCGCGGTCCGCACCGGCATCCTCGGGCTCCCCGACGGCGACGACAGCGCGATCCCGCTGCAGGTCCCCGGCTTCCCGTAACAGGCAACAAACGTCCCCTGCCCGCGCCCGTGCCCCTGCCGTTGCCCTTTGAGGGCGACCCGTCGACGGTCATCCCCCTCGTGCGACTCCCTCGCCCGACTCGCCCGACTCGTCCGACTGCCTCTCGTCCGACTGCCTCTCGTCCGACTGCCTCTCGTCCGACTGCCTCTCGTCCGACTCCCTCTCGTCCACCCTCGTCCGACTCCCCCTCGTCGTGAACGTGGTCACCCGACGTGGACCAGACCCAATCGCACCCAAGCGTCCCTGGGCGGAGAGCAATGCTCACTTTTTTTGCCACCCGAACGACACGCGGTGATGGGCGCATCCCACAGGTTTTTGGGGTTCGATGACCCCACTGGTGACCACTGGCCCGGCCCGCTGCGGCCGAAATCCTGAGCGATCTTCGCGTGAACATTGTTCGTTGACGGTGGTATCGCCCTTGCAGTAGCTTCCGGGGAGTGGAAAAGCCGCCACCAGGCCGTCGATTGACAGCCCTCAGCGGCATCGCATAGATCCGAAGGCTGTGAGAAAAGCCGCACGCGGGATGGCGGCAAAGGAGCGAGGTTGGACAGGGGAGGCGAGCGGTCGATGGATTCGCTCGTCGAGGACGAGGACGGGGCCGTGTACGTCGAGTACGTCTTGGTCACCATCCTCGTCACGCTCGGCGGCGCAGGCGCCGTGGTCGGACTCGGAGTGCCCTTGCTCAACCTCTTTCGGTACGTCGAAGCACTGATCCTGCTCCCCATCCCATGAGGGCAGGGCGAAAACCCAGGAGAGAGGGCCACATGAAGATCGATCTGAAGTCGAAGCTGGAGAAGAAGTCGCTCATCGAGAACGAGGAGGGACTCTCGACCGTCGAGTACATCATCATCCTCATCCTCATCGCGGTCATCGCGATCGTCGCCTGGACCCAGTTCGGCTCCGCCGTGAAGTCGAAGGTCGAGGGCTCGACCACGAACATCACGAACCTCGGCAGCTGAGTCGCGAGCTCGGGATCGTGATCCCGCTCGCTACGGCCATCCTGGTCGGTCAGTTGGCCGCCGTCAGCGTGGCCCTCGTCTCCGCCGTCACCGATTGGCGGCGGGGCGAGATCCCCAACTGGCTCACCCTCCCACCGCTCGTCATCGGACCACTCTTTTGGTTCCTGGCGGGCGGTGCGGGTGTGACGGGGGCCAAGCTGATGATCAACTCGCTCGCGGGGATCTTCTTCTGCGGCCTCGTCCCCTACCTCTTGTTCCGCAAAGGGGCCATCGGGGGAGGAGACGTGAAGATCGTCGCGGCGATGGGCGCGCTGGCGGGGCTCTACCACGGCCTCGAGTTCGCGCTCGCGGGGTTCTTGGCGGCGGGCGTCTACGCCCTGGGACGCCTCGCGTGGGAGGGCAAGCTCCTGCGCACCTTGGGCAACTCCCTCTTCCTCGCGCTCAACCCGCTCATGCCCAAGGCCTGGCGGCGCGAGGTCACCCCCGAGTCGATGGCCACGGTCCGCATGGGGGGAGCGTTCTTCGTAGGGGCCGCGGTGGCGACCCTCTCCCACTACCCGCAGGTCTGGAGCTGATCTCAGCCGAGTCATGCGTCGCCGGAAGCTCAGCACCGACACTCGCGCTGCGGTGTACGTCGAGTTCCTCGTCGTCTTCATGCCCGTGTTCACGCTCTGGCTGGGGATGACGCAGATCGGCTTGATGTACGCGGGCGACGTGATCGTGCAGCACGCGGCGGACGCCGCGGCGCGCTCGGCGATCGTCGTGCTCCCGGACGACCCCGCGCGCTACGGCGGGCCGGACGAGTCTCCGAAGCACCAGATCAACTGGTCGAGCGCAGACGACGACAGCGGCGGCGGTGGGGACCCCTCGGGCATCGGCGGCCTGCTCGGGGTCGAGTTCTCGAACATCTTGCCGGCGACGGGCGACAAGCGGCTCAACGTGATCCGCATGGCGGCGTACAAGCCGCTGCTCGCGATCGCGCCGACACCGAGCCAGACCTTCCAGCCGACGCCCAACGTGCGCGCCGCCATCGGCTCGGCGCCTCAGCGCTTCGTCACCGGCCTCGCCTACAACCTCGCCGCGGTCGCCGTCACCTTCCCGACCGCGCCGCTCGCCGAGGACGCCCAGATCGAGGGCGTGCAGTCCTTCCCCTACACCCGTGGCGGGGGCCAGCGCCTCACCGCGCGCGTGACCTACCTCTTCAACTGCGCCGTCCCCTTCGCCGCACAGATCATGTGCGACACGCCCGCGGGGCTGCCCAGCCAGAGCACGCAGGGCTACCGCGAGCTCGGCGGCGCGATGTACCCGATCTTCAGCGAGGGCGGGGGCATCATCGGCATGCTGACGGGGCTCCTGCGCTCGCGCTTCCACATCATGCGCCGCGAGGCGACGCTGCTCTACCAGGGCGCCGATTACCTCTACGCCAGCGAGCAGGGGGCGACGTCCGACCACGAGGATCCCGAGGGCACGTCCACCACGCCCAGCTGCCGTGCCGCCTCGACCTGCTGCCGACAATGCAGCACCGGCCAAGCATGCGGCGACAGCTGCATCTCGACGACGCTCCCCTGCCATCAACCGACGGGCTGCGCGTGCAACGTCAGCGAGATCTGCCCATGAGCCAGTCCACCCACGAGCTCGAGGACTCTCCCTCGCTCCGGCGCGACACCAGCGGCGCGATCATGGTCATGGGCATCTTCATGGCCGTGTTCCTCGTCGCGATGCTCTACTACCTCGTCGGCATCTACGAGGCGGTGATCTTCCGCGAGCGGATGCAAGACTCCTCCGACGCAGGCGCCTTCGCGGCGGCAGTAATGAACGCGCGCGGCATGAACCTCATCGTGCTGCTGAACATCATCATGGCGATCGCGTTCGCGATCCTGATCGCGCTCAAGCTCATCCAGGTCGCGATCGTCGCGGGGCTCTTGATGGCCGCGGTCGCGTGTTGGCTCGGCGGCGCCGGATGCGCCGCGATCCCTCCGCTCACCAACTGGAACATCCAGATGCCGCGGTACATCGAGCGCGCCGAGAACGCAGTCGAGACCATCACGAGGATCTGCGACCGGGTGCAGCACGCCATACGATTAGGATGGCCCGTGCTGGGACAGGCACGGGCGGTCGACACGATGACCACGGCACAGGCCTTCGCGCCGCCCTCGAGCTTCGGCTTCGTGTGGCCGGTGTGGGGCTCCCTCCCAGTGGAGAACCACGAGCTGAGGGAGACCTGTGATCGCGCGGCCATCTACGTCGGCGAGCTCGTCGGGATGCCCTTCCGGCTCATCCCCGTCATCGGCAACCGGATCGCGGGCTGGATCTCCCGGGCCATCCGCGGGCTCGTCTCTGCCCTCGCCGTCTACTTCTGCGGCGCGCGACCAGGGGAGGTGGTCGAGCCACCCTCGCTATCGGTCGAGACGACCACCGCCTTCCCACAAGTCGAGGTGGCGGAGGCGTGCAGCCACGCCTGCGTGATCCCGCCAGGCCACCCCAACGCGGGCCACATCTACTCCTACGCCACGTGCAACCCGTGTCGCGCAGACCGCGACGGCGCCGCCTGCCAGGACGCGCGCCAGGAGGTCTGCCGCGAGTACCAGGAGTACCTGCGCACGCACGCGCACTACGTCTGCCGCAACCCCGACGCGGGCTGCGAGGGGGATCGCGACTTCGACTACATCGGCCCCTGCGAGGACCACGCGAGGCCGGCCGGCATGACGCAAGCGGAGTTCGAGGCGCAGACCCGCGACTGCACGCGCCACATGCGATCGGCTGCGCAGCAGTGCCGCGGGGACCGCACGAGCGGCCTCTCGCACTACATCTTCGTCGAGGAGACGCGCTACCTCGTCTACTACCGCGAGGGCTCGGGCGACGAGTGCGTCGTCCGAACCGAGCCGGCCCGTCGTGGAGACATGAGCCCGACGCTGATGGAGCCGAACACCGTCCGCGACGGCCGCGAGCCCCGCAACTGTCGCGGCAACTGGGGCCCGATCTACGAGTCGGGCGCGTACCCCACCGACAGCGTCCCCGCGAGCCCGCTCCCGTGGGAGGCCGCGTGTCGCTACGAGATGCCGAATCGCTTCCCCGTTCCAGGGGGCGGCGTGCTCCCGACCGAGCCGAGCGTCGCCGAGTGCAACGCGCTGCCGACCCGCGAGACGGCGTTCCGCACGCTCCGCACGGCGGCTCGCCCGAGCAGCGTGGAGTCGTTCACGAAGACGACGCGCATCGTCTACGAGATCAGCGGCTGCGGCCGGGACGAGGAGCGCCCCGTGCCCATCGAGATCGGCGAGCCGAACTCCGACACGTCGTGCGACAGCGGCAAGTACAAATGCCCCAAGCAGGTCTGCCGGTTCCGGAACCGCTCGGTCATCGCGACGCGCTGCCCTACCAGCGGAGCGGACCTCTTCCTCGGTGACAACGACTTCCAGCTGCGCGCCTTCGCCTTCGCGGGCTCGCTTCCGAGCGAGGGCCTCGACGGGGTCGCGCTCGCTTCGTGGGCGCAGGACCGCAGCGGCGGGTTCGAGGCGTCGGTGGTCGAGTTCGGCAAGGAGGTCGGCCGCGTCAGCCTCGCGCAGGCGGAGTTCTTCTGGGACCAGGACGAGGACTGGAACCTCGGACCCTTCGACCAGGGCCTCGGCCGCGGCCGCATCGAGTGGATGTGGGACATGGCGTGGCGTGGTCGCCTCCGGCGCGTGAGCTTCGGCAACGCGACCGACACCTCGGGTGAGGGCGGCGTCATGGACGCATGCTCGGGCCCGGCGTGCAGCGGGTTGCTGGGCCTCATCAACAGCGCGATCGCGCACTGACGGGATGAACGCGATGACGACCTCGAGCCGCACCTTCGACGCCGCGACGCCCCGCCCGGTCCACCGGCGCGAGGTGTCGGCGTCCGAGGAGCCGAGGGCGCGCGTCGCGAAGAGGAGCCTGCTCCGAGACGAAGGGGGCGCCGCCTACGCCGAGGCCGTCGTGATGATGCCCGTGTTCATCGCGATGCTCGCCCTCTTCGGGCTGGTGCACCACGAGGCGCACCAGAAGATGAGCACGATGGCGGAGTCCCGCTCGCAGGCGTGGCAGACGTCCAACGCCGGGTGCAACGGCGAGGCCGTCGGTTGCGACAGCTGCACGACGGTCGGCTCGGACGAGGACGGGACCGTCTTCGGCAGCATCCAGGACGCCTTCGGCGACATCGGCTCGATCCCCATCGTCGGAAGCATCCTCCAGGGGATGCTCGACGGGCTCCTCGGCACCCAGACGACGCTCCGCGCGTCGGCGAGCGTCAACCGGCCCAACTACCTCGGCGGCGGCGCGCGCGACGCGAGCTCCTCGTACACCGTCATGTGCAACCCAGTGCGTCAGAGCATCTGGGGCATGGTGCGGGACGCCTTCTGCGGGTTCATCCCGTTCTTGTGTTGAGGTCGGCGATGAACCTTCGAGATCACGTCCGGAGTCTTCGCGCGGTCCTGCCCAAGGTCGGCCGCCTGCTCGGCTTCCTCGCCGTCGTCTACGCGGTGACGCTCGTCTTCGCGGCGCGCTCCGCCTCGGCCGAGGTCGACGAGCTGATGATGGGGCTCGGCGCGGAGATGCTCCGCTTCCCGGACTCCACGCAGGGTCGCGTGCGCGAGCTCCGCCTCAACGGCGCGCCGATCCAGATGATGACGGGCGTGACCGACAAGAGCCTCGACGAGGTGCTCGCCTACTTCGAGGCGCGCTGCCAGGAGCACGACGGCGGGGTCGCCGAGACGGTGCGCGGGCTGCTCGAGGCCGAGGGGGCCGACGCGCTCGGCCTCGACGCGCGGGCGATGGACACGACGTTGGTCGCCAACTACGGCAATCGCGGCTTCGTCGCTTGCCTCGACCCGGGCGAGCGCGCGGACTTGCGAGAGAGCGAGAGCCTCTTGGCGCGCGCGCGTCGGGCGCTCGAGTCGGGCAAGATCGGCGACCTCGGGCACCTCCGCTACCTCTACGCCGAGCGCTACCGGGAGGGCGACCGTCGCTGGGGGACTCACCTCGTGTCGATCTTCAGCGACGACGACCTCGACATCCGTCGGCTCTTCCCCGAGCGGGGGGACGCGCCGGGCGTCGATCCGGAGGCCGTGCCGCGGGCGGAGGGGTTGAGGCGCATCCTCTCGGCCCACGAGGTCGGCAAGCCCTACGGGATGACCCTCTACACGTCCACGGACCGCACGGCGGACGGGCTCGCCAGCTGGTACCGGCGCGCGCTCACGGACGCGGGGTGGCGCCCCTTGACCGCGCGCGACGGCGAGCGGGTGAGGATCGACGGTCAGCACCTCGTGACGGCGACGCTCGGCGATCGGCTCGTGACGTTGGTCGTCGGGGAGCTGGACGGCGCGGCGACCGTGACCGTGCTGACGTCGGACGAAGAGCCTCGGTGACCCCGAGGCGCCCGGACGCCCGTCGGGGACGTGGGACCTGGGCGACGTGGGGCGACGTGCGGGACCTGGGGACGTGGACGTTGGGGACGTGGACGTCGGGGACGCCGAGGGCCAATTCGACCTGCTCGAAACGTTCGCGAAGGACCCGCTACCGTGCTCGGCCTCCCTTGATGTATGTTCACCCTGATTCGGGACCCCACCATGACCTCGGGTGAGACCACATGAACCGCACCGCGCTCCTGGCTGGGTTCGCTGTCGCCATCGTCGGCGTCGCGCTCTTCTTCCTCTACATGCAGCGCTTCGAGAACGAGGCCACTGGCGGCGAGCCCGTCGAGGTCCTCATGGCGCGCTCCGACATCCGGATCGGTGAGCCGCTCACGACCCAGAAGCTCGGCACCCGCCGGATCCCGCAGGCCTACCTCGAGGACCGTCACGTGCTGGCCAGCGACAAGGAGCGCGTGCTCGGGATCCGCCTCGGCAACGCCGTCCGCGCCAACCAATCGGTGCTCTGGACCGACCTCGCGACGACGACCTCCGAGCGCCGCGACCTCTCGACGCTGCTCCGGGCGGGCATGCGCGCGCTCACGGTGCGCACCGGACAGACCAGCGCCTTCGGAGGCCTCCTCCGCGCCGGCGACCGCGTCGACGTCCTGCTCACGGCGACGCGCCCGAACTCCGAGACCGACCGGGTCACGATCCCGCTCTTGCAGAACATCCTCGTGCTCGCCGTCGGCGCCGACACCGGCGGGCCCGATCTCAGCGACGATCAGCAGGAGGCGGCCGCCGAGCGGCGAGGTCGCGAGGTCAGCCTCGCCGTCACGCTCGACCAGGCGACCATGCTCACCCACGCAAAGGACCGCGGGCAGATCCAGCTGGTCCTGCGCAACCCGGTCGACGACACGATCATCGAGGGCGTCCCCGAGACGACCGACACCGACCTCATCGCGGCCGAGGAGCGAGCGCGCCGCAACAAGGCCCGCCCCGCGGCGGTGCAAGGCATCGAGCGCATCGACGGAAGGAATCGCTGAGCCCCATGACAGCCACGCTGCCCCCGCGTTCACGCGCGTCGCTCTCTTCGACCCGATCTCTCTCCCACCAAAGGGCTCCCCTCTCGAGCCTCGCCGCGATGGGTATGGCGCTCGCGTTGGCGCTCTCGGCGTCAGCGTCGGCCCAGGACGGGCGAGAGATTCGGATCCGCGTGGGTGAGCAAGAGACGCTCTCGGCCGAGGGCGTCCGCTCGTACTCCGAGGGCGTCCGAGGCATCGCCGACGTCCGGCTCACCGAGCGGCAGGATCGCTTCATCATCGCGGGGATGCGTCCGGGCACGACGTCGCTCCTGCTCATCATGCGGGACGGCTCGCAGGTGCAATACCGGATCGTCGTCGAGTCCGACCAGCCGGCCGGCTCGGCGCCGGAGATCCGCGAAGGCGCGGTACCCGCGCGCCAGAACATCCGCCTCGATCTCTACTTCGTGCAGCTCCGCGACACCTACGGCCACTCGATCGGCATCGACTACCCGGTGACCTTCGGTACCGACCAGGACCGCGCGCGCATCAACCCGCAGTGGACCCAGGGCGTGGGTTGGAACACGACCATCCAGATCATCTCCCAGACCGCGCTCCCGCGCGTCGACATCGCGCAGTCGCGCGGCTGGGCGCGCCTCTACCGGCAGGCGGCGCTCGTCTCGGTCAACGGCGGTGAGTCGGAGATCAACATCGGCGGCGAGCTCAACGTGCTCACGCCGGGCCAGCTCCAGTCGACGCTCAACCAGATCCCCTTTGGCACGATCCTCCGCGCGACGCCGCTCTACGACGAGCAATCGGGCCGCATCCAGATCCGCCTCGAGGCGGACGTCTCGGACCTCTCCGAGGACGGCGGGACCGGCGTCCCGGGGCGAACGCGCTCCACCCTCAACACCACGGTGAACCTCGAGCTCGGCCAGAGCATCGTGCTGGGTGGCGTCGTCGCGCGCTCGGAGTCACGCAGTCGATCCGGTCTGCCGGGGCTGAGCCAGATCCCGATCCTCGGGGCGTTCTTCGGCGTGCATGGGCGCCGCTTCGAGGAGGCCGAGACGCTGCTCTTCATCGTGCCGACGATCATCGAGCCGCTCCCGCTCACGCAGCGCAACCGCATCCAGGAGGCGATCCGGATGTACGAGGAGTTCTCGGGCGGCGTCGACGAGGTCGACCTGCTCGACCAGCCACGGGTCGGCGGCTCGGCGCCTCGCACCGTCACCGCCACCGAGTGAGCCGAGGAGGGGATCGAGTCGATGGAGACTGGGGTGCTGCTCGCGATCGAGATGCCTGACGGGACGGTGGAAGAGCTCCCGATTCAGGCACAGGGCCCGGTGGTCATCGGTCGCGACCCGAGCTGCCACGTCGTCTTGCCCTCCCCCGAGGTGAGCCGCCGCCACCTGATCGTCGAGGCATCGCCGCGCGGCTTCAAGCTGACCGACCAGTCGGCCAACGGCACGTTGATGGGCAATCAACGCGTCAAGCGCAGCAAGGTGGATACCCCGCCGAACGTCCCGCTGCGGATCGGGCCCTACCTCGTCCGGCTCCGCCGCATCGGTGA
>JAHBWH010000160.1 GCA_019637115.1 Myxococcales bacterium | reverse complement strand
GCCTCGTGTGCGACTTCGGGTTGCGCCTCGGCGGCGAGCGGTTCGACGCGCGCCGGGTCGGCAGCCTGGGGTTCGAACGAAGGGGCTTCGCCGTCCGCGCCGCGTAGCGCGTCCCGTCGGGCGAGCACGGGTGTGGCGTCGGCCACGGATCGCGGCGCGCTCGCTGGCGCGGCGAGTGCGGCGATGGGGCGTGGCGTCTTCGCGTGCGCGTCGGGCGCCGCGTCTCCGAGCGCCATGATCGACAGGAACGTCGCGGCCGCGACCCCCACGGCCGTCGCACGGTACGGATGCGCCAGTGGCCGGATGCGCTGGGCGAGGCTCGCGAAGCGCGGGATCCAGAGGTCCCGTCCGAAGGCCGCGCCCTCGTCGAGATCGAGGTCGTCGAGTGCGACGCTAGGGGCCTGCTCCTCGGGCTCGGCGTTGATCGTCGGTCGTGCGTCCAGCGTCGGAGCCCGCGGCGGGGCGGGCAGCCGAAGGACGCTCGCGGGCGGCGCCGGGACCGGCGGGGGGAGCCGAGAGGGCACCGAGGGGGGTGGGATCGACCCAGGTCGTGTCGTCGGTCGCGCGGCGACGGCGGCGGTCGTCGGTCGCGGCTCGAGCGGCGGGGGCGAGGTGGTGCTCGCGGTCGGGCGCGGCGGGGTGGAGGGGGTCGCAGAAGCCGGAGCTGCGGGCGGCGTCGAGAGCTTCGCGGCGGTCGCGAGCGGCGGGGTCGAGGGCTTGGCGGCGAGCGGCGGCGTCGAGAGCTTGGCGGTTGGCGGACTGGAGGGCTTGGCGGCGGGCGGCGGCGTCGAGAGCTTGGCGGTCGGCGGAGTGGAGGGCTTGGCCGCGCGCGGCGTCGAGGGCTTGGCGGTTGGCGGAGTGGAGGGCTTGGCGGCGCGCGGCGTCGAGGGCTTCGCGGCGACGGGCGGCGTCGAGGGCTTCGCGGCGACGGGCGTCGAGGGCTTCGTGGGGAGCGGCGGGGTCGAGGGCCTCGCCGCGACCGGCTTCGCGGCGTGCGGTGGCGTCGAGGGCTTCGTGGGGAGCGGCGGGGTCGAGGGCTTCGCGGCGACCAGGTTCGCGGCGAGTGGCGGGGTCGAGGGCTTCGCGGCGCGCGGCGGACTCGAGGGCTTCGCGGAGAGCGGCGGCGGAGTCGAGGGCTTCGCCACGACCGACGGCGTCGAGGGCTTCTTCGTGGCGCGGGGGGTAGGGAGCATCGCGGCGTGCGGCCGAGTCGAGGGCTTCGCGGCGAGCGGCGTGGCGCCGGGCGGGGGCGGTGCGGACGGCTTCTTCGCCGCGAGGGGCGTCGCCACGTGCGGTGGCGCGGGCGGGCGGGCGCTCGTGTGAGGCGCCGCGCGGCGCGGGAGCGGGGGCGGGACGTGCGGGCGTGCGGGGGGAGGGGCGGACTTCATGGGGACATCCTTCCGCGCGGTGTCGGCGCGGTGAGCGCGCCGCTCCGTCGACGTGGTGTGCTCCGTCAACGTGGTGCGCTCCGACGGGAGCTCGCGGAGGGGGCGCGCGTCCTCGACGCGCTGCAGCCAGTCGCGGATGAGCGCGTCACGCTCGGCGAGCTGGGAGCGACCGACGTCGCGCAGGAACGCGGCGACGTCGCCCGCGCCGACGTGAGGCGTACGCGCCGATAGCCAGCGGGTCAGCGCTTGGTGGAACGCCTCCATGCTGCAGCGCGTGGACGGATCTCGGTCGAGGGCGCTCGCGACGATGCCGTCGAGCGTGCGGTCCACCCGCGGGGCGTGGGCGGAGGGCGGCGCGATCGGCTCGGTCTTCACCCGCGTCATCACCTCGATGAACCCGCGGCCGCGGAAGAGCCGGCGCTGCGTGAGCGTCTCCCAGAGCAGGACCCCGAGCGCCCAGACGTCGGCGGCGGCGGTGGGGCGCTCACCGCTGATGAGCTCGGGGGCGACGAAGCGGGGCTTGCCCTTCACGGAGCCGATCTCGGTGGTGGTCAGGTTGCGCGTCGTCTTGGCGACGCCGAAGTCGATGAGCTTCGCCGTGCCGTTCCGGAGCACCATCACGTTCGAGGGGCTGACGTCGCGGTGGACGAGCTCGAGCGGCGTGCCGTCGAGCGTCCGCGCCGCGTTCGCGTGGGCGAGCCCGGCCGCGATCTCCGCGATGACGCGGACGACCACGCTGACGGGCGGGAGCACTCCGCGCTCGTGGCACCCGAGCGCGAGCTCGGAGAGCGTCAGGCCGTCGAGGTACTCCACGACGATGAAGGGGGCGCCATCCTGGAAGCCGCTGTCGTGGATCTGGAGGAGGCTCGGGTGCGAGAGGGCCGAGAGGGCGCGCGCCTCGTCGAGGAACATCGTGAGGCTCGCGGGCTCTTCGGCCAGATCCGGCAGCAGGGTCTTGACGACGACCAGGCGCTCGGCGCCCCCCTCGGAGACGAGGAGCGCGAGGTGCGCTTCCGCCATGCCGCCGCTGCCGATCGTGCCGAGCAGGATGTAGCGCCCGAAGCGGCGGGGCTCGGGGGGGAGGGCGATGGCGGGGGCGGTCGAGGGGGCCACGGCACCCAACTGTGCAACTATCGATCCAAGCTCTGGTGGTGTACTTGGAAAGTTACGTTGAGACTGCGTGCGTGGCGATCGGCCGGAGGAAACCTCGTGGAACGTGGGTTGTGAGCATTCTTCCGCGAAACCGAGGGGATGTAGGCCTCCAAGCCCCTGTGGAACCTCGCAGGTGACGCCAGGCAGGGTCTGTGGACCTCATCGGGGCCATTCCACCCCGCCTCGGGGGCACGGCCTGGGACCACCTCTCGCTGGTTTGGTTCCTCAGCGCAGGCCGAGCTCGTGGACCCGCTCCAGCAGCCCCGCGAGGTCGTCGGCGTGGTGCTCCTCCTCGGCGAGGATCGACTCCATCAGGCGTCGCGTGGTCGGGTCGGCGTCGCCGAGCCAACGCACGATCTCGGTGTAGGTCTCGACGGCGACGCGCTCGGCCACGAGATCCTCCTCCAGCAGCGCGACCAGATCCGCGCCCACCTCGAAGGCGGCGTGCGAACGCTTCGTGAGCGTCGCGGGGTCGAAGTTCGGGAGCGCGCCGAGCTGATCGATGCGCTCGGCCACCCGCTCGGCGTGGGCGCGCTCTTCGTTCGCGTGCTCGAGGAGCTCGGGCTTGACGATCTCGCCGCGCAGTCCGGTCGCCGCGTAGTAGTGGGCGCGGTACCGCAGCTCGCAGACGATCTCGGTCGCGAGGACCTCTTGCAGCACGGCGACCACGCGGTCGACGTCCTCGCCGTAGGCCGAGGTCACCGCACCCTTGCTCATGTGCGCGCGGGCGCGCTTTCGGATCTCTTCCATGTCGATCTTGAAGGCTTGAATGGGCATGCCGTCGGAGGTTGCAGCGCGCGTTCCACCTGCTGATCGCGGCCGAAAGCGCGGGCCGACCGGGGCGTTCGTCCACGGCGAGGCGGATCGACACGCCCCCCGAGCGGCCGCGCACGAATCGCGCTCGTTGCCGTCGCTCCCGAACGGGGGCAACGTCACGCGACGATGCGCGCGCTCTGCTTCCTCGGTGTCCTCGTCCTGGCGGGCTGCAAGACGCCCGAGCCAGAGGCGCCGCCGATCCCTCCGCCGCCCGTGCACGTCGCGGTGGTCGCGCGGACCGAGCTCGTGCCGACCACCGAAGGGGTGGCGACCCTCGAGGCGGCGCGCGACGCCACGCTCCGCGCCGAGGTGCCGGGGCGCGTGCTCGCGCTCTTGGTCGAGCGTGGGCAGCGCGTGTCGGCCGGAGCGGCGCTCGCCCGCCTGGACGTCGGCCGGACCGAGGTCGCGCTAGGCGCGGCGTCCGCGCAGATCGCCCAGGCCGAGGCCGCGGTGGCGCAGGCGGAGCGGCAGCGAGAGCTCACGGAGCGGCTCGTCGAGCGCGGGGGCGCCGCCACGAGCCGGCTCGACGACGCCCGCGACGGCGAACGTCTCGCGCGCGCCGCGCTCGACGCGGCGCGCGCGCAGCAGCGTGTGACACGCCGCGGCCTCACGGAGGCCGTCCTTCGCGCGCCCTTCGACGGCGTCGTCGCGGATCGTTTCGTCGAGGTCGGCGAGCTGGCCTCGCCGGGCGCGCCGATGGTCCGGCTCGTCGACACGAGCTCCCTCCGCGCCACGGTCCTCCTCGATCCTCGCGAGGCCCTCGACCTGCGGCCGGGGGCGCGCGCGCAGGTGGAAGCGCACGCTCGGGCCGGCGAGCGCTTCGGCGCGAGCGTCGAGCGCGTCGGCGAGGTCGTCGATCCGCGCACGCGGCGGGTCCCGGTCGAGGTGCGCGTCACGGATCCCGAGCGGCGGCTGCGACCGGGGCTCTCGGCGCGGGTGGTCGTCGAGACTGGCGAGGCGGAGCCGGCGATCGTCCTCCCCAGCGCGGCCATCTTCGAGCGCTACGGCCAGAGCTTCGTCTACGTCATCGACGCCGAGGACGTCGCGCGGCGTCGCCCGGTGCGGCCCGGCCGCGCGCGCGCGGGGCAGATCCCGATCGACGAGGGCGTCGAGGTGGGGGAGCGCGTCGTGGTCGCGGGGCTCGAGCGGGTCGTGCCCGATCGGCCGGTGCGCGTCGTGCCCCGCGAGGCGGACGGATCGCCCGCGGCGTCGCGGGGGGCGGAGCGCGACGAGCAAGCCGGGCGAGGCGCGGAGAGCGGCGACGCGACCGAGCGCGGGGGGGGCTGATGCAGGCCTTCTTCGCGGGCGTCATCCGCCAGCCGATCCTCGTCAACCTGATGGCGGTGGCGGCGCTGCTCATCGGCGCGCTGGTGATGCGCGACATGACGCGCGAGTCGCTGCCCGCGGTGCCCACCGGCTGGGCGCGCGTCAGCGTCGTGTATCCCGGCGCGTCTCCCGAGGAGGTCGAGCAGCTCGTGCTCGACCGGCTCGAGGAGGCCGTCGCGAACGTCGACGACGTCGCGGAGCTCTGGGGCGCGGCGCGGGAGGGCATCGCGCTCGTCTTCATCCAGTTCGAGCCGAGCGTGCGAGACATCCCCCGCAAGGTGCTCGAGGTGCAGGGCGAGGTCACGGCCATCGACGACCTGCCCGAGGGCGCAGAGCGCCCGCAGGTGCGGGAGTTCCAGGTCACGGTGCCGACCATCGCGGTCTCGATCCGCGGCGACGCGCCGGAGGCGGTGCTTCGCCGCGTCAGCCTCGACCTCGCCGAGCGGCTCGAGGGGCTACGGGGTGTCGGCGAGGTGCAGCGGAACGGCCTTCGAGACCGACGGATCACCGTGGACGTCGATCCCGACCGCCTCGTCGCGCGCGGCCTCCCGCTCGCCGCGGTGGCCGAGGCGCTGGGGCATCGCGCCGCGAACGTGCCGGCGGGAAGCCTCGGGGAGCGTGACGCGCGCCTCGTGCGTGGGATCGCGCAGGTGCGCACGGCCGACGAGGTCCGCGAGGTCGTGGTGCGCCCGGCCCTGCCAGGGCCCGCGCCCGGGACGACGAGCGGCGCCGTGTGGGTCGGCGACGTCGCCGAGGTGGACGAGGGCTTCGCGCCAGCCGAGATCACGGGTCGCGTGAACGGTCAGCCTGGCGTGCTGCTCCTCGTGAACAAGGAGGCGCAGGCGGACAGCCTGCGCATCAGCGACGCCGTACGCGAGACCGTCGCCGCCTTCGAGCTGCCGGAGGGCGTCTCGGTGGACGTCTTCGGCGACGCCGCGCACGAGGTGCGGCGCTCGCTCGACAGCCTCTATGGCAACGCAGCCACGGGCCTCGTGCTCGTGCTCGCGTTGCTCTGGCTCTTCGTCGGCGCCCGCAACGCCACGATGGCCGCGCTCGGCATCCCCGTCGCGCTCGCAGGGGCCATCGCGGCGATGAGCGCGATGGGCATCACCATCAACGTGATCTCGCTGCTCGCGCTCATCCTCTGCCTCGGCGTGGTCGTCGACGACGCCATCATCATCATCGAGAACGTCTACCGGCACATGGAGGAGGGGCGGCCGCGGACGCGCGCCGTCATCGAGGGCAGCGCGGAGGTCTTCTGGCCGGTGCTCGCGTCCACGCTCACGACCTGCGCCGCGTTCTTGCCGATGCTCATGATGGTCGGCGTGCTCGGCGAGTTCTTCTCCATCATCCCGAAGGTCGTCGTCGTCGCGCTGGCGGCGTCGCTCGTGGAGGCTTTCATCGTCCTGCCGAGCCATCTGCGGGACTTCGGGCAGGTCCGTCGCCGCAAGCACGGCGCCACGGCCGCGCGCCCGGCCACGCGTTGGGAACGCATCGGAGCGCGGGTGGGTGCGCTCTACGAGCGGACGCTGCGCGGCGCGCTCCGCTGGCGGTGGGCGGTGGCGATCGGGGCGTACGGGCTCGCGGCCGGGCTCGTCGCGGCGGCGGTCGCGACGAAGGACGTCGTGCTCTTCACCGACGGCGACACCGAGCTCTTCGACGTCCGGGTCAAGCTCCCGACCGACTCGTCCAAGGAGGAGACCGACGCGGTGCTCCGCGAGGTCGAGCGGCGCCTGCTGGCGCTCGACGGGCGAGACGTCGAGGCGGTCGTCACCGCGCGCGGCATCACGCGGACCGAGATGGGCGTCGACCGCGGCGACCACGTCGGCATGGTCACGATGTACCTGAAGCCCATCGAGGAGCGCTCGGTGGTCGGAGCGGGGCGCGCGCTCCTCGCGGAGGCCTCGCGGCTCTTCGACGACATCGTCGGGCCCGTCTCGCTCGAGGTCATGGAGTTCAAGCCTGGTCCGCCGCGCGGCGCGCCGGTCGCGGTGCGCGTGCGGGGTCACGACCTCGATCGGCTCGCGGACCTCGCGGGCGAGGTCGCGGACGAGATCCGGCAGGTGCCCGGGACACGCACCGTCGCCACCGACTACCAGCTCGGCAAGCGCGAGCTCCGCGTCGAGGTCGACGAGGAGCGCGCGGCGCTGCACGGCCTGACGCCGCCGCAGGTCGCGGGCTGGCTCCGCCTCGCGCTCGGCGCGCAGCCGGTGGCGACGACGCGCGTCGGCGGCGACGAGGTCGACGTGGTCGTCCGGCTCGCGGAGGGCAGCCGAGACGACCCGCAGCGGCTCGCGCAGCTCGCCATGGTGACGCCCGACGGCGGGAACGTCGCGCTGCAGGAGGTCGCGACGATCGAGCCGGGGCGCGGTCCGGCGCTGATCCGCCACCGCGAGCGCGAGCGGATGATCACCGTGACCGCGCAGATCGACGAGCGGCAGACCACGAGCGCCGAGGTGAACCGGCTGGTCTCCGAGCGCCTCGCCCCGCTCGTCGCGGGCAGCCCCGACGTCACGTTCTCGCTCGGCGGGGAGTACGAGCGGACCCAAGAGTCGCTCGAGTCGCTCGTCGACGCCTTCGGCGTGGCGCTGCTCGTCATCTTCACGATCTTGGCGGCGCAGTTCCGGAGCTTCTTGCAGCCGCTCGTCGTGATGGGGGCGATCCCGCTCTCGTTCATCGGCGTGGTCATCGGCTTCTTCGTGAGCGGCGCGCCGATCGGGCTCATCGCGCTCATCGGCGTCGTCGGGCTCGCAGGGATCGTCGTGAACGACTCGCTCGTGCTCGTGGACTTCATCAATCAGCGGCGCCGCGCGGGGGTCGAGCGGGACGAGGCGATCGTGCAGGCGGGCATCCTGCGTCTTCGGCCCATCTTCCTGACGAGCATCACGACCATCGCGGGGCTCTTCCCGCTCGCGCTCGCGGGCGCGGCCTCGCCGCTCCTCTCGCCGATGGCCACCGCGATCGCGTGGGGGCTCGCCTTCGCGACGGCGCTGATGTTGCTCGTCGTGCCGTGCTTCTACCGGATCGTCGACGACCTCGGCGGGGGTCTCTCGCGACGGCTCGCGCCCCTGCTGCGTTGGGCAACGGATCCGGGCGATGCGAGCGACGACGACGCCCCCGCCTCGAGCCCGGCGGAGTGACGCCGCGGATGCGAGCGCTCCTGCGCCGTGCTCGTCACCCGAGCCTATCGTGCCAATAGCCCGGACGCCGGCTGGAGTGCTCGAACGCGAGGACGGTCGGGACACCGCGGATGGACGCGAGGAGGATCGCGTACCGCCGGAACTGCTGAAGTCGGTAGCGGCGAATCTCTCCTCCGTCCCGCGTCTTGCCAGCCAGCGCTCCTGCGCTTGGAGCGTTCAACGCAAAGGTGAGTCGTTCGCGGTAGTCGAGGACGAGGGCGACACCCAGCCCCGGCTCTTCTCGCTCATACCACGTCGACGCTTCGTCCAACTCGGCAAGGGCCTCCGGGTGGATCGCGTGGATCATCGGCGATGAAGCGCGCGGAGCTTGTTCTCGAGCCGCGTCAGCGCGACTTCTCCATCAATCGCCGTCGTCTCGCCGTCGGCTAGCGCCTCGGCCCGCCGGAGGGCCTCTTCGTTCCATGCTCGCTCGAGCATCTCGGCCGTCTCACGAGGCACGCTGTCGAGGAGGTGCTCCGCGAGCCGCACTCGGTCTTCCTCCGGAAGGGCGAGCGCTTCGTGGAGGATCTTCTTGGCGGTCGAACTCATCACGCCACTATACGTGTGCCAGCGGCGGCGGCCAATCGCTGGGCTCAGCCCGCACGCGCGATGCGCTCCTGCAGAGCGTCGGATCTCACTCAGCGGTTGAGCACCATGATGGCGACGTTCAGCGCGGTCGCGAAGCCCACCCACGCGGCGTAGGGCGCGAAGAGCGCCGCGGCGGCGCGATCGATCGGCCAGAAGAGCCGGATGCACACGAGGATGAGCGCGAGCAGCGGGAGGATCACGACGAGGCCGAGCTCGGGGCTCTGCGCGCCGAAGAAGGCGAAGGACCACGCCCCGTTGAGCGCGAGCTGGGCGTAGAAGAGCGCGAGCGCGCGTCGGCGCGGGGGGCTCGGAGGGCGCGACCAGAGGCGATAGGCTGCGATCCCCATCGCCACGTAGAGCACCGCCCACGCGGGGCCGAAGAGCCAGTTCGGCGGGGTGAAGGAAGGCTTCGCGAGCGCCTCGTACCAGCTCTCGATGCGCGGCCGGGTGGCGAACGAGCCGCCCCAGCCGACCAGGACGACGGGCAGCGCGGAGAGCGCGACGCGCAGCGGGATGGAGGGCGGCGTCTTCGTCATGACGCGGTCGTAGGGCCCGAGGGCGCGCGCGTCGAACCGCCGACGGTCTTTCGATGAGAGGCTCCGCTGCCTGCGCGCTTGCGCGGCGGACCCGTCTCGGGGACCGTTCCGGGGTGTCGGTACTCGTCGAGGGTGCGGCGGTGACCGCGCCGACCTGCGGGATCTTCGTAGGGGGGCGCTCGCAGCGGATGGGCGCGCCGAAGGGAGCGATCGTGTGGCGTGGGGAGTCGCTCCTCGAGCGCGCGGTGCGCGTCGCGCGGGGCGCGGGGATGGCGCCGGTGCTGGTCGGCGACGCGAGCCCTTACGGGGCCATCGTCCCCGACGTGCCTCGGCTCGCTGACGCGCCGGCCGGTGTCGGCCCGATCGGGGGGCTCTCGGCGCTCCTCGCGGCCCGTGGCGCGCAGGTCTTCTCCGTCGCGGTCGACATGCCGTACGTGACGGTGGAGACGCTGCTCGCGCTGCGCGCGCACCCGTCACGGGCGCCCGCGCTCGCGGCGCGCCGCGAAGGCCGCTGGGAGCCTTTCTTCGCGCGATGGGACGTCGCGCGCGTGGGAACCGTGGTGGCTGCGTCGATCGCGCGGGGCGCGCACGCGCTGCAGCCGCTCTTCACCGAGCTCGGCGCGGACGTCTTCGCGCTCGAGCCGCGCGCGCTCGACGATTGGGACACCCCCGAAGCGTTGCCCTCCGACGCGCGCTTGCCCTCCGACGCGCGCGTGCCCTCCGACGCGAGCTCGGCCTCCGACGCGCGCGTGCCCTCCGACGCGAGCTCGGCCTCCGACGCGCGCGTGCCCTCCGACGCGAGCTCGGCCTCCGACGCGCGCTCGGCCTCCGACTGGAACGCGCGGCCTTCGAGGAGCCGCTGACGCATGGCCCTCTCGCGTCTCCCCCACCGCCCCGACGTGCAGCTCCTCTTGCCGCACGAGGTGCGCGCGGGTGGCACTTTCGAGGCCGAGGTGCGCGTCAACACGCGCCGTGCGCTCACGGTCGGCCCCATCCGCCTCGAGGTCGAGGGACGCGGCGTGAACGTCGGGCAGCTCCTCAGGCTCCACGCCGAGCTCCATCCGGGCGGGCGCCTCCCGAAGGGCGAGACGCGCTTGCGATGCCGGGCGACGCTCCCGGAGACCGCGCCGCCCTCCTACCGAGGCCGCTTCCTCAGCGTCGCCTATCGCGCGCGTGTCCTCGTGGACATCCCCTGGTGGCCCGACCGTGACGCGACGTTCGAGGTGCCGGTGCTCCCTCCCGAGCGTCCGCTGCCCAACGAGGAGCCCTTCCACTTCTCGACGCGGCCGGCCGGGCCCGAGCCGGGGCGGCCCCACCTCGAAGGGATCATCGATCGCCGCGTGCTCGCGCTCGGCGACGTCCTCTCTGGCCAGGTGTCGCTCTCGAACCTCGGCGTGATGCGCTACTCCCGGCTCGAGCTCCACGTCGTCTCGCGCGAGCGCGTCGGCGCGCGCTCCGCGCAGCACCAAGGCTGGATCGAGGCGCAGCGCTTCAGCCTGCCGCTCCCGATGCCGACCGCGGACGGCGAGCCCGTCAGCTTCCGGATGAAGCTCCCCAACCTCACGCCGAGCTTCCAGAGCGAGGTCGGCGCGCTCTCGTGGCACCTGCTCTTCACCGCGCGGCACACGCGCGGGCTCTTGGAGGTGCCCGTCGCGATCGACGTGCGCGCGGCGGCGTCCGACGCGATCGCGTCGCGGCTCGTGCCCGCGCTGCCCAGCATCGGCAACGCCCGGATCGCGTCGCTCTGGACCAGCGTCGGCGCCGAGCACGGCTTCCGCTTCGACGAGGGAGGGCTGGTGGCCCGCGTCGATCGGGTCCGCGTGCGGGTCGAGCGCGAGCACCGCGGCCGCGACGGAATCTTCCTCGTGGCGCGGCTCGAGTGGCCCGCGTTCGGGCTCGCGCTGCGGGGCGGGCCGCGAACCGGGATCGGACGTTTCCTCACGCAGCTCGCGCTCGAGGGCGACACGCCCGCGGGGAGCTACCTCGCCGAGCACTCCCTCGAGGCGCGCGGCTCGACGCAGGCGCGCGCGGTCGCGCGTGGGCTCTTCCCCGACCCGCTCGGTGCGCTCCGCGTCGCCGAGCTCCGCGACGACGGCGCGGTCGTCGAGCGGCTGGGCGGGACGGAGGATCCCGAGGCGCTCGGCGGCTTCTTGGCGCTGCTCCGCGCGTTCATCGCGCGTGTGCAGGCGCTGCCGGCCGAGGTGCCGCCACCCGACGAGGCGGTCCCCTACTTCGAGGCATGGCTCGCCTGGGCGAGCGCGTCACGCGATCGCGAGCTCGAGCGCGCGACGCTCTCGGGGAGCGCGCAGCTCGACGGCGTGGCGTATCGGGTCGGTCAGCGCTGGGAGGGGGCGCGCCTCGTCGGCGGCTTCATCGAGGTGCGCGCGGACGTGCCGCTCGATCCGGCGTTCGTCGCGCGCGACACCGAGGACCTCGACGCGGTCGGCAAGCTGGGGCCCGAGGCCCGCACCTTCGCGGTGGCCCTGCTCGAGGTCGGCGACCTCAGCGTGCGCGAGGACGGGGTGCTGATCACGCTCGGGCGCGGCGTCGAGGATCCGGCGGCCGTCGAGGGCACGGTGCGACGGATGGCCAAGCTGGCGGCGCTGCTGCGTCAGGGCGCGGGTCCCTACCGCTGAATAGAACCGCCCTACTGGACGGCGCGCAGCGAGCGGAGCGAGCGTAGGCTCGTGGGAGGGGGCCCCGCGGGGCTCGATGCCCCGTGGGGGAGGGGCTGGCGACCTGGCGACAGCCCCTCGTAGGAAGCTGACCTGCGCCTCGGTCCGAGGGCTTCGGAGAGCTGCTCAGTACAGCGAACTTCCGGTTCGCTGTACTCAGGCGGCGGCGTAGGCGCGGACGGTGTCGCCCTCGTCGTGCTCGTGCACGAAGCCCGTGGCCTTCTGGAAGGCCGCGCCGTCGACGACGACCGAGTGCTTGAGGTGGCCCAGGGCGCCGCGCGGGAGCCGAGGGAGGCCGAAGCGCCCGAGGGCGAGGTTGAGCAGGGGCTCGGGGACGGGGACGAGCTGACGGCCGGCGGCGCGCGCGAGGGCCGAGAGCGGCACCGGAGGCGGCCCCGCGACGTTGAAGACGCCGCGGAGCTGCTTCTCGAGCGCGAGGACGATCGCGCGCGCGGCGTCGTGCTCGTGCATGAAGTGGAAGAGCGGGTCGAAGCCCATCACGACGGGGACGCGGGGCCCGCGGAGGAAAGCGGCGAGCGTGCCGTGCTTGGCGGGGCCGAGAGTGTAGACGAGGCGGAGCACGCTCGTCGCGACCTCGGGGTATCGCCAGAGCGCGGAGCCCGCGAAGAGATCGGCGGCGACGAGGTCGGCGAGCTCGGGGAAGTCGTGCACACCGAGCGGGGGCTCCTCCTCGGTGTGGTAGAGCGGGGCGTCGGGCGCGGCGCCGTAGTAGGTGTGGCGGCCGCAGAAGACGAGGCGCTCGACGCCGTAGCGGGCGCAATGCTCGACGATGGCGCGAGTGCCCTCGAGGTTGATGCGGAAGCGGTCGGGGCTCTGCTCGACGAGGTGCGTGACGGTCGCCATGTGGATGACGCCCTCGGGCCGCTCCGTGCGGAAGACGTCTTCGGCCGGGCGCTTGCGGATGTCCACCTCGACCACGCGCACGTGGCGCGGCGCGCCGGGCCACGCGCGGCGGTCGAGCCCCACGACCTCGTGCCCGCGCGCGAGCAGCTCCCGAGTGACGACGCGGCCGAGCTTGCCGGAGATGCCTGTGACGAGGACCTTCACGCCGCGGACGATACCTCAGAAGACGAGGACACCGCCGACGTTCCAGGCGAACTGGCTCATCGAGAGCGTGAGGTCCGTGCCGACGGCGGTGTCGGTGTAGATGCGGCGGTGCCGCATGCCGAGGTCGAGGAAGACGCCGAAGCGCCCATCGATGATCGCCGTGGCGCCCGTGTGGAAGCCGGTGTTGAGCCCGACGCCCGGGTTGGCGATCGAGAGCGCGCCCTCGCTCGTGCGCATCCAGCTCAGGCCGATCGGCACGCCGACGTACGCCTCGACGTCGAGGCGCGTGGTGATGCCGAAGACGTAGCGCCCCTTGATCCAGAGGTCCGTGTCCATGCCGATCGCGTTGCGCCTGCCGTCCACGCGCATGCTGAGCAGCTCCCAGAGCACGCCGACGGAGAGGTACTTCATGATCGGGTACTCGAAGCGCAGCCCGAGCCCGAGCGAAGCGTTCAGGGCGACGCGCGGCGCGCCGCCCGGATCGAAGTCGGCGAGGATGGAGCCGCCGCCCTGGACGGGGAGGTACGCCGCGACGCGCGCGCCGGTCTCCGCCCGGTCGTGGTTGGGCGTGCGGCTCACCGCCTCGCGGCCGAAGGGCTCCTGCGCGTGCGCGCCCCCCGCGAGGACGGAGAGCGCGAAGACCAAGAAGGAAGCTCTGTACATCGGGCGAACGGTCGGCGAGGGCTGGGCCCGAGGTCAAGATGCTCGTGGACGTCGTTCACGTGGGGGGACGACAGGGCAGTGGCCCTGGTCGGCCTCAGTCGGCCCGGTGGCATAGCAAGCAGCTGTACTCCGCGGTCAGCGCTGCGGGCTCGAAGACCGGGAGGTCCGAGCGGATCGACGTGAAGGACGCGATCCATGCGTCGGTGTCCGCGAGGGCCGCCTCGACCACCTCCGCGTACGGCCAGTCGGCGTATCCCTCGGCTTGGCGTGCCCGGATCAGCCGTTCGACGGTCTGCGGACGCATCCCCATCCGCGCGTAAGCCTCGGCGAACATGAACTCGAGGCCGGGTTGGCTCCAAGGCGCTCGCCAGGTGTTTCGCTCGCACCACTCGTAGCCATCGCACTCCCAACGCTCGAGCTGCTCGAGCATCCGACGCGGGATGTCGGTGTCGAGGGGCATCGCCATCGCAACGCCTGCGATCGACAAGATGTTCGCGGTCGGCATCAGCTCGATGTGCTCGAGGGCCTGCTGGAAGATCTCTTCGGCCCGCTCGGGCTCGTTCGCGAAGAGAGCGAACGGGAGCTCGATCGCCTCGAGCCACGGCCAGACCTTCGGGTTCTCGTGCAACGTCAACGAAGCGCGGAAATCCTCGGCGGCCTCGTCCAGGATCGTGATGGGGTGGCCGTCCTCGGTCATCAGCGCGTTCGCGAGCTGGCCGCGCCGAAAGAGCAGCAAGGCGCGGCCCTCCGGGTCGCTGACCTCTTCGGTGAATCGGTCGAGGACGTCCTGCATGAACACGTAGGTCTCGGGACGATCTCGATGGTCGCGAAACGAACGCCAGAAGCGCTGCTCCGCGCACCGATACGCCATGGCCTCGTCGAGCCCCAGACAGTCTGCGGGGTAGTCGGTCGTGTCGGGGCCGATCGCCTTTCGCTCGCCGACGTAGCGCTCGCCCGTCTCCGTCGCGCACGCGGAGAGGCACGTGAGGCACTCGAGGCACGCGACGAGGGTCCATGCGCGCATCGTCAGCTCCCGAAGACGCTTTCGGCTTCCGCGACGAGGCGGTCGCAGTCGTACTCGCCGGTGAGCGGGATGAGCCGGAGCGTGTTGTCCGAGCGGTTCTCGTCGGAGCGCGAGGGGATGTCCATCTGCAGGATCGAGTTGGTGCCGCCGATGGGCCGCTGGCTGCCGCCGTCCGCGAGGTTCTCGCCGAGGATCGGGCCCGAGGTGCCGACCTGGCCGCGGTACCAGCCGCGCTGCCACTGGACGACGTAGAGGTCGCCCGACGCGAGCCCGCTGATGCTCACGGTCACGCCGGGGTGCCCGTCGCCGTCTTGGTCGTAGACGCGCGGATCGCTCGCGTCCATCGGCAGCGCGTCCGTGGGGCCGCTGGCGTGGAAGCCGATGGCGTTCGCGATCTCGGGACGGATCCAGGTCGCGCCGCCGTCCGCGAACTCCAGCGTGACCGGCCTCGGCTCGACCGAGCGCGGTACGGCGTCGCGGATGGTGGTCGTCGTCGATCCGCCGCCCTCGATCTGCACGCGACAACCGCGCTCGGTCAGCACGAGCGTCTCGCCCTCGGGTGAGATGTCCACGAGGCCCCACGCCCGGCTCACGCTGCGCTGGTCGCCGAGGAAGGGGACGGTCTGGATCGTCGCGAAGCGGGCTTCGAGCGCCCACGTCCCGACCATTCGCTCGCGCGCGGCCTCGGGCGCCACCGTGGTGCGGTCGGCGGGAGGCGGGCCCGCGTCGAAGCCGGGGCTCCCGGCGTCCTCACCCGTGACGGGGCCGCCATCCGCCACCGGCGTGGGGCCCGCGTCCGTGCCGGTCGGGGGCGCCCCCGCGTCCACCTCGCTCGACGGACGATCGTCGTCGCCACAACCCAACGCCAAGACCAGCCCGAGGCCCAACCAACGCTTCTTCATCGCGATCTTCCTTCGCGAGACGGCGTCTCGCGTGCATCCACCGAGCGCGCACCCTACTGGCCAACAGTCAAAAGTCGAGAGTTGGACTTCTAACTATTTGTGATTCCTCACGGACGGAGAGGAGCCGCGGATCGCGCGCGACTCCGCAGCGAACGGAGCTCTACAGCGCGGCTGCGTGCGAGGCGTGCTTGTCGCGAGACGAGCGGGAGGCGAACATGCGCGCGATGTCGAACGAGAAGCTCGCGAAGCTCGCCGAGGTGCACCCCGCGGGGACCCTGCTCTTCCGCGACGGCGATCCCGGTGACGTGATGTACGTCATCCAGTCGGGCAGGGTGCGCATCTTCACCGAGGTGAAGGATCGCGAGAAGCTCCTCGCCATCCTCGGTCCGGGGGACTTCTTCGGCGAGATGGCGATCCTCAACCAGAAGCCGCGCACCGCGTCGGCTGAGGTGCTCGAGGACGCGCGCCTGCTCGTCATCGATCCGCAGACCTTCGGCGCCATGATCGTCAGCAACACCGAGATCGCGGTGCGCCTCATCAAGAAGCTCGCGCGCCGTCTCGACAGCGCGAACGCGCTCATCGATCTCCTGATGCACCGCGACCCCAAGGCGCGGGTCATCCTCGGGCTCGCGCACGAGGCCGAGTACAACGGCACGACGGACTCCGACGGCTCGGTGCTCGTGCCGCTCGACGAGGACGGGCTCGCCAACCAGATCGGCCTCGGGGTCGACGAGGTGCAGGCGGTCCTCCGCCGCCTCGACCGGCTGAAGATCGTCGAGGTCACGGAGATGGGCTTCCGCATCCCGGACGTGATGCGGCTGCACGAGTTCCTCGAGTTCCTCCAGATGCGCGAGAAGTTCGGCGACGGTTGACTCGTCAGCTTCCTATGAGGGGCTGTCGCCAGCCCCTCCCCCACGGGGCATCAAGCCCCGCGGGGCCCCCTCCCACGAGCCTACGCTCGCTTCGCTCGCTGCGCGCCGTCCGGTAGGGCGGCTTGAGGAAACGGCCAAGCGTCCAAGCGTCGCCTCAGCGCGGCGTAATCGCCCGGAGCGCGCCGGCGGTCGCGGGGGCCGCGTCGGGGTCACGTTCGAGCTCGACGCGCAGCCGCTCGAGGTCCTCGGGCGTGTCCACGTCGTACCACGGCTCGACGCAGACCGCGCCGGGGCACGCGCGGAGCGAGTCCCGCAGCGCGTGAGGGCTCGACCACCGCACGCCGTCGAAGCGTGGCGCGACCCGCGCAGCGACCAGGACGTAGCCGCCGTCCTCGCTCGGCGCGAAGGCGACCTCGTGCCTGTCGAGCGCGCGGCACGCGGCGGCGACGATTCGAGGGGGGAGCGTAGGGACGTCCGTGCCGATCAGCACGACGCGCTCGGCGCGCGCGAGCTCGACCTCGAACGCGTGCGACATGCGCTCGCCGAGGTCCGCGCCGACCTGCCGCGCGAGCGGCGCGTCGAAGGGCGCGAGCGTCGGGTCGTCGAGCGAGCCGTCGATCCAGAGGGTGAAGGGGAGGTCGAGCGCGCGCACGCGCGCGAGGAGGTCGTGGACGAACGCGGCGTAGAGGGTGGCGGCGTGCGCCCCGTCGAGCGCGAGCCGCGTCTTGACGCGACCTGGCACCGGCGGGCGGCCGAAGAGCGCGAGGCGGGTGCCCCGAGGAGCGCTCACGCGCTCACCGCGTGCCGGGCCAACAACCAGAGGATCTTGCGGCTCGCGCCGAGGGTGCCGCGCAGCGTGCCGCTCACCTTGGAGACGCCGATGCGCGCTCGGTAGCTCACGGGCACCTCGGCGGCGCGGAGGCCGGCGCGGGCGGCGCGGATCTGCATCTCGACGGTCCAACCGTAGTTGCGGTCCCGCATGCGCAGCAGCTCGAGCGCCTCCCAGCGGATCGCTCGGAACGGCCCGAGGTCGGTGTAGCGCGCGTCGTAGAGCACCCGGAGCGCGGCGCAGGCGATGGCGTTCCCGACCCGTTGCTGTGGCGTGAGCGCGCCGGGCTCGAGCGCGCCGCGCACGCGCGAGCCGATGACGAGGTCCGCGCGGCCCTCGCGGATGGGCGCCACGACGGCGTCTAGCTCGCTCGGTCGATCGGAGGCGTCGCCGTCCAGGAAGACGACGACGTCCGGCGGATCGCTGGCGAGGTGGGCGAGCGCGCGGAGACAAGCCGCGCCGTAGCCGCGCTCGGGCTCGTGCACGACCTCCGCGCCTCCTTCGCGCGCGACCTGGGCGGTGCGATCCGTCGAGCCGTTGTCGGCGACCACCACCCGCCGGACGAGGCCGCGCGGGATCTCTGCGAGCACGACGGGGAGGGCGGCCTCTTCGTTCAACGCGGGGATGACGACGTCGATGCGCATCGCCCCCTCCGTACGTTCGAGGGCCCCTCGCGTCACGCGGTTTTCGAGCGTCCACCGCTTCGAGCCGGCCAGCCCTCTCTCAGTCGACGATCGCGTAGCCCGCGAAGGCCACCTCGCCTGGCTGCTCCTCGGTGTCCACCGTCAGCGTGAGGCGACCGTCCTCGGCGAAGCCGCTGGTGATCAGCGTGTCGCCCGGCCAGACCGGCCGCTTGAACTGGCCGTAGAGCTCGCGAAGTCGCGCGGGGTCGCCGCCGCAGCGCGAGGCGAGCACCGCCCGCCCGGCGTAGCCGAAGGTGCACAGGCCGTGGAGGATCGGGCGGTCGAAGCCGACCTGCGCGGCGACCTCGGGGTCCACGTGCAGCGGGTTGAGGTCGCCGCTCAGGCGGTAGAGCGCCGCCTGCTCGGCGCGGCTCTGCTCGGCGACCCGGAAGTCGGGCGCCGCCTCGGGGGCGCGGATCTTCAAGCTCTTCGGGGGGCGCTCGCCGCCGAAGCCGCCGTCGAAGCGATAGAGGATCAGCCACTCGGTCTCGCAGAGCAGCTCGCCCGCGGCGTCGCGCGTCTCGGTCACGAAGACCGCCTGCGCGAGGCGCTTGAGGTCGTAGACGCCCGCGACCTTGCCGACGGTCGTGAGCCGCCCGGCGGGCGCGAAGGGACGGTGCAACGTGATCTTCTGCGCGCCGTGCACGACGCCCAGGAAATCGCCGCCGACGGTCTCGAAGAGGGCCTCGCACGCGGGGAAGGTCGGGATGACCGCGTAGGTCGGCAGCACCTTTGGCCCGCGCTTCTCGTAGAGGAAGTCGAGCTCGTCGAGGGTCGCGCCGACGCCGAGGGCGTAGAGCGCGACGTCGCGCCAGTCGTATTCGTGGATGAGCTCGGCGGTGGTCGCGCCGACGGCTTCGGGTCGAAGGGCCATGGGGCAGCCCGTCTACCGTGGCCAGCCGGCGCGAGCAACAGGTCCGGTCAACCGACGGGGACGTCCGGGGCGGGCGGGGAGGGCGTGGGCAGCCACGGCGCGAGCACGCCGCTGTGGAGGTCGCCGAGGAAGACCGCCTCGACCAGGAACGCGAGCACGAAGGGCACGATGACGACGACGAGGCTCGCGAGCGGGCCGACGCCGCACGCCCGCCGCGCGATGTTGCGCAGGGCGACGAAGGCGAACACGAAGGGCACGCCCGCAGAGATCACGAGCAAGAGCTCGAGCGCGAAGCCCGGCTGCACGCTCAGCGGCAGGCCCCAGAGCACGAGCCCGAAGAGCAGGCCGAAATTCCCTCCGAGCGGGAGCCAGAACGCGCGGTAGAGGACGCCACGCAAGGCGAACCGACGCAGCGGCTCGTCGACCTCCACTGCGCCCGGCGGGACGTGCCCGTAGGCGCGGCAGAGGCTCACGAAGCTCGCGAGCATCACCACCAGCACCGCCGTCTGGACGAGCAACGAGATGCCGCCCGCCCGCAGGAGATCGAAGTGGACCTCGGCGTCGGTCGCGGCGCCGATGCGCTCGACGCCGAAGCGATCCCCGAAGCGGAGCGTGTGGGTGAAGGGGATGATGCCCTGCGCGAACGCGAGGGGCAGCCAGGTCGTCAGGAGGAAGACGAGCGGCGCCAGGAGCTGCCCGCCGCGGGCGAAGGAGCCCGCGGTGTGGATGGGCCGCAGACCCTGCCCGATCGTGCGCAGCCACCGGATCGGCCACGCGCCGCGCCCCTCCAGGGCGACGAGCGGCGCGGTCGCGACCGTCTCGATCTCGTGAGCGGGCTCCTGGTCGGACATGCGCGCGGCGAAGGCTGCGCCGACCGCGCGGCGCCTGCAAGCTCACTCGACGATCGGCTCTCCGGAGCGCACCACCCCGAGCCCCGCGGGGGTGCCCGGCGCAGCGCCAGGCGTGCGGAGCACCACGCAGCCCGCGCCGCCGCCGCCGCCGCCGCCGTTGCCGTTGTTGCTGCTCGTGCTCCCGCCCGGCTCGCCCATGCCGTCGCGACCGCCGTCCCCACCGCGGCCCCCCTGGCTACCCGGTGACGGGCCGCCCGTCGGAGGGTCGACGTTCCCCGCGCGACCGTGGTTCCCATCGGACGAGGTCGCCCCCGATCCGCCGCCGCCGCCGCCCGCCCAGAGCGTGCCGCCCTCGATCCGCACGGCGATCGGGCTCTCGAGGAGCACGCTGCCGCCCGACCCGCCACCGCCGCCCGAGCCGCGGTTCCCCACCGTGGGTGAGTCGCCACCTCGGCCGCCCGCGCCGGCGGCGTCGATCGTCCCGCGCACCACGATCGCCCCACGGGCCGAGACCTGAAGCGCCCCGCCGCCGCCCCCCGCGTTGCCAGGGGCGCG
>JAHBWH010000016.1 GCA_019637115.1 Myxococcales bacterium | reverse complement strand
GCCGTTGACGATGCGCTGCGCGAGGCCCTCGACGATGGCGGTCTTGCCGACGCCGGGCTCGCCGATGAGCACGGGGTTGTTCTTCGTGCGTCGGGAGAGGACCTGCATGACCCGACGGATCTCTTCGTCGCGGCCGATGACGGGATCGATCTTCCCCTCGCGCGCGGCCTTCGTCAGATCGCGCGCGTACTTCTCGAGGGTCTGGAACTTCCCCTCGGGGTCCGCGTCCGTGACCTTCTGGCTGCCGCGTACGCCCTTGATGGCCTCGTCGAGGGCGCCCCGATCGACACCGAGCACCTTCCGCAGCTCCGCGTCGTCGATCATGGCGAGCAAGACGTGCTCGGCGCTCGTGTACTCGTCGCCGAAGCGCTCGGTCTCCTTCCAGGCCCGCGTCATCACCTCGCGCATCGCGCGGCTGAGCGAGGGCTCGGCGCCGCCTTGGACCTTGGGCAGCCGCGCCGTCCGATCGATGGCGGCCTGCACGACCTTCCGCGGGTCGCCGCCGGCCTTCATGACGATCGCAGGGGCGAGCCCGCCGTCTTGCGCGAAGAGCGCCACGAGCAGGTGCTCGGGGTGAACCTCGGGGTGGCCCCGCTCGGCCGCGTGCTGAGAAGCGGTCAGGAGGGCTTCGCGGGTCTTGTTGGTGAGTCGGTCGAGACGCATCGATTCCTCTTCGGTCTTCGTCGAGACGTACGGCGTCGCATGCACGCGAGGGCGCCGGGCTGATGAGGCGCCTCGCCCCCCCACCTCGGGAGGGTCCGGGCCGCGACGAAGCGCAAGCTAAGTCGGGGCCTCGGCGCGTCAACGGTCATTTGGGGGCGACAGCCCCCTCCATCCGGGCCTGCTGCTTCTCGTAGCGCCGGACGAGCCGCTCCTCGCGCCATCGGTGGTTGATCGCGACCGAGCTCACCTCGACGACGGCGGCGCGCGTCAACAAACCGCGCATGGCGAGCTGCCGCAGGCTGGTGAGCGCGCGAAGCAGGAGGTCGTGCTCTTCGAGCAGGCGATCGACCTCTTGGGGCGCGAACCGGACGAGCTTCGGGAAGAGCTTCGTCTCCTCCTCCACGAAGTGCCGCTGCAGCGCGAGCTGGACGCGATGGATGCACTCCGGCGGGAAGCTGGCGAGCTCGGCGCCGCTCGCGCGTTCGAGCCATTGGAGCGTGCCCTCCGCGTCGCGGTGCGCGCCCTCGAGATCGAAGTCGTCGTCCGGCATGCCGCGAAGGGGATGCAGCGCGCGTGCCGAGCGTGTCGGTCGTCGCGCCGTCACGCGCGCAGAGCGCGCAGCCGAGTGTCCTCGGCGCCGCCAAGGCCCGTCGCGGCGCGGTCGCGCGTGGGTCCGCGCCGCGTGTTCGCGAGCGCCAGCGCCTCGACCGTGCCCGGACGCCACGCCGCGCACGGCGCATCTCCGACGAAGCCGACGCGAGCAGGGCGCGGTGACTCGCGGCCGAGCGAACATGCAGATTTCGCGCGGCACCACCCCTGTGCGCAATCTCCGCGCATCTGCGCGTGGTGGGCGAGCGCCGAGGGGGCTTTGCCCGGGCTGCATGAGGAGGACGCGTCATACTCGGGCCGATGTCCATCCGTCTCTCGCTCTGCCTCTTGCTGCTTGTTGCGTCCGCATGCGGTGACGACGACGCCACGCTCCCCGACGACGACGCTGGGCCGACCGAGCGCGTCGACGCCGGCCCACGGGACGGCGGCCCGCCGCAGTGCACCTTCCCGAGCGAGTGCAGCGACGGCGAGTTCTGCAACGGCCCCGAGCGCTGCGACCCAGCGGATCCGAACGCCGACGAGAACGGCTGTCTGCCCGCCGCCGAGCCCGCGTGCCCGGACCTCTTCACGTGCGACGAGGAGAGCGCGAGCTGCCGCAGTCCCTGCGACGTGAGCGGCGACGAGGACGGCGACGGCTTCAACTCGGAGGCGTGCGGCGGCTTCGACTGCGACGACGGAGATCCGGACGTCCATCCTGGCGCGCCCGAGCGCTGCAACGGGATGGACGACGACTGCGATGGGGAGATCGACGAAGACTGTGAGTGAGGGCTGGCGCGCGGGGCTTAGGCCACACGGGTCTGGGTCCGCGTTCGCGTCTGGGTCTGGGTCCGCGTTCGCGTCTGGGTCTGGGTCCGTGTCCGGGTCCGTGTCTGTGCCCGTGTCCGTGTCCGTGTCCGTGTCCGGGTCCGTGTCCGTGTCCGGGTCCGGGTCCGGGTCCGGGTCCGGGTCCGGGTCCGGGTCCGGGTCCGGGTCCGGGTCCGGGTCCGCCCTGGCGACGGTGGCGGAGGCGCGCATGAATCGCCCGTGAGGGGCAGGGGCACGGGCAGGGGCAGGGGCAGGGGCAGGGGCAGGGGACGACGGGGCAGGGGACGACGGGGTAGGGGACGACGGGGCTGGTTCTACAACAGGGACGTCGAGCCCGTTCTACTGCGCCGCCGCCTGCTCGAGCCGTCTCCTCGCGTCAGCAGGCACGCTCTCGCGCAGCGCGATCCGCCAACCCGCGGGGCTGCGTCGGAGCACGACGGGGCGGGAGCGGTTGCCTTCGACGTCGGTGCCAAAGACGTGCGCCGTCTCGCCCGTGATGCTGACCGTCAGCTCGTCCTTGCCGGCGGCGAGGCTGCCGAAGACGTACCCGATGAGCCCCTCGTCCGCGTCGCCGCGCAGCTCGTCGAAGCAGACGTCGCGCGCGGCGGGGTCGTTCAGGTGGAACGTGCGGCCGATCTGCATCCGGCGGCGGACCTCGTCGCCGCTGACCTGCGCGACGCCGTAGGCGTCGAGCAGGGTCTCGACGGTCGCGCGCGGCGTGACGAGGCGCAGGTCCGCCGGCTCGCTGGCGCCACACGCGACGAGCGCGAGCGCCAGGACGCGAGCTGCGACCCCAGGCGCGCGGCCCTCGCGGCCTCGGCCGCGCGTTGCGCCACGCATCCTGCGAGCGTCCACGCCGCCGCGCGCGTTCACGAGTCGCCTCGCACGAAGCGCTCGAGGGGTGGCACGACGAGCTCGAGCTCGCGCTCGAGCTCGGGCACGTTGAACCAGCGGAAGGGGTGTACCCAGCTCGAGGGGTCCGACAGACGCGGCCCGCCGGCGCCGAGCTCCACCAGGATCGCGATCGCGCCGAAGTAGGCGCTGAGGTGGTCGATCTCCATGCCGGGCGCGAAGAAGCCCGGCACCCAGCGCGACGACTGCACGGTCGAGTAGCCAGGCATCGCGGCCGCGAGCGCCTCGGCGGCGGCGAGATGCGCGTCGTGGCTCGGCGACCTGCGCCACGCGCCACCGAAGGGGTAGAGGACCTTGCGCCCGAAGCTGTGCAGGCTCAGCGCGCGCTCGAGCGGGACGTCGAGTCCCTCGAGGTCGGCGGTGATCGCGGCGACCTCGGGCTCGCTCGTCGGCGTCGCGCCGCCGTGCCCGAGGAAGGGTAAGACCTTCGCGCGCAGGTGCGAGCTCGACCAGAAGGTGGGCCAGTTGCGGTTCAGATCGACCATGCGCGCGTTGGTGCGATCGAACGCGCGCCGCCCCTCGCGCAGACGCGCCTCGACGCGACGGTACCCGTCGACGTTCGCGACGGGCACCACGCGCACCAGCCGGTCCGAGGGCGGCGCCGCCGCGAGCCGGGCGACGAGGCGCGTGGCCACCTCGACGCCGATCCACTCCATCGCGTGCAGGCCCGCGATCACGAAGCTCGCGCGTGGTGCGTCCGGAGGCCCCGCGTCGAAAGCAAAGAGCGGGAGGCCGAGCGCGCTCGGCCCGAGCGCCCGCGCGCGCACCCCGCCATGTTCCACCTGTCCCCGCAGCTCACCCATGAGGGCGCGGTAGCCGCGGTAGGGCCCCCACGCCGCCGGCAGGACGAGGGGGCTAGGATCGAGCGCGTCGACGTGCGATTTGAGCACAAAACCCATCAATCAGTCGTTAAATCCGCCCGCCTCATCCACAAAGGAATACCGCACTTCCGTTGCACCAGAAGAACTGGACGGCTCGCGAACATAGAACGCGACGGTCGTTCCACGCTGCGAGGCTCGGACCATAGATTGAGAGACGATCACGTAGCTGCCTCCAGCGTCCCAGAGGGACCCTTCTTTCACCCAACCTTGCCCGGATGTAGCTGCCTGCGGGAGTTCCAGCGCAAGACCAGTTCCCGCCGAAAAATCCGCACAACCGGCGGTCTGCACAGACGCTCCACGAAACTCGAACGGAAACCAATGATTTGCCACGACGCCGGCGATGGCCCATGAGGTACAGTTCGGAGAGAACACATTCGGAGCAAAATCGGGAGCACAGTTTCCTGCTACTCGCGAGCACGAGAACCAGGTGCCCGACGGCACAATTCTCGATGCATTGTGTTGATATGCAATCAAATATCGACCGCTCTGACGATTTATCGCCATTGAGATACCTCCGTGCCAGTTGTCGCTAGGGCCGAGATGCACGGGAAACGGGTATAGTGCGTTCGTTGGTATGCCTGACGAGAAAGCCACTCTGGTCACATAGGCTCCCCAGTCCGTTGTGCAACCATCGACGACCCACGCAACACCGAACTCAGATCTCGTCGGATCGAAATCAGCAACGACTCGCTCCTTGACACCAGAACACACTCCTGGCGAATACGATGGGTGAGCTGCGCGGATCTTCCAAGTGTAGTTAAACGACCAGTTCCCCCCACCCTGGCGCGCGAGGTATCCGAACACGACGTAGCGACCACTCGGACCACCGGGCTCGACGTATGCCATCAAGACCTTTGAAACACCGCCCACGCGGCCATGAATCACAGCCGGAATCACAGAGTAGTCGGCCGAAGATATTCCCGTGATGACTCCCGACTGGAAGGCGAGACTCGGCGATTCGCCGTCGATCGTCAGCGCGACAAATCTCGACGTATCGGGATCCGAGACAACAAACAAGCCATCCCGATTCCCCACATTATCAACGAAGCTCGTCGCGGCCACACCGTGTCCCTGCACGTTGAGCCCGCCCTGTGGCGTGCGGTACAAAACCCTCTCGCCGCGAGACGACGAACCTTGCTTCACATCGATTGCCGCACCGGACCAGATGTAGTCACCCAAATGCCATACGGCATAGACGACACCCGCCGGTTCGAGATGCACTCCGTCCACAAAGTTCCGCGCGAATGGCAAATTGCCAATATACTGCGCGGTGTATTCACCGCGGATCGCGTGCCCGAGAAACCTATTCCGCACTCCCGGCTCGACGATTTCGCTAGCCTGGGAGGCCACCCCGCCATCGCCCGCGATACCACGAACCGCGCCGGCACTTGCATCACGTTCACATCCGCCCAGAATGCAGAAAAACGTGCAGACGATTGGCAGAACATTTGCCCCATGAAGAGAACAATGCATTCAGACCCTCCTTCCGAAAGAATATCGCGGTCGTGGTGCCAGCGCAACGGATTACACTTGGGTGCAGCCGAGCTCAGATCCAGCGCGGGGTGAGCTGAGGGGGTGAAAATGCGGGGAATCCGCGGGATCCTGGGGTTGCAAGACCAAGCAAGAGCCGAGGCCCCCCCGCGATGGCGAGAATACATCCGCAGAGCCTTTCACGGAACGGTGGAGTTTCGACCCAAGCCCCGTCGACGTCAGAGGTGAAGTTGCACTCGCGAGGGGAGGTCGCCCGCGCTCTCGCCGAGGTCGAAGACTTGGCCTCGCGGGACGGCGAGATCACGTTTCGCGATGCGGAACGAGCGATCCGGGAGTCGGTGCTGGCCATCGGACGAGCGATGGTCGTGCTGTTCTTGAGCCTGCGCGAGGACCATGTGGTCGCCCGACTGCCCGAAGGAACGTTCGAGCGGGCGGGGCGAGCGTTCCGTCGAGCGCCGCGGATCGCTCGGAACCTGACGACGCTCTTCGGCACGGTCCGGTACTGGCGAACCTACGTGAGAGGAAAGGGGTCTGGAGCACGAGGTGGGTACCACCCGCTGGACCTCGCGCTCGGTCTGGGAGCCGACAGGCTGAGCTGGAACGTGCTGTCGCGCGCAGTGCGCTTGGCCACCGAGCTGTCGTTCGCGCGCGCCAAGACCGTGCTCTCGGAGTTCGTGCCGAACGCGCCATCGACCGAGGTCATCGAGCAGGCCTTGCTGGGATTCGGCGCGCATGCCGAGGCGTTCTTCGAGATGCAGCCCGCGCCATCCGACGACGGTGAGGTGCTCATCGTCGAGATCGACGGCAAGGGTGCGCCGACGGCCAAGGCCAGTGAGCTTGCGAAACGGCGGGGCAAGCGTCGTCGACGCACACTCACGCCGCGCTCTCGCCGCGACATCGAGGCCGCGCCAAACGCGCACGCAACCCCAAGGGGCCGCGACGCAAGAAGGGCGACAAGTCCAAGAACGCCAAGGTCGCGACGATGGTCGTGATGTACACCCTGAGGCGGCGAGGAACGCGACGGCTCGATGGGCCCATCAACAAGCGGCACTACGTCACCTTCGCGTCGAAACGACGCGCGTCTTCACCGCGCGTTCGAGGTTGCGCGTCGCGAGGCGATCAAGCGCGGGTTCGGTCCCGACAGCGGACGCTTCGTCCAACTCGTGACCGATGGTGACGACGACCTCGCCCGCCTCGGCTCCGAGTACTTGCCGCACGCCCAGCACACCATCGACGCCTATCACGTCTTCGAGAAGGTCTGGTCCGCGGCCGGCGCCCTCTTCCCAGATGGAAGCGAGGCCGCCAAGGAGTGGGTCGCCCAGCAAAAGCAGCTTCTGTTCGATGACCACCCGGAGGCCGTCCTCGCCGAGTTCGACGCTCGCCTCGAGCTCCTTCCGAAGAAGGGTCCGGGCAACAAGTCCAAACGCGAACGCCTGGCCGACGCCCGCCGCTACCTCGCCAAGCGCCTCGACAAGATCCGATACGGCAGCCTTCGGCGTCGCGACCTCGTCCTCTCCACCGACATCGTCGAGGGCGCCATCAAGTTCGTCCTCGCCAAGCGATGCGACCATGGCGGCATGCGATGGATTCGAGAGCGCGTTCAGGCCGTCGCTCAGCTTCGGTGCATCGACGTCAACGGCGACTGGGGCGCCTTCGAAGCTTTCGTCCACGAGCGGCAGCACGCCGCATCCTTGTTCAACAACGCGCCGGCCAGGATCCAACGCGACGAACCGGTGAAGTTACGAGATGTTGCCTGACGGACATGAGTCGATCTGCACCGATTACACTTGAACGGGGACTGTGGACCGTCTCACTGTTTCTGATACCTGAGCATAACAACGCGTTCTGCGTGCTTTATCTCGAGTGGATTCGAATCGATGCGCTCAGTTGGCATTGAGCACGCCGCCATCTTGTCCATGGAGATCCGACTGGCGTGATGAGTTGCAACTCGGTTTGGCTCGTCTGACTGAGGAGACGCCTTACCTGGTGCCTGGTAGTGCCTGGTACGGCTCGAAGATGGGAAGAGGGCGGCCAAGCTGGGGCTGTCGAGCGTGACCCGACCGCGTCTGAGAGTCGAGGTGGACCGGCTCTCGTACGGACGGCTCAGTGGGTACTTTTCCACCCAGGGGGTTCCGGGGGGTCCCCGGTGCTCTCGGCCCTCCAGGGCCCTCCAGCGGGCTCCCAGGATTCACCGCCGTGCGGCCCCCCGACTCCACGACCCACGGCCGTTTCGCGGCCCGTTGAAAGTCCTTACTCCCGGACCGTGAAGCGCTGCGGCGCGCGGGTCCGGTAGTTCGCGTCGACGTAGTCCATCAGGTCGAGGAGGAAGGTCTCCATCTGCGCGCCATCGGGGGTGCCCGGCGGGGCGTCCGCGTAGAAGGTGCCCTTCACGCACTCGTTGCCGCGGCAGCGCCCGTCGGGGAAGACGAAGATCATCTTCTGCATGCGCCGATGCGTCGGGACGGTGTTGTTGCGCATCAGGTTCCAGAGCACGAAACCAAGATCCATCAGGTCGCGAGGATCCTGGCCGTAGCCGTGCAGCAGGTAGACGGCCGGATACCGCACGGCTGCGTTCTCGGGGCGGAAATAGCCTGGGGGAAGCACGATGGAGGCAGGGCCTCGGCGACCCGTCGTCGGTGCCTCGAACTCGATCGAGATCTGGTTGACGTAGTCGCAGTTGGCTTGGCCCTCCCGACAGAGCTGGTCGGCCACGAGTCTCCGGTCACCATCGGGCCAGCGGGCGTCCATCCACGCCAAAACCGAGAGCAGGCGATTGACGATCTGTTGCGCGGTCCCGACGTGCTGCCCGTCGCCCTCGCGCAGCAGGCCCTCGGAGACGTCGACCCAGCCGTAGCGCAGCTGCACGAACTTGCCGATCTCGCCCCAGTCGATGCGGGAGACGTTGAGGTCGTCGTCGAGGAAGCGGCCGTCGAACGCGAGGGACGCGTGGCTGTTGTAGAGGTTGATGGGCAACCCGCGCGCGGCGAAGGCGCCCGCGAGGTGGTCCTGGTTCGTCGCGAAGTTGAAGAGATCGCGGATGCCTCCGTCGCCGAAGAAGTCGAGATCGCGCAGGATCGCTTCGTCCTCGTTGAGCACGAAGGAGCGCGGGTTGTTCGCGAGCATGTGAGCCATGCCGCGGGACATCGTCCAGCAGCCGTCGCCCTCGCCCGTGTCGAAGCCGCCGTCCGCGAGCTGCGAGGTTCCGTCGACGCCGTCGAGGCCGTGGTCGAAGAAGACCTCACCGACGCCGGCCGCCGGGCTCGGCTCGGGGCTGGCGCATCCGCCGACCGCGGGCCCGACGTAGTCGCGGAGCCAGTTCCCCTCGGTGCCGGTGGGGTTGTACTGGAAGTCGTAGTCGTCCCCGTTCGGGTCGGGGTTCGTGACGGCGTCGTAGCCGGGCTCGTCTTCGTTGCAGAGTTGGTCGAGGCCACAGTCCTGGAAGGGCTCGTAGCCCGCGCGGATCACGGGCTCGCCGGGGTCGCGGACGCCGTTGCCGTTGATATCCACCGCGAGGGCGACCTCGACCGGCGCGTTGTTGTTGCCGGTCGGATCCCACACGCCGAGATCGCGTCCGCGCGGATTGGCCGCAGGGACCTCGGCGCCATCGCAGAAGGTGATGACGGCGTAGTCACCGGCAGGGTTGTACTCGTCGTCGTAGTAGCGCCCCTCGATGCAGTTGGACGTGTCCGTGCAGTCAGGCTTGATGACGTAGGGCTGGTTGCAGCGATCCGCGGCGCTCCGCATGCGCTCGGAGTCCGGGATGCCGGGCGGGAGCACGTTCGGGCCGGTGGGGTCGACCGACGCGGTGGTGTTCGGGTTGCCGTACATCATCGCCAGGTCCCGGAAGATGCGGATGTACTCGCGGCGATCGAAGGTGCCGCCGTGGCCGATCCAGTCGTCCTCGTAGTACCAGCTCTCGAAGTTCTGGCGGACCTCGTAGCGCTGCTGGGTCGGCGGGGTCCGGTCGGTGCTCGCCGGGCCCGCGCAGGCCTCGGGGTCGGCCTGCCGCTCGGCCTCGGTGCAGAAGCCGCCGAGGTGGTAGGTGCGGATGTAGTGCAGCAGGCTGATCCAGTCGACGGGCCCACCCAGCGGGCCGACGAAGTCGAAACGGCTCGGGTTGTGGATGCCGACGAGCGCCGCGCCGCCCGAGCCCATCGAGAAGCCCGTGATGCCGCGGAAGGCGAACTCGCGCTCGCGCTCGGTCGGCCCCGCAGCGGGCGTGACGGCCTGATACGTGCCGAAGCGCGGCGCCTGGAAGGTCACATAACCCGGCTGCGACTCCAGGTCGGGGGAGGCGACCGGCACGACGCGCGGCGTCGGCACTCCTGGGCCCGTGTAGCTGAAGAAGACGTGGGCAGAGCTCGAACCTTCGGGGAGTAGCGCCACCTTGATGGGGATCGTCATGGGCATGTCGCGCACGAAGCGCAGGTGCCCCGGCCCGAACGTCACGGCGGGCCCGAGTGGGATGTAGCCCTCGGGGACCTGGTCGTCCGCGCAGCCGAGCGTCGCGTCGAAGGGGTCGACGCGGAACTCGCCCATGCCCGCGCGCTCGTGGAGCGAGACGCCGACCGGGGTGCCGCCCAGGCGGAGCGAGCCCCCCGGCGCGACGTTGCCGCTCGCCGTCCCGGAGCAGGCGGGGACGCTCGCGTCCTGCACCACGATCTCGACCTCGGCGGTCAGGGTCTCGGCATCGGGCGTGCCTGCGCGCGCGACGATGCTCGCGGTGAGCGTGACGGTGCCGACGGCGACGCCGCGCACCGAGACCGTCGTGAGGTTGGTGCCCGTCGCGAGCGTCGCTGTCGCCGGCGCCTCGATGACGCCGTCGGCCGAGGGGGTCAGCGTGATCTCGAGCGGGTCGCACGCCTCGCGTCGCAGCCAGACGTCGAGGGTGCGGGTCGCGCCCGGCGTCAGGTCCACCCGCGCGCGCTGCCAGGCGAGCCCGAGCGGCACACACGCGGTGGGGCCGGCATCGGTCTCGACCTCGGCGTCGATCGCCGCGTCGACGGGCGCGTCATCGTCGTCGCCACACCCGGACATCACGAAAGAAGCAAAGACGAGCGCACACGAAAAGGAAACGAGACTGCAACGCATGACGCGCGAGCGTAGCGGATTGCCCGACGAGGGTGTGAGCACGTTCGTTCGTCTTTTGCGGGAGATCACGGGAGATGGAGGCGGATGTGCGCAGAAGTGCTCCGCGCATCGGGGGCTCGATCAGCGCGCGACATCGAACGGCAGAATCAGATGTCGGACTTCGCACTTCTCACTTTTCGACAAGTGCTCCGCGTCCGATGACCGCGTCCGATGACCGCGTCCGATGTCCGCTTCCGATGTCCGCTTCCGATGTCCGCGTCCGATGACGGCGTCCGATGTCCGCTTCCGATGTCCGCTTCCGATGTCCGCTTCCGATGACCGCGTCCGATGACCGCGTCCGATGTCCGCTTCCGATGTCCGCTTCCGATGTCCGCGTCCGATGAACGCTTCCGATGAGCGGTTCTCGCGTCTGCGTCGGATGACCGCACCGATGGGTGTGCCGCGGCGCGTGTGGTTGCTGCTACGGTGCCCATGGTGCTCCCCGACGACGGCTTCATCCGCTGGCTCTTCGACGCCGGGGCGTGGCTCGTGCGGGCGTACGGTGGCTTCGCGAGCTTCCGGCAACAGTCGCTCGTGACGCCGACCGCCGAGGACTTCCCGGTCGACCCGAGCCTCGAGGGGATGGAGCTCGCCGAGGACTACCTGCTCTTCGTGCTCGAGCACATGGGCCTTCAGGAGTGGCCGCTCTACCTCGTCGCAGACCAGCCGCCCGAGCCGGCCGCGATCCTGGCCGGGATGCCGCACGGCATGACCGGCGAAGTCGAGGAGGCCCCTTCGCTCGTGCACCCCGAGGATGGCATGCCCATCCCGGTCGACCCCGCGCTGCTCAGCGATCCCGAGCTGCTCGTCGCGCTCCTGGCGCGCGGCGCCTCGCACTACTTCGTCGCCGACCAGCCAGCCCCTTTAGGAGATCACGACGAGCTCGTGGACCTAGCCACCGTGCTCTCCGGCTTCGGGATCTTCCTCGCGAACGGCGCGCTGCGCTTCCACCACGCCTCCTCCGGGCCGCTCGTCGGCTGGGGATTCCGGCGCTTCGGCGCCCTCGCCGAGCACGAGCTGGCATACGCGCTCGCGCTCTTCGGCGTCGTCTGCGAGGTCCCCGATCGGGACATCGAGGCGCACCTACGCCCCAACCCCCGTGAGTTTCACCACAAGGCGGTCAAGCACCTGCTCCGCCACCACGCGAGCGGGCTCGACCGCTTGCGCGGGGTCGAGCCCGCCACGATCGGGCCTTATCGCTGAGGTCTCCGCGCGCGCCCCTCACAATCTGCGGGGATCTCGCTGCGTCCACCGCCGTTCTGTCGGAGCGGGCGAGGCATCCGCGCGTGACGCCGCGCTCGCTCGACCAGACGCGCGAAGAAGCTTCGCGCCACGTAGGGGCGATCTCTGCGGTTGACGACGGACCGGACCGCGATAGCGTTCTGCGGTCATGAAGAAGCTCGCCCTCGCTCTTGGTCTTGCCCTTGGTCTCGTCGGCTGCGCCGATCCCCTCCCCGACTCGTGCGTCCGCGACAGCGACTGCAGCAACGGCAAGATCTGCGTCGGCACCGCCGTCTGCGCGAACCCCGCCGAATGCGAGAAGCTCTGCCTCGACCCGTGCGAGACCGACGAGGACTGCGAAGGCGACTGCATCGCCGACGTCGAGACCTCGCGGCTCTACTGCCACTTCTTCCAAGACTGAGCCGCTCGGCCCTCGCCGCACACAGGCGGTCGTTGGCCTCGGAGCACGGCCCTCGCAGGCGAGGTGTGCGCATGTATGCGCGCGTTGAGTATGCGCGCGTTGAGTATGCGCGCGTTGAGTATGCGCGCGTTGAGTATGCGCGCGTTGAGTATGCGCGCGTTGAGCACGCGCGCGTTGAGTACGCGCGCGTTGCGTCTGCGCGCGTTGAGTACGCGCGCCCCAACGCCGTCGCTTGATGGCTTCGCGCCGGCGCCGACGCGCGTGACGAGCTGTCGGCGAGCGCGCGCGGACGCCGCGAAGCTCCGACGAACGCGCGTGTGGACGCCAAGCCCGTGACACGCGGGCGCGCCTGCGCGACGAGCGCGCCCACGCAGCAGCGGCGCGCGGACGCGATGACGCGACGCGCGCAGCCACCAGCACCCAGCCTTCGCCGGGAATCGGTTGCCCCGCCGGGCCCGCGTGCGCATGCTCCGCGCTCCCATGATTCGCCTCTACGACACGCTGACCGCCGAGAAGAAGCCCTTCGAGCCGCAGGAGCCGGGGAAGGCCAAGGTCTACGTCTGCGGCCCGACGGTCTACGACTTCGCCCACCTCGGCCACGCGCGCTGCTACGTCGTCTACGACGTGCTCGTGAGGCACCTGCGCGCCAGCGGCCTCGCGGTCACCTACGTCCGCAACGTCACCGACATCGACGACAAGATCCTCAAGCGCGCCGCGGAGAACGGCGAGCTCCCGCAGGCGCTCGCCGACCGCTTCACCGAGCACTACCGGGAGGACATGGCGCGGCTCGGGAACGTCGCCCCCGACGTCGAGCCGAAGGTCAGCGAGCACCTCCCGCAAATCTTCGCGCTCATCCAGTCGCTCCTCGACAAGGACCACGCCTACGTCGCGGACGGCGACGTCTACTTCGCGGTCGAGTCCTTCCCGAGCTACGGCAAGCTCAGCCACCGGGATCTGACACAGATGAAGGCGGGCGCGAGCGAGCGCGTCGACGCCGACCAGTCCGCGCGCAAGCGGCACCCCGCCGACTTCGCGCTCTGGAAGGCGGCGCCGGACGGTGTCCAGGGGTGGGACTCGCCGTGGGGCCGGGGCCGACCGGGTTGGCACATCGAGTGCTCCGCGATGAGCCAGGCCCACCTCGGTGAGACGCTCGATCTCCACGGCGGCGGCCTCGACCTGGTCTTCCCGCACCACGAGAACGAGATCGCGCAGAGCGAGGGCGCGTCTGGCAAGCCCTACTGCCGCCACTGGGTGCACAACGGCTTCGTCGAGGTCGACAAGACCAAGATGAGCAAGAGCCTCGGCAACTTCTTCACCGCGCGCGAGCTCTTCGAGCGCGTCGAGCCGGAGGCTGTCCGCTACTTCACGATGACGGTGCACTACCGCGCGCCGCTCAACCTCGACTGGACGCTGGACGACGCGGGCAACGTGACGGGTTTCCCGCAGTTCGAGGAGGCCGAGCGCCGCATCGCGTACCTCTACGCGACCAAGCAGCGCCTCGAGTCGCTGCCCGCCGCGCGCGTGATCGATCGCCCAGACGTCCCCGCGCCGGAGATCGCGGGCTTCCAGAAGGCGCTCGCGGCGGCCCTCGACGACGACCTCAACATGCCCATCGCCCTCGCGGCGCTCTCCGACTTCCTCAAGGGCGTCAACGAGCTCTGCGACGCCGCGATGGCGAAGAAGGGCAAGGTCGGCACGAAGGTCGTCGCCGCCGCCCGCGAAGGCTTCGCGGCCCTCCACGGACGCCTCGGCCTCGGCGCACAAGACGCCCGCACGGTCCTCCTCCGGATCCGCGACCGACGCGCCGCCGCGGCCGGAGTCTCGGCGGCGGAGGTCGAGCAGGCCATCGCCGACCGCGTCGCCGCGCGGGCGGAGAAGGACTTCGCGCGCGCCGACGCGATCCGCGCGTCGTTGACCGAGAAGGGCGTCGAGCTCCACGACGGCCCCGACGGCACGACCTGGACGATGGCCTAAGCGGCAGCACCGCGACCGCGCCAACGCAATGACCGGTTCCGATGACCGGTTCCGATGACCAGTTCCGGTTCTGCTCACGGGCCGCGCCTGCTCGCTCAGCCGAGCACGGTCTGGGCCGCCGCTCGGACCGCGGGTCTCGCGACGGCGCGAGCGCAGAAGCGCTCTGCGTCGTCCCACGTGGAGACGACCTCCGAGGGCCAGGACGGGGGGTAGCGCCACTGGACCGCCTTCAGCAGACCCCGCGCGAAGAGCGAGTCGCGGATCCAAGCCTCCGCGAGGAGACATTCGCTCAGCTGGTCGTGGTGCGCGCGATAGAGCTCCACGAGGTGCGAGCGCACGAGCGGGGTGATCGTGCGGAGCTCGAGCGCTCGACAGTCGTTGATCACGACGTAGGGCTGACGACGCGCCGCGGCGACGCCGAGGTTGCTCGTCCAGAGCGTGCTCATGTCGTCGAGCGTGACGCTTCGGCCGATGTGATGGACGACGAGCGGCCATCGCGACCGATCGATCGCGATGCCCTCCTCGGGCGCGCAGGTGCCGTCAACGACCACGTCGTATCCCCTTCCCCAGGACGACGAGGCTACCAACTTTCGGCGTGAAGATCACCTCGTCTGGACGCCGAGCGCGACCACGAGAGACGGGCGTTCGTCTCGGCCACACCTGCGCGCCCTCCCCCGGAGAGCCTTGCCCCGACGGGCCGTGCACCTCCGACGTGAGCATGCTCGCGTGGTCGTTTGGGGCCGCGGAGCTGTGCCCGCCGTCGTGCGGCTTCCGCTACGACGTCGATCGGAGACGGGCCGGTCAGCTCACTGGATCTCGCAGAACGGCCCGCCCGGCGGTCGGTCGTCGAAGCAGTTGCCGAAGCCGTCGCAGCGTGGATTGCACCACCCCGCCTCGGCGAGGCAATGCGCGCCCGCCTCACGAACGAGGTCGGCGGGACACCGCTTGCCCGTGCCGTTGCAGGTCTCGGCGAAGTCGCAGACGGGATCCCGCGCGGGTCGGCACACGTGCGTGCTCGGCCGGACCGCGTCATCGGGGCAAGTGGCGCTCGAGCCCGTGCAGGTCTCGGCGACGTCGCAGAGGTCGGTGGCGGCGCGACAGACGTACGAGCCCGGCCGCAGAACGTCGCTCGGACAGCCTGCGCTCGAGCCGGTGCAGGTCTCGGCCACGTCGCAATCACCCGCCGACGAACGGCAGACGTGCGACGCCGGTTGGTAGACGTTCGTCGGGCAGCTCGCGCTCGAGCCGGTGCACGACTCCGCCACGTCACACGGGCCCGCCGAAGGTCGGCACACGTAGGACGCGGGGCGCAGCGGGTTGGATGGGCACGAGTCGCCGGTGCCCGAGCAGGTCGCGGGCAGATCGCATGCCGCCGTCGCCCCACGGCACTCGTAGCCGTTCGGCCGACGGACGTTCGCGGGGCAGCTCACACCCCCCGCGCAGGTCTCGGCGACGTCGCACGGACCCGCGGCGGCGCGGCAGACGTGGCTCGAAGGCCGCCGCGCGTCCGCGGGGCACGCGGCGCTCGACCCGTTGCAGGTCTCCGCGACGTCGCAATCCCCTGCCGAGGCTCGACACACGAAGCCGCTTGCCCGGAGGGTGTCGCTCGGGCACGCGGCGCTCGAGCCCGTGCAGGTCTCGGCCACGTCGCAGCCCCCCGCGGCGTCGCGGCAGACCGTGCTGGCGCTGCGGAACTGGTTCGTCGGGCAGGTCGTCGAGCTGCCGGTGCAGGTCTCGGCCACGTCGCAAGGCCCCGCCGCGTCGCGACAGACGACGCCCGCGGGCGCGGGCCCTGCGCCCACGCAGGTCGGCGTCCCCGTCGCGCAGTCGATGCGCCCGACCTCGCAGGGGTTTCCGGTGCTGCACGCCGCGCCTGGAGTGCAGCCGTCCGAGCACATCCCGAGCCCGTTGCAGAAGCCGCCAGCGCACGGCTGCCCCGTCGCCACGAACGCGTCCTCCGGGCACGTGGCGCTCGATCCCGTGCACGTCTCGTCCAGGTCGCAGACGCCCTCCGCCGGGCGGCAGACCGTGGACGCGCTGCGGAAACGATCCGCGGGGCAAGCCGTCGACGTCCCGTCGCACGCCTCCTCCGCATCGCAGGGTCCCACGGCGGGTCGGCAGACGGTGCCCGCGGCGGCCGGCGCGACCGCGACGCAGGTCGGCTCGGCGCCGCTGCAGTCGAGCTCTCCACGCTCGCAGGCGTTCCCGGTGCTGCAGGGCGCGCCGGGGGTGCAGCCCTCCGTGCACGCGCCGAGCCCGTCGCAGAAGCCACCCTCGCAAGCCCCACCGAGCTCGACGAAGGCGTCCGCGGGGCAGACCTCGCTCGCGCCGTCGCAGACCTCCTCGACGTCGCAAGCGCTGGCCGCGGCGCGGCAGACGGTGCCCGCGGTCGAGAGCTCGAGGTCGACGCAGCTCGCCACCCCGTCCTCGTCGCACGCGGTGGTGCCCGTCGCGCATCCTCCCGGCGCCACGCACGGCTCGCCTGGCGTGCAGACACAGCCCGAAGGCGGACACGCATCGACCGCGCCGTCCGACCCGCCGCCATCGTCGGAGGGGCCGCCATCCCTCGGGAGCTCACCGGTGAAGGGCGGCAGCTCGCTGATGCGTGGATCCACGCACGTGCCCTCCACACAGGTGTAGCCACCATCGCAGACCACGCCGACGCAGCCCGCGCCGAGGAAGATCACCAACACGCGAGACTCGTCGCGCACGAGCGTGACGACGGACCGGCGCGTCACGATCTCGGCGCCGTCGCGCAGACCCGTCGCGTCGATGGTGACGGGGCCGAGCGCGTCCCCTGCGGGCACGAGCGCGAAGCTCAAGGGGAGCCGCGTCGCGCCCGCGCCGCTCAGAGGGTGGGTCATCGACTCTTGGATCCCCGCCGGGCCGACCACCTCGACACGCACGGCGTCGAGGCCCGAGGGCACCGGCAGATCGCTGTCGACGACGACCACGAGCTGAGTGATCGGCTGGGCGGTGCACGCGACGAGCCCACTGAGGAAGAGCCCCAAGAGCGAGGGGCGAAGCGAGGGGCGCGCGGTGCTCGACGAAGGGTGGACGATCATTCTCCCGACCTCAGCTCGAACCGGATGACCCCGGCGTTGCCCTGGTATGGCTGCTCGGCGCGGTCGCGCGTCGCCAGCACCACGCCGACGACCGCGCCCGCGACGACCACGGCGCCGATGCCAATCCAGAGCCAAGGCGAGCGGACCACGCTCCGACGCTCGCGTGGGGCCTCGATGGGAAACTCGCCGGCCGGGGCCTCCATCACGTCCGCGGACGCCGCGTCGCGCGGGGTGACGTTCACGAGCGTGCGGCGCGCGTCGAGCTCGAGCTCGCGCTGCTCACCGTCGGTGAGGCGCACGCTCGTCTCCGCCGCGACCGCGCCGTCGCGCAGGACCTGCACCCGGTGCTCGCCCGGATCGAGCGGGTAAGCGACGCCGAGCATCGCGCGAGACACCGTCGCGTCGTCCACCCGCAGCTCGTCGAGCTCGCTGAGGCCCACGACGGAGAGGCGGATCGATGGGATACGCGGCTCGATGTCCGCGAGCGCGCGCTGGGCGGGGGCGCGGAAGCGGGTGGCGCGGCCGCTCGTCGCCTCGACGAGGAAGCGCCGGTAGCTCTCCGCGGCCGCGACGAGCCGCCCCGTCTCCGCCTGCGCGCCGGCCAGGTTGAAGAGCGTGACGGGGACCGCTACGAGCGCGTACGAGCGCTCGAAGTCCGCGCGGGCTTCCTCCCACCGCCCCGCCTCGGCGTGGCCGAGCCCGCTCCGGAAGAGCTGCCTGGCCGCGGCCATCTCGGACGCCGAGGGATCCTGCGCGCGTCCGACCGACGCGAAGCAGAGAGAGAAGAGCACGACCGCGAGAAACGTCACCCGCACGGCCCCATGCTACATCGAGAGAGGCGAGCACCGACGCAAAATGCGAACCACGTTCGTAACGATCGTATACCGCCGATCGCGGAGCGGACCCACACGGTAGGACGATGGCGGCGAAGAGACGACCTCGGACCGAGCGCCGCGCGCTCGTGCGGAAGAAGACGAAGCTCGAGCGCGAGCTCCGAGCGCTCGAGGACGCCCGCGAGGCGCGCGCGAAGCTCGTCGCGGGGGGCACGCCCGCCCGCCCCATCGTCGTCACGAGCGCGTCCGTCGTCGAGCTGACGGCGGAGGCGCTTGGGTGCGCGCGCTGCGAGGGAACGCTCCGCGCCGAGGACCACGACGCGCCGACGGTCGACGGCTTGACGCTCCGCCGGGTCCGCGCGCGGTGCAGAGCCTGCGGCGCGGTGCGCGAGGTCTGGCTCCGCATCGCGGCGCTGAACTGAGCTCCGAGCCGAACGAGCCGAACGAACCGAACGAGCCGAACGAGCCGAACGAGCGACCTTGCGAACAAACCCGGCGTAGGGTCGCAACTGGAGCACGCGGAGTCGGCCGCTGGACGGCGCGAGCCGAGCACACCAGGCTTGGCCGAGGGGCATCCTGGAGAGAGCTGAAAGGACGAGAGGGTGCGCGCGCCGCTATCCTCGGTCCATGCTCGGCAGACTCTCCTGGCTCGTGCTCTCACTCACCGTCGCTTGCGAGTGTGGCGGAGACCCGAGCGCCGACCCTGACGCGAGCGCTGACGCGCGTGACTCGGCGGCGCCCCTCGACGCGCCGCCGATCGCGCGGCTTGACGCGGGCGACGACTTCGAGGATCCGCGCACGGCGCCGCCGATCGCGCCCGAGCTGCTCGCGCTGACCTATGCGGGCGGCGCGGGTGATCAGTTCATCCGTGTGGTCGGCTTCACCGCCACGGGGGCCATCGTGGGCGAAGGCGAGGGCTTCCGCGTGGAGTACGAGGCAGGCGGGGCGGGGACGATCCAAGGCGATCCCACCACCCACGACGACGCGAGCTTCTCCGATCGCCCGCGGCTGCCTGGGGACCCTGGCGTGCTCGTAGAGGACCCCCGCTTCGGCCTCGGCTACCGGGTCGGATACCGCCAAGCGGGTGGCAACCTGCAGCTCCCGATCTTCCGCGCGTTCTCCGGCGACGAACGCCTCTGGGCGCTGTGGGGCCACGCGGTCGCGGACGTGATGGCGGCGAACCTCGGAGCCGACACGCGCTGCTATCAGGCCTGGCTCATGCCGGGCGACCGAGTGGGCGTGCAGTGCTGGACCGATGGCGGCAACTCGGTGCTGGCGAAGGAGCCGCGCGACCTCGGCTCGCCGGGCTTCGATCCGTCCTGGGCGAGCGGGAGCTACATGCGCAGCCCCGCGGGCATGGCGACCGCCTACGCGCTGATCGATCCCACCGGCGGCGGCAGCGTCGTCTCCGGCACCTTCGTGGCGAGCCACGTCGCCAACGTGGCGGTCGATCCGTGGGGTCGCGTGATCGTGGCGCGGACGGCGACGAGCCGCTCGGGCGGCGCGCCGCCCACGAACCCCTTTGGCCAAGCCGAGGTCGGCTCGGGGTTCCTCGTCCTCTCCCCCGATCTGCGCGACGTGCTCGCGAACATCCGGATCGGCGGCGACTGCACGGGCGGCACACAATCGTTCGGAAGCCTCGCGATCCGCGATGGGATCTTGGTGCTCGGCGGGACGACCTGCGCGACGGACGTCGCGACCGCGAACGCCGCGCAAGCCAGCCACGGCGGAGGCCAAGACGGCCTGATGGCGATCATCCGCCTCTACTGACGCCTCCGCTCGCCGAGGACGGTCGACCCGCTCGGTCCGGAGGTGGCGAGCCGCGGAGGTGGCGACCCGCGGAGGTGGCGACCGCGGATGCGACCGCCGCTCGAAGAGCACCGAACTCGACCCGCTGGATCTGGAGGCTGGCGACCTGCGGACGCGGCGACCGCCGCTCGAAGAGCCCCGCCGCCGGGATTGCCGAGCAGCGCGCGCGCGTTGTCCCGTCGAGCCGGTTGGCTCACCTTCGGAGCGCCATGACCCGCTGGACCGCCCTCCTCTCGCTCGTGCTCGTCGGCTGCGGCGCGAGCGCGCCCTGCTCGCAACCCGCGATGGCGCCGACGCCGCGCACCTCGACGACGACGGAGCCCCCCGCCGAGCTCGACGCGCTGCGCGCGACCATCGTGGCGCTCGGCCGCGCGCTCCGCGACGGCGACGCGGCCGCGCTCACCGCGCTCGCCGACCCGGAGCTCGGCGCTTGGCTCTGGACGACGCCCGGCTGCTGCGCCGCGCCGACCGTGCACCACCCGGGCGAGAGCTTCTTCGCCGACGAGGCCCACGCGGCCGAGGCCAAGCGCGCAGGCGAGGCGCTGCTCGCGACCCTGCCCGGGGCCGTGGTCAACGAGCATTACGCCCTCCCCGACGAGGACGCGCTCGAGGCCGCGCCCCCATGGGGCACCTTCGAGGTGCCGACGGCCGACGGCAGCGCGGGGCTCGACCGCGCCGCGCTGCGGGCCCTCCACGGCATCCTCGACCTGGAGACGCGCGCCGAGCTCGCGGGTGAGCTGCTCTTCGTCACGCACGGCTTCCGCGCGGAGCACGGCTACACGCAGGCGCGCGTCTACCTACGGCGCGTCGACGAGCGCTTCGTCGTCCTCCACGTCCTCGTCTCGACGCACTACGACGCCTGAGCCCACGCCCTCGTCTCGACGCACTACGACGCCTGAGCCCACGCCCTCGTCTCGACACGCGACGACGCCTGAGCCGCGGCGCCGCGCGCGGGCGCTCAGCGGCACTCCTCGTCCGTGTCCGGGCAGACGAAGCGCACGTGGGCGTGGTCGCGGTGCAGCGGGAAGTGCCGGACGGTGCCGAGCGGATAGGCCGGGCCGTGGGGGTTTTGGAACCAGCGCGCGAGCTGGGCGCGCGAGTAGCCGCGGCGGCGCCCCTCGGCGACGAGCGGCGCCTGCAGGGCGTAGTCGAGGAAGATCGCCTCGACCTGCTCGTTCTTCAGCCAGTGCTCGAAGAGCGTGAAGGTGCGCTCTACGTCGAGATCCTCGGGGTTCATCCGGCGCATCGGGCAGACGCCGTCGGGGCAGCGCCGCTGGTAGAGCGAGATGTCGACGTCGCGCCCCGACTGGTGGCTGCGGTGCCCAATCATCGGGCCCCCCTCGCGGAGGCTGATGTCGTGGACCCGGATGCGGGGGCTCCGCGGGTGGCGGTCTTGCACCGCCTGCACCGCGTCTTGCAGCCAGAGCACGGTCTCGAGCGTGCCGAACGCGCGGCCTCGATCGCGGATCATGTAGCCGGGGTTCGGCGGGAGGGGCTCGGCCTCGACGAGTCGACCGCGGTTCGGCGCCCCGACCGACATCGACACGCTCGGCGGCACGACCGACCACATCACGATGGTGCGCCCCGCGAGGAGTCGGTGGCGACGGATGCCGGGGTTCCAGCGGACGATGTCGCGCACGGTGACGCGGTGTCGCTCCGCGAGCCGCCCGAGGGTCTCGCCGCGCCGGACGACGTGCTCGATGCGCAGGACGCCTTCGGGGACGGGCACTCGGATCGAGGCCCCCGCGAGCAGGCGGCCCGACCGAAGCTCGGGGTTCAGCCGCGTGAGCTCCTCGACGGTCGTCGCGTGTCGGTGCGCGACGTGGCTGAGCGTGTCCCCACGCTGGACGACGTACGCCGGCAGGTCGCGGGCCTCGGGCGGCGGCGCGGGAGGAGGCGACGGCTCGGCGCGCCGACGCCGCGGCTCGCTCGGTGGCGGTGGCGTGATGGGCTCCGGCTCGGGCTCCGCGCGACGGGGCTCGGCCGCGCGCTCGGCGCGCTCGGCGGGACGCTCGACCGGCCCGACGCTCGCGAGGCGCGCGTCTGCTCCCGGCGATCCGACCACGAGCTCCTGGCCGATGAGGATGCGATCGCCTTCGAGGCCATTCCACTCGCGGAGCTCGTCGACGCTCACGCCGAAGCGCTGCGCCAGCACGCTGAGCGCGTCCCCGGCCTGCACCCGCCACACGACGCGGTCGGCGCGGACGACGCCGACGTGCGCGAGCGCGACGATCGTCGCGAGCGCCGGGAGCGCGAAGCGGCCGTTCCGAAGGGACACGCTCCGTCGGTAGATCACCGCGCGCCGTTCGGTCCAGAAAGTGGCGAGTCGATGACGACGGCCGACTCGTGACGAGCTCGGTCCGCTGAGGCGGCTCAGTCGCGATCGCGCAGCAACGTGCGGGGGTCGAGGAGACGCACGTCGAGCTCCGGCTCGGCCACGATCGCCTGCTCGATCGCCCACCGGCGGCGGGCGTCGAAGACGATCGCGATGCGCTTGCCCGGGTTCGCGCGGATCGCGTCGACGATGAGGCGCGCGTGGCGCGCGTCGCGCACGCGCGGCGCGGCCGCCCCCATCGCGTCACCCGCCACGCGCTGCAGGTTGCGGTCGACCCAGGCGTGCAGCCGCGCGTGCGCGGGCGAGGCGATCCACTCCGGGTCGACCCCGTGGGTCCGCGTGCGCCGCTCGAGGTGCTGCGCCGCGCGAACGTAGAGCTCCCCCTCGGGGCCGTTCGGGTGCGCCTCCCGGTAGGCGCGGAGATCGCGCGCGTAGGCGGCGTGGTACCCGCTCACCGGCACCACCTTGACCCGCAGGTCGTTCGCCACGGGAAAGACGACGGCGGAGAGCTCGGGGAAGGCGTCGAGCCAGGCGTCCGGGCGCCCCGCGCCGCGGGCCTGCAGCACGCGCTGAAACCGCGTGGGCGGGATCTCGGCGAGGATGACGTCCGGCCGCGCGCGCCGCAGCTGCGCCGCGAGGATGGGGAACGGGAAGGCGGTCCCGAGGTGGCCGTGGTGCACCGTGCCGATGAATACGACCTCCGTGCGCGCGAGCGCGGTCGGCGCGTGCAGCCCAGGATCGGGTCGGCACCCGCCGGCCACGACGCCCGCCACGACGATCCAGAGCGCCACGCTCCAAGACGGACGGGCGCGTCGACCGAGAGGGCCCATGCGCCACGGACCTTAGCAGCCCGTTGAAGAACTCTTCGAGTCCTTCAACGGACTGCCTCTTCTTTCTGGGGCCTTTCGAAAAGACCCCCTCCAGTGGGCAAAGCCCACCGGAGCCTCCCCCGAAATTTCGGTGGCAGCGCTCGCGCAGGCTCTCCCCGGTTGCCGAGGTGAACGTCTTTCGGCACGGTGGGCCCTCGTGCGCTTGCCGTCGCCCCCGTCGCGCGCTGCGGTCTCTCCCTCGCCTGCGGGACCTCTGCTCCTCCCCCGACGCCGGCTCGGATGCGAGCGCAGACGCGAGCGAGCCGAGCGACGCGACCGCCGAGGGTGTCGTAGGCGTATGGACGAGCGTGTCGTTGGTTCCAAGCACGACCAGCACGCCGTACGAGGGCTCGCTCGGCCCGAGCCGTGCGACGTCGGCCGTCGTGAGCGACCGTGCCACCGACGAGCGGGGCTCGGATCGCGCAGCCCAGAGCACGCGGCTCATCTCGAACCACGGTTCAGCGGGCGACTGGCGTCTCGTCGTCGGGCGGATCCACCGGAAGGAAGATCCGATCGAGCGGGAGCTCCGCCGCTTCGAAGGGCGGCAAACGCACCACGTCGGGGGCGGCAACTGCGCTCACGACGATCCAACCCTTGGGGCCGTGCTCGCGGACTTCGATCGTTCGATCGATCGGATCGACGAGCCAGAGCCAGGGCACGCCTGCTTGGTGGTAGAGCGCGGCTTTGTCGACGCGATCGAGCCGCGTCGTGGAGGGGCTGAGGATCTCGCACACCCAGTCGGGTCGCTCCTCGATCGGGCGCACGTCCGCGGGTTTCGGCAGGCGCTCCCGCCGCCACCCCGCGAGGTCGGGGCGCACCACGTCGTGCGGAGAGAAGCGCACGTCGACCTCGAGGAAGATCCACCAGCCGCCGGGGCCTCCGTGGCCGTCGTCATCGTCGTACGGGCCGCCGATGAAGCGTCGAAGTCCGCCCTGTGGCTTCGAGTGCCGTGGCAAGGGCGCGGGCGCGGTCACGATCGATCCCCGGATCAGCTCGACGCGGACGTCCTCGGGATAGGCGAGGAGATCCTCCCAGGTCGCGAAGCGCTCGGCCGCTGCGGACATGAGTTCAGTCTCTCACGCAGCCGCGGGATCGTCGACGGAGTGCGCGGCAGGTGCGATGGAGGGCCCGCTCATCCGCCAGGACCTTCCTGCACCGGACGTCCCAGAGCGCGCCCCGCGGCGCTGCCCAGGCACCCCCGATTGAGCGCACCCTGCGGCCCCGACCGGGCGCGTCAGAAGCGACCGAGAAGCACCGCGCCGCCGCCGTTCGGACCGGCGGTCGGTTGCAGCCGAAGCCGCGCGCTCGCCTGGTCCTCGCCGCGGCGCCCGAGGAGCCAGAACACCACGCCGAGCCCGACGCCCACGACCGCCACGCCGAGGCCGATGTCCGCCACGATCGCGCGCGTCCGCAGGGTGCCCGCGTCGCAGGCGAGGTCGACCCCGCAACCCTGATCGGAGAGCGAGCCGCGCTCGGCGAGCGCGAGCCCGCCGAAGACGCCCGCGAGCACGGCGCCGACGCCGCCGACCGCGAACGAGGCGATCATCGGTACGTTCGGACCACGCCGAGGCGGCGGCGGTGGCTCGACCGGCTCCTCGGTTCCCGCGTCGCCCCGACGAGTGCGGAGGTTGTCGAGGCGGCGCTCGAGGTTCTGGCGGTTCGGCACCTCGTCGACCTGGTCGAGGTACTCCGCGAGCCGCTGCACGGCGAGGTCGAGCTGGTCGAGCTGCTGGTGGCAGAGGTGCAGGTTGAAGAGGAGCTCGGGCCGGCGGCTGAGCTCGTACGCGCGCGTGAACTCGCGCAGCGCGTCCTCGTAGTCGCCCGCCTCGTAATACGACGCCCCCGCCTGGAAGTGCAGGCGGCCCCGCTCCATCTCCTCCTCGTCCTGCGCGCTCACCGTCGAGACCGACGCGAGCGCGAGCGCGAGCGCGAGCACCCACGGCCCACCGACGCGAGCGTCAGGGTGCGCGATCGCCCCTCGACCGACACCGACGTCGGAGCGCGCGTTCGCCGCTCGCCCCCCGGCGTCAGGGCGCGCAATACCGGAAGATCTGCACATAGACTCCACCCATGTCCTCCGACGTTCGCCCGTGCACTGCGAGCATCAGCTCGCGGCCCCCGGCCGTCGCGTGGCTCTCGAGGTCGATCGCGTCGATGCGATCGAAGACCATCCCGTCGAACGCATCGACCGCCCCATCCGCCTCGAACTCGGTGTACCCGGTCAAGGCGACCCGCATACCACCCGGCCCCGACACCCCGTGCGCCACCACCAAGCGCCCGCTGCCGTCCGGCGCGTGCGCCACGCCGAAGCGCTGAAGCCCCGGCGGCGCGGGGATGTTCAGCCGTCCTCGAGACATGAACGCGCAGCTCGGCGTGCACATGACCCGGTAGACGTCCCCACAGCGGAAACCGGGCCGCGGATCCCCGCCCGCGCAACCCTCGAAGACGAGCGTGTACTCGGTCGCAGTCGCCGACGGGAGGAGCTTGACGGTCGGACCGTCGGCGAAGCCGACGTTCGTGAGCGAGCCCTCCCGCCAGATCGCGTAGCGGCCACCGTTCTCGACGACGCCGAAGTCCTGCGCCGCCGCGAGCGAGCGGTCGGTCGACAGCGTCCACGCGCGGTCGTCGGAGCCGCCGTCCGAGGCGAGGTAGGCGACGCGATCGCTGCCCGCGTCCCGCCGGTAGTAGTAGGTCCGCGCGGTACCCCCGCCGACGCCTGGGCTGACGGCGACCGGACCGACGAGAACGTCTTGTGTGCTCACGCGTCCCGTCGAGAAAGCGAGGTCTTCCCGAACCTGGAAGGTGCGCACGAAGCCCGAGAGCTCGACTCGCCCCGTCATGCCGACGTGCAGCACGTCCAGCGTCCGAGCCATGTCTGCGTGATAGACCTCTCCGACCGCGTCGAGGAGCGCGCCCATGGCAGGGACCGCCGTAACCGCTGGCGCGGCGCCGGTGCCACTCATCGCGACCCGACGCAGGTCGAGCCCGATTGGGCCCGCCGTCGCCGAGAGCACGAGCCACTCGTCGTCGACGCCCGGACGCGCCTCGATGGCGAGCGGCGGCGCGAAGGGGGGCAGCGCGGTTCCGAGCGGCGCGTCCCCGATCCGGACCCAACGCTCGCCCGCGTAGCCAGGCGCGAGCCCCTCGGTCGGCGCCGTGCAGAACGACGCCGACCCGAGGTCGCAATCCTCGTAGAAACCCGGCCGACGCCGCGCGTCCTGGTCGTCGCAATCTGGCCCGGCGGGACCCTCACAGAGCCCCGCGCGCACGATCTCGAAGCCGTCGCCGTCATCGTCGCAGTCGCGCGTCGCACCCGCGGCGAGCAGGTCGCAGTCCGGGTCCGCGGAGAGGAATCCGTCCTCGTCCAGGTCGCACTCGACACAGAGGTGCCCCTCCCCAGCTCGGAGGCACGCTTGGGTCGGGGTCGCGCACCCGCAGGGCACACACCGGTCGCCCTCGCAGAGGCCTACGCCGCCGCAGTCCACGTCGTTCGCGCAGCGTCCGTCCGTGTCGGGCGCGTCACGCCCCGGCGCGTCGACGTTCACGTCGCGCTCCGGCGCGTCCGGTTCGCCGCCGTCTCGCTGCGGCCCCTGCTCGAACGAGCTCGGGTTCGTCAGCAGCGTGCACCCGAGCGCGCACACCACCGCGCCCAAGGCGAATGCGTCAGACCAACGTGTCGTCACCGCGTCCCTCGCTCCCGACAGAGCTCCACGCGCCCAAGCGGCGTCCCCGCTTCGCGCTGCCACACGTCCGAGCCCGAGCCTCGACCTTCACTCGGGCGACATCATGCCAAAAAAAGTGCAGGGGAGGCACGAAAGGACTTCGACGAGGCACGTAGCGAAGCGCCACGGCGCGAGGAAGGTTCATGTGCGCATGTAGAGTGTCAGGGCTCTGCGCCGCCCGGATCGCGCAGCACGGGCCCCTCGCGGCTGCTCCCGCCGCTCCCGAGCGCCCACCACGCCACGGCCGCAGCCCCAACCCACGCGAGCACCCCCAGCACCAACGCGAGCTTGAGGCCCCCCCGTCGCGGCATGGGCCGCGACCGCCCCATCGACACCTCGAGCCGCTCGGGGGTGACGAGGTGCGTCGACAGATCGCGCTGCTTGGGCGGCGCCGCCGTTGGCTGGGGCGGCGGGGGCGCGGGTGGCGGCGGGCGCTCCGAGGGCCCGATCAACCGCTCCTCCGGCTCCGCCTCGGGGACGATGCGAGGCCCCGAGCGCTCGGGGGGCGGGCGCATCACCGTCCGGTCACCGCCCGCGTGGATCTCCGAGATCTGCTCTTGGATCCGGGCGAGGTTCTCACCGCCGTGCTCGGCAACGAGCGCAGAGAGCTCGGCGGTACTGGGCCGGCTCGGCAAGGCCGCGCGCAGCGCCGCCGCGTACTCGGCGGCGCTCGGACAACGCGCCTCCCGGTCGCGCTGGAGGGCCCAGGCGACGACCCGATCGACCTCCTCGGGGACCTCGTGCCGCAGCTCTCGGACGTTCGGGATGCGGATCTCCCTCACGCGACGCACCGTCTCCACCGGGTCGCCCGTGTTGAAGAGCGAGCGGCCCGTCAGGGCCTCCCACGTCACGACGCCGAGCGCGAAGACGTCCGAGCGCCGGTCGAGGGCCTCCCCTGCGGCCTGCTCGGGGCTGAGATAGGCGACCTTCCCCTTGAGCTGACCGGCGCGCGTGTGGGTGTGACGCAGCACCGCGCGCGCGATGCCGAAGTCGGTCACCCGCACCCGGCCGTCGAGACCGACGAGGATGTTCTGGGGCGAGACGTCGCGGTGGACGACGTGCAGCGGCTGCCCGGTGGGCGTCCGAGCCTCGTGGGCGTCGTGCAGCCCGAGCGCGGCCTGCGCGACGATCTCGACCATGGCCGCGATCGGCGTCGCGCCGAGGTGGTCGAGCGAGGTCACGCAGAGATCGAAGAGCGTCGCGCCGACCACGAGCTCCATCACGATGTAGAGGGCGCCGTCGTCGTCGGCCCGGCCGAGCTCCAGCGTCTGGACGACGTGTGGGCTCGTGATGTTCGCGGCGAGCCGGGCCTCGTCGAGGAACATCGTGACGAACTGCTCGTCGCTCAGGCTCGGCAGCAAACGCTTGACCGCGACGAGCTTCTCGAAGCCGTGCGGTCCGCGCAGGCGGGCGGCGAAGACCTCGGCCATGCCGCCGCTCGCGACGTGAAAGAGCGCCTCGTATCGCCCAAACGTCAGCGGCGTCGCGGGAGGCCCGACCACGCGGCGAGGGTAGCAGCGGACGCGGGGCGCCGCGGCACGTTTCTGCGCGCCAGGAGAGAAGCTCCGCCGAATCCGAGAGCCATCCGACCGGACGGCGCGCAGCGAGCGCTGCCACTTCGGATGCCCTGCCCCGTGGGCGTGGCTGGCGACGACAGGCCTCGGGGGAGCAGACGCAAGAGAGCCCCGCGAGCGGTAATGCTCGGGGGCTCTCTCGCGCGATGGCCTCGCGACACGCGGTGTGGTCACTGCTTGTCGAGGCGACCCATGAGGCTGAGGGTGAAGCTCGCGCCCATGTACTTGAAGTGCGGGCGGACCTGCAGGGCGCAGCGGTACCAGCCGGGCTGACCGGGCACGTCCTCGACGATGACCTTCGCCTGCCGGAGCGGGCGACGCGAACGAACCTCCGGGGCCGGGTTCTCCATGTCGACGACGTACTGGGAGATCCAGCGCTGCAGCTCGCGCTGCAGGTCGGTGCGCTCCTTCCAGGTCCCGATCTGCTCGCGCTGGAGGACCTTCAGGTAGTGCGCCAGCCGCGTGATGATGAACATGTAGGGGAGCTGGGTGCCGAGGCGATAGTTCGTCTCGGCCGCCTTGCCCTCCTCCGTGTTCCCGAAGAGCTTCGGGCGCTGGCAGGAGTTGGCGCTGAAGAACGCCGCGTTGTCGCTGTCCTTGCGGTAGACGAGGCCGATGAAGCCCTGCTCCGCGAGCTCGAACTCGCGACGCTCGGTGAGCTGCACCTCGGTCGGGATCTTGCTCTGGATCTCGCCCATCGCCTCGAAGCAGTGCAGCGGCAGGTTCTCGACCGCGCCGCCCGCCTGGGGGCCGATGATGTTCGGACACCAGCGGAACTTCGCGAAGCTGTCCGCGACGCGGCTCGCGAGCGCGAACGAGCTGTTGCCCCAGAGGTAGGCGTCGTGGTTGCCCACGACCGTCTCCTCGTAGCGGAAGCTCTTCGTGGGCACCGTCTTCTCTCCATAGGGGAGGCGAAGGAGGTAGCGCGGCCCGCAGAGGCCGACGTAGCGAGCGTCCTCGGAGTCGCGGAAGCTATCCCACCGCGCGTACTGCGGACCCTCGAAGAGGGACTCGAGGTCCTTCAGCTTCGGGAGCTCGGTGTGACTCTCGACGCCGAAGAAGGTGGGGCTCGCGTTCGCGATGAAGGGCGCGTGCGACATGGCGGCGACGGCGGCGCAGCTCTGGAGCAAGTCCATGTCCTGCGGGCCGGGCCCGAAGTCGAAGTCCGCGACCATCATGCCGTAGGGCTCACCGCCGAAGGTGCCGTACTCGTTCGAGTAGACCTGGCGGTAGAGGCCAGACTTCGTGATCTCGGGCGCGTCCTGGAAGTCCTCGAGGAGCTCGTCCTTCGAGCAGGCGAGGATCTCGACGCGCACGTTCTCGCGGAAGTCGACGCGGTCGACGAGGAAGCGGAGGCTCCGCCAGCTCGACTCGACCTTCTGGAAGGCAGGCGTGTGGAGGATCGCGTCGATCTGCTTCGAGAGCTTCCGATCGATCTCCGCGATCATCGCGTCCACGAGCACCTTGTCGACGCGCTCCGTCGTCCGCTGGGACGCGAGGAGCTGGCCGAGGAAGGCCTCCATGCCACGCTTGGCGACGTCGTAGCCGTCGTCGCTCGGCTTCATCTTCGTCTCCGCGAGGACCTGATCGAGGAGCGAGAGCTCTCCGGTGGCGGCTTCGGCGGCGGCGGGGGCGGTCTGAGTTGCTTCGGTCATGGCTTCCTTCCCATCACTCGGCGTCGAGGCCGAGCTCCTTCATGAGGGCTCCGCGCCCGTCGTCGCTGCCCAGGATCTCCTGGAGCTTCTTGCGGAACGCCGGGACGTTCCCGAGCGGTCCCTTCACCGCCGTGAGCGCCTGGCGCAGCTCGAGGAGCTGCTTGAGCTCCGGCACCTGCTCGGCGATGGCCTCCGGCCCGAAGTCCTTCATCGACCGGATCTCGAGGTGGACGGCGAGCTCGCTGCCCGACTCCTCGCTGAGGGCGTCGGGGACCGCGAGGTCGAGCGAGATCTTCTGCTCGGCCAGGACCTCGTCGAAGTTGTCCTTGTCGATGTTGATGGCCTTGCGCTCCTCGATCGGCGCGTCGCTCGGCTTGCCGGCGTAGTCACCGAGCGCGAGGATCTTGAGCGGCAGCTCGACGTCCTCTTGCGCATCACCCGTGGCGGGCTTGTAGGTGATGTTGACGCGCTCCTTGGGCGCCACGGTCTGTTGCTTGGACATGGGGTTCTCCTGGCTGTGCGGGCCGCGGGGGGCGGAACCGTCGTTGAACGCGCCCTCCTCGACCCGCCGCGCGCCCAGTTGCGTGGTGGGGACGAAATTTCTGGTCTGGGGTCGCTTTTCCGAGTCCGCGGCCCGGGTTGCCGTCGCCTGGGGTTCCGGTTAGCAGGAAGCCCGGACCCGATGACGACCCCTCTCCCTTGGCGCGGCTTCTACGCGATCGTCGACCCCGAGGTCTGCGAACGGTCCCCCCTCGACGTCGCGGAGGGCCTCTTGGCCGGCGGGGCCGCCGTGCTCCAGCTCCGCGCCAAGGGCCCGGACGACCGAGAGACCCTCGCGCTGGCGCGCGCGCTCCGGGCGCGGTGCGCGAAGGTTGGCGTCCCCTTCGTGATGAACGACCGCGTCGACCTCGCGCTGCTCGCGGGGGCCGACGGGCTCCACCTCGGCCAGGACGACCTGCCGATCACGGAGGCGCGGGCGCTGTTCCGCGGCCCGATCGGCGTCTCGACCCACGACCTCACGCAGCTCCGCGAGGCGATCGCGCTGGGCGCCGATCTCTGTGGCTTCGGCCCCGTCTTCCCGACGGGGACCAAGCTGAGGCCGGACCCGGTCGTGGGCCTCGATGGGCTCCGAGAGGCCTGCGCGCTCTCGACGGTGCCCATCGTGGCCATCGGCGGCATCTCGCTCGACGACGCGCCGGCCGTACGCGCCGCGGGCGCGGCGCTCGTCGCGGCCATCGGCGCGACGTGCCGGGCGAACGATCCTGGGGCGGCCGCGCGTGCGTTCGGCGCCGCGATGGGGGTGGCATGATCGAGCTCGCGGTCGGTGCCGGGCTCGTCGCGGTCGCAGCCTTCGTCTGGCGGCGCGTGCACGAGCAGCGCGCGGTCGAGAAGCGCAAGGACGACGCGAGGGAGGAAGAGACGAAGAAGCCGAAGCAGCGCTCGGGGCCCCGTGGGCTGCGTGTCGGGGACGTGCTCCTCTACGCCAACACCGAGCTCTGGCTCGCCGGGAGCTTCGAGCTCGACGAAGAGGGCTTCGTCGCGCGCGTCTTCCAGGCCCCGGGCAACGACCGCGCGCCGTGGCTCGTCCAGCTCGACGAGGAGGGCCAAGCGCTGGTGCTCGCCCGGGATTGCGACGAAGTGCCTGGCGGCGCGGTGCCGGCCGAGCTCCCGGTGGGCGGCATGCGCCTCTCGCTCCAGCGTCGCGGCCACGCGCAAGTTCGGTGCGAGGGCGACGCTCCCTGGACGAGCCAGCGCGCCGAGTACGTGATCCTGGTCGGCCCCGGCGGGCGCACGCTCGTCGTCGTCGACTTCGACGGCGGGGAGCGCGTCGCCCTCTTCGGCGAGCGCACGGGCCGCGAGCTCTTCGATTTCCTTCCCGGCGCCGACTGAGCCGCTCGACCCACCGCCGACCCACGCTCGACGCGTACGCCGCTCCTGCTCGCCATCGGCAAGGCTGACGGCTCGGGCGCGACCGTGGTGGTTCACCGCGACGGACGGTGAGCGCTCACGTCTTGGCGAGCGAGCGGAGCTGGTCACGCGCCAGCGCGAGCCGGGACTTCATGTCGGCGTGCTTCACGGCCCCCGCGAGCGCTCGCGAAAACCGGCGCAGGAGGTCGATCTCCGTCTCCGACCACGACCGAGGCGCGTGGCAGTCGTCGAAGCCGACGAACCCCCACCACCGCTCGTCCAAGAAGATCGGGCACACCAGGATGGATTGGATGCCCTGCGCCTCCAGCAACGCGCGAACCTCGGGCGCCATGGTCGCTGGGAGGCCGCAGATGACCTCGTTGGCCGACAGCACGTCGGACCACCCGGGGGCCATCTCCAGATACGGCAGATCCTGCAACGCGGGGTTGTCGATCTGCGGCTCGACCTGGTCGCTCCACTCGTAGCGTTGGCTGCACGTGGGAGCGTCGGGCGTCCCGCCGTTCTCGAAGATGTACACCCGGTCCACCGCCGCGCCGCGCCCGAGCATCCCGAGGGCCTCGGTCACGGTCGCCGAGTCGAACCCACGCTTCAGCAAGAGCCGCGAGGCTTCCGCGACATGACCTCCGAGATCCATCGTCATGGCGCATCTTTATCAGCTCATCGCTCGGGCGGCGGACGGGAAACGCCGGGCAGCCACGGGGCGGGCAAACCATGGGGCGCCCCGCACAAACTCGCCCTGGCGCCCACCGAGCGCGCGTCCTAGACCGGGCGGGTGACCACCCTCGACGACGTCTACGAGACCTTCGAGCTCATCGAAGATTGGTCGGAGCGCTATCGCTACCTCATCGAGCTGGGCGGGGCGCTCCCTCCGATGGACGACGCGCTCAAGACGGACGCGACGAAGGTGAAGGGCTGCCTCAGCCAGGTCTGGCTCGTCGGACGGCGCGAGGGCGACGTGATGCGCTTCGCGGCCGACAGCGACGCGCACATCGTCCGCGGCTTGGTCGCCCTGGTCTTGCTCGTCTACGACGGCCGGACTCCCGGCGAGATCGCGTCGATCGATCACCGTCTGGTCCTCGAGCGCCTCGGGCTCGACAAGCACCTGAGCCCCGGGCGCAGCAACGGGCTCCACGCGATGATCGGGCGAATCAAGGCGCTCGCAGCCGCAGAGGGCGCGTGAGCGTCGGCGTGAAGGGCGCGCTTTCGGCCGACGCGGAGTGGGTCGAGCGCCCCTTCGCGCGTGTCCCCTTCGACCAGCTCCCCGCGACCCCGCGGCGCCCGCACCCCTTCCTCGGGCTTCCGCGGCGCGACGTCGTCGTTCGACTGCCCGAGGGGCCGTTGCGCCTGCGCGTCACCGACGTCGCGTCGGCCGCCTCGGCGCCCTCACCGGCGACACGCGCCACGCGCCGCAAGCGACCCGTGGGCGGTTCGAGCCCCGTCCCCGGCCCGCTCGAGTCCACGGGCGACGACCCGCCCGCGCTCCTCCTCGTGCACGGGCTGATGACCAGCAGCTATTCGTTCCGCTACGTCGTCGGGCCGCTCGTGGACGCGGGCTTCCGCGTCATCGTCCCCGACCTCCCCGGCGCTGGCGAGAGCGACGCGCCAGCCCGCTGCGACGTCGGCACGCTCGCCGCGAGCATGCGCGCGCTGCTCGACGCGCTCGAGCTCGAGCGCGCGGCGGTCATCGGCAACAGCATGGGCGGCTACGTGATGATGCAGCTCGCCCTCGACGCACCGGAGCGCGTCACGACGCTCGTGCAGGTCCACGGGCCCGCCTTCCCGCTGCCCCGCCTCCGCGCCCTCGCCCTCGCCTTCCGGGCGCCTGGCAGCCGGGCGTTGCTCGCGCGGCTCGTCGCGCGCGACCCCGAGCGATGGGTCCACCGGAACGTGCACTACTTCGACGAGACGCTGAAGTCTCGCGAGGAGGCGCAGATCTACGGCGCCCCGCTGAGGACCGACGAGGGGCGCCGCGCGTTCGTCAGCTGGATGGCCGACGGCCTCGACCCCGACGATCTGAGCCGCTTCGCCGCGCGCCTCCGCGCGCTGGATGGGAGCTTCCCGGTGCCCCTCCAGCTCCTCTACGCGCGCACCGATCCGATGGTCCCGCCCGAGGTCGGCCGGCGGCTCGGCGCGCTCCTGCCGGACGCCGAGCAGGTCTGGCTCGAAGGAAGCTCGCACTTCGCGCACGTCGACACCCCGCGCGCCTTCCTCGCGGCGGTGCTCCCCTTCTTGGCCCGTACTCGCTGAGCTCGCTCGGCCTTCCCTCGCGCGGTCGCACGCGCCCAGGCGCGGGGCCGGCTCGGTCCGCGCGCAGCCTCGAGCGGTGCGCCGAGCGACGGGTGGAGGTCAGAGCGCCAGGCGCGTCGGCGTGGCGACCTCGGCGAGGGGGCCGAAGCGGCCTCGCTCATCCTTCGCGACCGTGGCCAAGGCGACCTCGGGGTCGTGCGTGAAGAAGAGCCGACCGCCGCGCGCGAGCAGATCCTCGAGCAGCGCCTCCTTCTCCTCGATGAGGCGCTCGGGGTAGCGGTCGTAGCCCATCGTGATGGGGAGGTGCATCCACGCCCGGCCGGGGATGAGGTCGCCCGCGAACACGATGGGGCCGCGCTCGCCCTCGACCTCCGGGAGCATCAGGCCCGGCGTGTGTCCTTCGCCGAAGTGGAAGGACCACCCCGCTCCGAGCGTCTCCGAGGTCCGCCCCTCGACGAGCTCGAGGCGGCCGGTACGCTCGAGCAGACCGGGGAGCTCGGGGATGAAGCTCGCGCGGTCCCGCGCGTGGGGCGCCTTCGCGCGCGCGAAGGCGTCGGCGCCGACGACGAAGCGCGCGCGCTCGAAGACGAGCCGCGGCGCGGCGCCTTCCTCGTAGGCGGCGAGGAGCCCACCGGCGTGGTCGAAGTGCAGGTGCGAGAGGACGACCACGTCCACGTCGTCTGGGCTCAACCCGAGCGCGGCGAGGCTCTCCAGCAGCACGTGGGTGGGCTCCTGGACGCCGTAGCGGTCACGCAGCGCGGGGGGGAAGAACGCGCCGATGCCGGTCTCGACGAGCACGCGCCGTGTCCCGTCGGGGCTCTCCTCTTCGACGAGCATCGCGCGGCACGCGAGCGGGATGCGGTTGCGCTCGTCGGGCGAGATCCAGCGCTCCCAGAGCGGCTTGGGCGCGTTTCCGAACATCGCACCGCCGTCGAGGCGTTGGGAGTTGCCGAGCACGGCGGAGAGCAGGCGGGCCATGGCGAGAACCTACGTCGGCCGCCGCGGGAGGGCCATGGTCGATCGTCAGGCCATCCGCATCGTAGAGATCGGGGCGGCGCGAGGCACCCCAGCTCGACGCGGCGCCAAGCACGCCACCTCGGCGCCGCGCAGCCACCTCGGCGCACCGCCGCGCACGTCACCGCGGCGCACCGCCGCACGCCGCCGCGCACGCCACCGCGGCGCACGCCGCACGCCGCCGCGCACGGCCCTCAGCGCCGCGCGGTCTCCATCAATGTCAGGTAGATGGGGAAGAGGTAGCGCTCGTCGGCCCATCGTGGGTTGGGCCGCTCGGTGATGAGACGGTACGCCTCGCGGACGCGCGCGAGCAGGTCGAAGCCGAAGGCCGACCGCGGGACGCGTCCGTAGACGTGCAGCTCCGCCGCCGCCCGCACCAGCGCGAGCGTCGTCTCCTCGATCTCGCCGCTCGTGCGAGAGAGCCACCGGTCCGCGTCACGGAGTCCGGCCTCGACGTGCTCGCGGGCGGCGCCCATCTCGCCCCGTCGGTAGGCGTTCTCGGCGAGCTGGTGGGAGATGCGCGCGAGCTCGAGCAGGTAGGCGTCGCGGCCGTAGCGACGGAAACGCGCCTCGTAGATCTCGTGGCGCTCGAGCAGGGCCTCCGCCGCCCCCGGCAAGTCGCCGTCTCCTCGACGCGCGAGCGCGAGCAGCCCCGCGACGAGCGGACGATAGTCGTCGCGGTCGAAGTGCGAGGCCGCGCGACGGTGGCGACGCTCATCGGTCCGAAAGGGCTCCTCGGAGTCGAGCAGGCGCCGCACCTCCTCGAGCCGCTCGTGCGCGAGGTGAATGTCACCCGCGGCCACCGCCGACGCCGCCAGGCCGAGCCGCGCCTTCATGCGCACCGCGACCGAACGATCCTCCGTGGCCTCGACGAGCGCGGTGTAGAGCTCCACCGCCCGCTCGTGGGCGCCCGCCGCGAAGTGATAGAGCGCGGCGCGATCGAGCACCAAGGGTCGGTAGCGCGCGAGGTCGGGGTCGCGCTCCACCAGCTCCATCGCGAGCGCCGTCTCCGCCTTCGCTGGGAGATACGACCCCGCGTGGAAGAGGCTGCGCGCCTTGGCGAGCCGGAACGAGAGCTCGCTCGCCGCGGACCGGAAGGGCAGCCGCTCGCGCTCCGCGAAGTGTCGCAGCGCGATCCGGTGGTTGCCGAGCGACGCCTGGAGCAGGCCGATCTCCTCGAGCAAGCTCGCGCGGCGCCGCGGATCGTTCGGCGCGAGGTCGAGCGCGAGGTAGTAGCGCGCGTGCGCGGCGCGGCGCGCGTCGTTCTCGCCGGTGCGGTGGTATTGGCGGTGCGCGAGGTACGCGTAGAGGTGGTGCACCTCGACCGCGCGCGGCATCGCCTCGGCGACCGGGCGAAGGAGCGCGCGCGCGCGCTCGACCTCTTCGGTGTGCCGCGCGACGTCGTGAACCTCCGGCAGCCCGCGCGCGACGAGGTATGCCTCGGCGAAGGACTCGACGGGGCTGTCGCGCCGGTAGCGGGCGCGGTACTCGGCGCGGAGCTCGTCGATCGTGCGTCCCTCGCGCAGGCACGCCTCGATGTACCCGACGTGCGCCTCCAGCGAGTCCGTGTCCCGGATGATCTTCGCGAAGAGCTCCCGCGGCGAGCGGCCCTGGTCGAGCTCGACGTAGGCGCGCTCGAGCATCACCTCTTCGTAGAGCGCCTCGGCGTACTTCCGCTCGACGTGATCGGTGGGCACGTCGGCGAGCCACTGCTCGGCGAAGTGGTGGATGAGGTGGCCCCAATCGTGCTCGGCGGCCCGCTCGATCACCGCCATCGCGACCGCGCGGTGTCTCTCGAAGCCCGTCGCCGAGCGCCAGATTCTGTCGATCTCCGCCTCGACCGAGCGTTCGACCGCCGCCATGTCGACCCCAGGCTCGCCCACGTGGTGCTCTGCCTCGAAGCCCCGCGCGAGGGCGAGCTCGAGGTCGAGCATCAGCGCGACCTCGCTGCCGTCCTCCGCCGTCGCGCGCGCCCTCCGCAACACGGGAAGCTCCTCCTCCGGCGTGCGACCGCGGCCGAGCACCTCGATGTACGCCACCGCGTGGTGGAGACGATCGCGCGTCGAGAGGGCCCCGTGCGAGGCGAGGCGGCGGTGGACCTCCGCCCAACGATCGCGGTCGCCGAGATCGCGCAGGAGTACGTCGGCGAGGCCCGTCCACGCGTGGAGCACGGATGCGTCCGTCTCGTCGCGGATGTCCACCGCGTCGAACATCGCGAGCGCCTGCGCCTTGTCCCCGAGCACCAGGAAGATCTCGGCCTCCGCGAGCCGCGCGAGCCGTCGCGCCGAGCCGTGCGGAGACTCGAAGAAGTCGTCGAGTCGGTGCAGCCGCTCGCGCTCGGACTCGATGAACTCCGCCGTGAGGTTGCCGTTGCGCAGGCGCTGCTCGGCGCGCCGATGCCCCACCAGCTCGCGCAGGACGCCGACCCACGCCGCGAGCGGCCCCTCCGCGCGCGCCGTGAGCAGGCCGAGGTAGTGCTCGGCCGACTCGTACTCGCGGAGCGCGAGGTGATACGTCACGGTCTTGCGATAGAGCGCCGTGACCTCGGCGGGATCGCGCTCGCGAGAGACCATGCGCTGGATGAGCATGATCTGCTCCCACGGGTCGCGGCTCGCCTCCATCTCGGCCTGGAGCCGCGCGCGATCCCAGCCCGAGGGGACGAGCCCCTCGAGGGGCATCGCGTAGATCTGCAGGTACCCGGCGCGGACGCAGGTCGCGATCAGGCGTTCGCGGGCGGGCGAGGGGTATTGGCAGTTGGTGCGACCGCTCGTGAGCTGCTCGTACGACCGCGCGCGCGTCGGTTGGGAGGCCGACGCGTCGAAGGGCACGCGGAAGAGGACGCCGTTGTCGTTGCCGTCGATGACACCGTCGAAGTTCGTGTCGTTGAGGTATTGCGTGAAGTAGAGGTGGGCGCCGTCCTGCCCGAAGGCGGGCAAGTTCGTGGCACCCGGGAGCTCGGGGAGAAAGGACGCCTCCGCGCCGTCGGAGAGGCGGACGAGCGCGAGGCCGCGGGTGGCTCGGCGCAGGCTTCCGCGGGCAGCGCCCTCGTTGCGCTCGAGTGGCACGAAGGCGAGCCACTGGCCATCCGGCGAGACCGCGGGCGCCGACATGGATCGCTCCATGAGAAGCTCGCCCTCGCTCGCGCGGCGGTCGACCCGGAACCGCCGCAGCTGGTGCGCGCCGTCGGCGCCCTGCCGGGTGAGCGCGCCGATGGTCTCGCCATCGGGGAACCAGAAGACGTGCATCACGGCGGTGCCGGGGCGCGTCAGACACCGCCGGCTCTGGCGACGCAGGTCGAAGACGCAAGCGTCGCCGCCGGCGTCCTGCTGGTACGAGATGTAGAGGAGGCGACGACCGTCGGGGCTGATGCGCGGCTGCGCGACGTCGGCCGCGTCGTCGAAGAGCAAACGCGGGAACCCGCGCTCGAGGTTCTGCGCGAAGATCTCGGCCGTGCTGTTGGCGTTCCCGACGAAGAAGATCTCGTCGCCGCTCGGCGCGAGCGTCCCCGCGAAGTGGTCGTAGCCGCCCGCCGTGAGCGCGCGCCGCGGCGTCAGCGCCGAGGGGACCGGCACCGCGTCCGCGCGCGCCATGCTCGCGCCGACCAGCAAGACGCCGACGCACAGGGAGCTCGGGCCGCGTCCCCTCAGCACCGCTTCACCTCCCAGCCCCCTTCGGTCTCGATCTGCCCGCCGCAGACCACCGACGCGAGGTGGTGCCGACGCCAGGTGCCGCGGATCTCCTCCTCGCTCACACCCGGTCGCTGCTCGCGGAGGTATCGCCAGAGCTGTCGCCTGGCGCGGTTGACGCGCTGCACGGCGGCGCTCGTGCGCGTCTGGCTGACCCGCGTGGTGCAGCTCCGCGGCGTCTCCACGAGCAACCCCGTGCGGCCCTCCCCCACGCAACGCATCACGAGGAGCTCGTCGAGATACTCGGTCTCGGTCCGCAGGAGCGCGTGGATCTGCACCACTCGGCTGAGCGTTCCCGCCGAGGTGTCGGCGCCCGCTTCGCGGAGCTGCGCACGAGTGAAGTCCACGCCCCTGGGGACGATCGCCTCGTCGCGTAGATCGTTCTCGAGCGGGTGCAGCTCGCCGCTCGCCAGCTCTTCGAGCACCGTCTTGCGGTCGAGCAAGACGACGTCCGGCGCCGAGATGCAGCCGACTGCGCCGAACACGGCGAGGGTCACCGAGAGAGTGGCCGTCGCGGGCGGGCGGCGGCCCAGCCTGCGCCTGGTGGATCGCGAGGGTTTTCGGAGAGAGACTCGGGAGATCGGCATGGTCAGAGCTCCGGCAGGAGCGGTGCGACGTGGCGGTTCATGAAAGGACCGAGGGCAATGCCCCGGATCTCGCTGATGTTGATGAGCGACCCGAGCACCCCGCCCATCTTCACGTCGAGCGACATGAGGCCCTGGGAGAGGTTGATGGTGACCCGCCTCGGGTGACCGAAGCGGAGCGCGCTGCGCAGGCTGTTGAGCGAAGGATCCTCTCGGAAGGGATCGACGAGGTCCAGCAAGCCCCGGAGATGGCTCGTGGTGACGCGGACGATCTGGATGCGTCCGTCGAGCTCGAGGCGCGATGGGGTGAAGACGACGGCGGCGTTCGCGTCGAGGGGCGAGTTCGAGTTCCGCGTGCGCAGCCCCGTGACGTTGCCCCGAAACTGCACCCGCTCGGCCCCCGGCAGGTAGTCGACGAGGAGCTGTCCCGAGATGATCGCCTCCCCCCGCTCGATGCGGATCCCGTGCACGGCGAAGACGTTTCGATCGACGACCAGGCTGCCGACGATGGGACCGAGCTCGATCTCGCCGACGCGCACGCGCGCGACCTCGAGAAAGTTCTCGGACGACAAGAAGGGTTGGAGATCCTGGTAGCGGACGCGGGCGAAGGGGTTGCGCTCGGTGTTCGCCACCAGATGGACGCTCCCGTCGCTCGTCCACTCGAAGGCCTCCTCGACAGGCACGTTCGCGCGTACGCCCTCCAGCACGACGCCGAGCTCGGGGAGCTCGACGTTCACGTCCTCGAGCCGCATCGTCGCGTGAGCGCGGAAGAGCGATCCGTCCCCCGACTCGAGGGTGAAAGGCACGCTCACGCGCCCCCGCGCTCGGAGCGCATCGGGCGCCGCGTCGAGTCGGCTCAGATCCTGTGTGAGCTGCCCGCGGAGCACGAGGTGCTCACCGCCGCGCGCCGCGCGACGCGCCGGACCGTCTCCGTTCGTCGCGAGGTCCGCCGGCAAACCGTCGGCGCTCGCGGCGAGATCGACCTCGACCGCCCGCGAGCGCGTGAGCGTCTTCGAGAGCTCGAGGCGCGTCCCGGCGCGCGCGTTCACGAGCTCGAGCCGTCGGAGCTCCATGGCGTCGAGGCCGCTCATGCCGAAGTCGATGCCGAGCACGACCTGCTCCATCGGGTAGACGGGCGAGAAGTCCTGCTCGACGCGCGCGAGCTGCGCGTCGACGTGCACGTCGAAGTGGGCGTCCTCGAGGGGGCCCCTAGACTCGAAGCGGAGCTGCTGCTCGGCGCCGTGCAACGTGACGTGATGCAGCGAGTCCTCCACGTCGACGAGCGGCACGTGGAGGTCGACCTCGGCGACGACGCGCGCGACGTCGCCCCGCGCCCGCAGCTCGAAGCGCGTCTCGGGCACCTCGACCTTCAGCCCTTCGGGCGCGTAGCGCACGCCGGTGACGTGGGCGCGGAGCTCTTGCTCGAAGGCGGCCTCCCGAGCGAGCGCGGGATCGACCCCACCCGCTCGCAGGTCGACCACGTGGTCGAGCGTGCCTCCCCCCTCGATCTCGACGCCGATGCGCGCGAGGTCGACGTCGAGCCCCGCACGAACGCTCGGCGGGAGGAGGGCGGTCAGCCCGTCGAGGCCCCTCGTGATCACGCGCTCGGTGTGCCGCACGCGCCCTCCCGCTTCACCGTGGGCGTCGAGGGTCGCCTCCAGCTCGAGCTCGCCGAGCCCCGCCGCGCGAACCTCCACGTGCGCGCGCTGCGCCGCCCCGTCGAGGCGCGCGTCGGCGCGCAGCGTGAGCTCCCCGGACAGCGTCTCGTCGTTCAGCCGAGGAGACGCCACGCGGAGACGAAGCTGCGCCTCGTGGCTCGCGCCGCGACCTTGGTGGTCCACCGTGAGCGCCACCCGCGGCAGGTGGAGGTCGGCGCCCTCCTCACGCACACCGATTCGTTCGACGACCAGCTCCAGGTGATGGCTCAGGCTGGGGTCCGCGCTCTCGAGCGCGCCGTAGCGACCGCGAGCGCGGAGATCGAGCGTCCCCTCGGCGAGCCGAACGCTCTCGGGCAGCTCGACGAGCGCGCCGAGGGCGCCGAGCGGCGCGACGTGGAGGTGCGCGTCGGCCTCGGCGGCGCCGTCCGCGAGGCGCGCGCCGACATCGAGGGTATAGGCGGACGCGAGCCGCCCTCGGACCCGCAGGGTGGCCGACGAGCGGAGCGGGACGTCGGGGTTCACGCGCAGGTCGCCGACCTCGAACGAGAGCGTCCCGCCCGGGAGCGCGAGCTCGGGCTGTCCGGCGGAGAGGACGCGCAGGCCGCCGAGCGGCACGGTCCCGCTCAGCGACGACGGGGCGGCGCCCGCGTAGCGACCGCGGAGCGTGAAGCCGAGCCCCGCCGCGATCACGTGCTGCCCCGCGTCGCGCAAGCCCACGCGCTCGGTGCGCGTCTCGAGCGAGAGCGTCGCGCGGCTCCTCGGCAGGTCGCGCTCGTCGAGCGCGACATTGGAGAGCCCGGCGCGCAGATCGAGCGCGCGCACCTCGACCGCGGGCCCGGCGCCCGCGGCGCGCAGCGCTCGCGCGCGCGTGGTGACGTCGAGCGCGGGGTCCGCGCCCAGACGGCCGCTGAGCGAGACGTCGAGCGCCTCGGCGGAGACTCTCTCCGCGCCCGCGCGTGCCTCGACCTGGGGCGCGCGCAGGCGGGCGTCCACGTGGCCCTCGACGGGCACGACGCCGGAGGCGCGGCGGAGCTCCCGCGCCGAGAGCTCGACCGTGGCCGAGGGCCACCGGACCGACGCGCCCGGCGCCCGCGCGTCGAGCTCGCCGAGGGCGACGCGTACGGTCGGCGAAAGCGAAACGCTCTGGTCGGGCTGCGCCGGCAGCGCCGCCTCGAGGGCCAACGACTCGAGAGCTAGATCGGCGCCCTCGGCGCTCGCCCGGAGCCCCGCGAGCCGCAGCTCCGCCGCCAGCGCGCCCTCGAAGGGGAGCGCCGCGTCGGGCACGTCGGCGCGCATCGCCAACCGCTCCGAGCCGATCCCGAAGGTCAGCTCCCGCAGCGCGAGCGTCGCCCCCTCGGCGCGCGCGCTGAGCTGCGGCAAGGCCACGTCAGCGCGAAACCGCGCGCTGGAGGGCTCGACGTCGCCCTCGAGCCCGAGGGTCAGCCCATATAGCTCGGCGAGTCCGTCGGGGAGCACGACCCGCGCCGCGCCTGCGGAGAGCGAGACATGCGCGGCGCGAAGCGCGTCGCTGGCGTCCTCGCCGCTCGGCGTGACGTCGACCCGCCCACGCACGCCCTCGGCGACGACGCCGAGCTCCGGAGGAAGGAGCGCGACGAGTGGGGCGAGGTCGAAGCGCGCGTGCCCCCGCCCGAGGGCAGGGAGTGGCGCGTCGTCGTGGAGCGCGGCGTCGAGCGACGCCTCGGCGACGTCCCCGAGGAGCGCGAGGCGGACGAGCTGCGCGTCGACGCGCGCCTCGTCGGGGACGAAGTCGGCGCGGGCCTCGAGGGCGAGGAGCGCACGCGGGAGCCCGAGCGCCCGACCGAGCGCGACGCCCCCCTCGCCCATCCTCGGCGCGTCGTCGGCGCGCCCGTCGCCCGTCCTCGCCGCGTCGTCGGCGCGCCCGTCGCCCGTCCTCGGCGTGTCGTCGGCGCGCCCGTCGCCCGTCCTCGCCGCGTCGTCGGCGCGCCCGTCGTCCGAGTGGTCGCCGCCGAGGGCGAGCATGCGCGCGAAGGGCTCGAGCTCGGCGCCGAGCGCGAGGCGCTCGAGCGAGGTCTCGCTGGTGAGCGTGATCGACGCGCCCTCGACGCGGGCTGCGTGCGCGAAGCGCAGATCGGCGTCGTAGCGCTGCGCCTCCGCGCCCTCGGGGCCGACGACGACGCGCAGCTCGGTCCCCGACGCGCGCTCGGGAGACGCGATCGCGACCTCGGCGACCAGGCCCCCCTCGCTCCGCAGCGACGCGCGCAGCTCGAGTCCGTCCAGCGAGGCCTCCACGCGCTCGCGCCGATCCACGAGCTCGACGCGGACGTCGCGGACGATCACCTCGTCGACCGTGAGCCCCATCGGTAGCTCGAGGTCGGCGAGGAGCCGCGAGAGTGGCGTCGCCTCGTCGTCGGGGGGTGGAGCCTCCTCCCCGAGGAGGCCCTCGAGCGCGAGCGCGACGCAGTCTCGCCCTTCGTCGTCCACGACGAGCCGCGCGCGGACGCCTTCGACGAGCACGCGCCCGATGTGCAGCTTGCCCGTCAGCAGCGCGCCCGCCGACCCCTCGGCCTCGACCCGCGCGATGGCGAGCCAGTCGTCGCCGAGCGCGCGGCACGGTTCGGGCATCTCCAGGGTCAATCCGACGAGGGCGAAGCGGCCCGACGCAGGGCTGAGCTCGAGCTGCCGATAGTCGAGCGCGAGGCCCTCGTCGGCGGCGAGCTCGCGGACGAGGCGCCGCCCGCGCTCGGACTCGATCAGGTGGAGCGCGACGATCGTGAGCAGCGCGAGCAGCGCGACGAGGCCGAGTCCCCACCACGCCACGCGCCGAAGCCAGCGGCGCGCGCGACGAGGTCGGGGTGCGGGCTTCGCGTCGGAGGGCTCCGGCGGTGTGCGCTCGTCCACGTCGCGAGGAAGCTTCGCACGATCACGTGAGGATCGCACCGCTCGAGTGGCCGCCGCGACGACGACGCATGAAGCGGCCTCGCCCGATCGAGCCGGGACTCGGGTGGCCTCGTCCGAGGTCAGGCACTATGCCGCCCTCATGCGCATCGCCTTGCTCTCCTCGATCGTGCTCACGCTCGCGTGCGGCGGCTCGCCGCTCCCCCCGCCCGTCGAGGCGCCTCCCCCGCCGCCCGAGGCCCCCGTCGCCGAAGCGCCCGAGCCCGAGACCCCCGCGGATCCGTGGGCGCGCCTGGAGGGCGCCGCGCTCCGCGACTTCGTGGCCGAGCGCGCGTTCGAGCGCCTCGTCGGCGCGCAGCCGGGCACCGAGCCGCAGTCGCTCGGCGCGTGGCTCGAGAGCCCCGACGAAGCTCCCGCGCTGACCGGCAAGGCGGTGGAGCGCCTCTTCGATCTCGCTGCCGCTGCGCTCGCCGGGGGCAACCTCGACCGCGCCGAGAAGCTCGTCCGCCTCGTGCGCCACCGCGCCGCGAACCGCAACAGCGCCTACGCGGGCAACACCTACCTGGCGGAGATCGCGCGACGCCGCCACGCCGACGACGAGTCGGCCGCGGAGGCCGCGATCGCGGCGGTCTTCCGCGAGCAGCCGCGGACCCGCTTCGGCGCGAGCACGGTGCTCTTCCAACTCTTCCAAGCGCCCGAGCAAGCGAGCGCGCAGCTCGGCCAGATCCGCCGGCAGATGGTCTCGCTCGAGACCGCGGGCAGCGCGCTCTTCTACGAGCAGATCCTGCCCTCGATCATCGAAAACCGCGCGCGTTTTCTCGCCGCGATCGAGCTCGTCCGGACCGAGCACGACGCGCGACCGGCGCCGCGCCCCTACAACTTCCCCACGGTGGACCTCACCCGCGCGCGCGACGCCCGCGAGGTCCGCGTGGCCGTCTGGGACGTCGGCACGAACCCCGCGCTCTTCGAGCGCCAGCTCTTCACGAACCCCGGCGAGCAGCCGAACGGCGCCGATGACGACGGCAATCGCCTGATCGACGACGTCCACGGCGTGGTGCAGGACATCGGCGAGACGAGCCACATGGCGCTGCTCTTCGACCCGGGCGAGGACGTGGTGCGCGAGTACGGGCCCTTCTTGCAGGGCATCATGGACCTGCGCGCCGGGCTCGCGTCGTCCGAGCCCGCGCAGCGCGTCCTCGCGCTGATGCGCTCGGTCACGGATCCGGATCAGCTCGTGGAGCTCGAGAAGAACCTCGACGCCGTCGGGGAGTGGGCGCACGGCACCCACGTCGCGGGGATCATGCTCGCGGGCGTGCCGCAGGCGCGGATGGCGATCTTCCGTTCGGCGTGGGCGGGCGAGTCGCGCATCTATCACCACCGTGGCCCGACCGACGAGGAGCTCGCGGAGGAGCGCGCGAACGTCGAGGCGATCGCCGCCTTCATCAACGCTCACGAGATCCGCGTCGTGAACGCCAGCCTCGGCTTCGGCGAGGACTACGTGGCTTCGCAGCTCCGTCACGAGCGGGATCGCTACGCGGACGACGCCGCGGTGATGGCGCGCGCGCGCGAGGTGCACGCGCACCGCGCGCAGACGTGGGCGAACGTCTTCGCGGCGTGCCCGAACACCCTCTTCGTGGTGGCCGCGGGCAACTCGAACCGCGACGTCGTCGAGTACGGCGACGTCCCGGCGAGCCTCGAGGCACCGAACCTGCTCGTCGTCGGCGCGGTCGACCGCTTCGGAGATTGGGCGACGTTCACGAACTCGAACGCCGAGCGCGTGCGCATCTTCGACTTCGGCGTCGAGGTGCCGAGCCTCGTCCCCGACGGCGCGACGGTGCCCCTCTCGGGCACGAGCATGGCGTCGCCCAACGTCGCGAACCTGGCGGCCAAGCTCTACGCGGTGCGCCCGACGCTGACGCCGAGCGAGGCGATCGAGATCATCGTCGAGACGGGCCGCCCGATCGCGGCGCCCTTCACGGGCCGAATCGCGGACGAGGTCGCGGCGATCGCGCGGGCCCGGCGGCGTCGCTGAGCACGGGCAGGTGCAGGGACAGGGACAGGGGACTGCTGGACGTTTTTTACCGAAGCCCGTGCTTTCGCATCCGGTAGAGCAGCTTCTGCCGGCCGATGCGGAGGTAGCGGGCCGCGCGGGAGACGTTGCCGGCGTGCTTCGCGAGGGCGGCCCGCAGCGTCGCCGCCTCGAGCGCCTCGAGCGAGAAGCTCGCGTTCGGCAGCACGACCTGCAGCTCGTCCCCCATCGCCTCCACCGCCACGCGGGTCTGCGCCGGGAGCGCGAGGTGCTCCGCGCGGACCTCGAGCTCGGCCTCGAGCAAGACAGCGCGCTCGATGACGTTCCTCAGCTCGCGCACGTTGCCTGGGAACTCGTGCACCCGCAGCGCCTCCTTGGCGTCCTCGGCGAGCACGCGGCGCGGTAGCCCGTAGCTCCGGCAGGCCGCCTCCAGGAACGCCTCCGCCAGCATCACACGATCCTCGCCTCGCTCGCGGAGGGGCGGGAGGGCCACCCGCACGACGTCGAGCCGATGCAAGAGATCGGCACGAAACCGGCCATTTCGGACCGCCTCGGTCAGGTCCTCGTGGGTCGCGGCGAAGATCTGGACGTCGATCGCGCGACCGACCCGATCGCCGAGCCGACGGACTCGCTTCTCGTCGATGACCTTCAGGAGCACGCTCTGGAGCGGCAGCGGCATCGAGCCGATCTCGTCGAGGAAGAGCGTGCCCCCGTGCGCCGTCTCGAAGAGGCCCGGACGATCCCCTCCGGCGCCGGTGAAGGTCCCCCGGGCGTGGCCGAAGAGCTCGCTCTCGATGAGGCTCGCGGGGATCGCGGCGCAGTTCACGTCGATGAAGGGGGCCTCTCGCCGCCCGCCGGCGTAATGGAGCGCACGCGCGACGAGGCCCTTGCCCACCCCCGTCTCGCCCGTGAAGAGCACCGTCGGCGCCGCGGCGCTCCGCTCCGCGAGTCGCGAGAGCAGCGCGCGCACCTTCACGATCCCCGGCGAGTCGCCCACCAACGCGGCGAGCGACGCCTCGTCGATCGAGCGCGCCGGCTCGTCCGGGGTCGCCTCGCGCAGCGCCTCCCAGGCGGCGACGATCGCGCTCGGCTCCGTGCGCTCGGGGAACGCCTCGACCCGAGGGAGCTGCCGCTCGCGGAGCACGGCCTCGACGCTCGCGTCGTCGCCCACGACGAAGATCGGCGTGACCTCGTCGCGTTCACGAAAACGCTCGACCCAGGTCACGGCGCCGACCGAGCTCGCGAGCGGCGAGCCGAGGAGCACCAGGTCATGGCTCGCGTCGAGCGCCTCCTCCATCGTGCGGGCGTCGCGGAGCGCGACCCCACGGAAGCGCAGGTGCGCGAGGATCGGTGGGGCGATCACGCCCACCGCGACGACGCTCCGCTCGTTCATCGGCTTCTCCCGCCTCTCCCCCATCGAGGGGAGGACGGCGCGATCACGTGTCGGAGATGGAGCAACGATGGAAATCGTACAGCCGCGCCCACGACGTTGACGTACCCGCAAGTCGCCCACGATGGCAAGCAATGCGACGCACGTTTCCCCCATATTGGGGAGCAGATCTGTACGAAACGAGACACCCCCAAACTGGCGACACCAACGCGGACCTTCGGTTCTTCCGTCGAGAGCGCACGATTGCCGTGGTGGCACGACATCTGCTGGTGCGAGGTGTGGAGGTGCGCATGAAGCCAATGTCGACGTCCGGTGCTTGGAGATGGGTGTTGCTCACCCCGATGTTCCTGGGCGTCGCTTGCGACGGCTCCGCCTCGGGCGACGAGGTCGAGGCGGGGAGCGAAGCGCTCTTCGGGCCGCCCCGCCCGGTCGAGATCGTGACGGACGAGCCCACCACCCCGAACACCCCGGTCGGGCTCGCGATCGAGGTCGAGAACGGGATCGGTGTTCCGCTGAACGTCCGCGCAGGCCAGCGCTTCTTCCTCGACCAGATCGATCTGCGGGCGTTCAACGACGTCGCGAGCGACCAAGGAGTGTCGAGTCTCGCGACGACGGGCGCGTTCGCCCACCTCGACTGGCGCGGCGTCGATCGCGAGGAATACGACTTCATCGGGCTGCCGAACCCGGACGGTACATGGGTCCGGCGCGCGTACTACCGCGGCGCGAAGTGGATGGAGCGCCCCAACATCTTCATCCTCTGGCAGGTCGACGACCGAGGGCGTCTCACGGGGGAGCCCACGATCGTCAACGCCGGACGCGAGGACCAGCGCTCGCCCGCGGACGACTTCTTCATCCGGCGCATGCGCGCGATGCAGTGGACGTACGACTGCCCGAGCCGTGAGGATTGCGGCGGCGCGACGGCGTTCCAGGAGGAGGGCCTCGTCGAGGTCCGCAACTCCACGCGCCCGAGCCGCACCTTCAAGATGCGGCCGCGCACGACCGCGCTCGCACTCTGGTGGAATCAGAGCCCCACGCAGCTCTTCACGATCCCCGTCACTCAGCAGGCGAACCCGCCCTACGACTACGGCTTCGACATCGACCTCGAGCCCGTCACCCCGCCCCTGGCGGACGGCACCTACGCCCCCGGCACGGACGTCACGTTCCAGATCACGCTGCGCGACGGCAGCGGCAATCGCCTTCACCCGCCGGGCTCGCTGCCCACCTACAACGAGGTCTTGGCGGGCGATCCGGCGGGCATCTCCTACTACCGCGCCTTCGCGTTCATCGATCCCTCGGCGACGTACTATCGCCGTAAGCACCGCGAGCGGATGCTGATGGGGCAGATCATCGGCCCCGCGCAGGACATCCAGCCGATCTTCAGCGTCGCGTCCCTCGAGACCTTCCTCTTCGACCAGACGCACGTCGTCGGCACCCCCGCCGTCGATGGCGTCTACTCGGAGTTCGCGCTCTTCCCGAGCTCGCCGATCGTCTTCGGCGGCGCGTTCACCCCAGGGAACCCGCAGTGGGACGACCCGGTGGGTGACACGATGACCTTCCACATCCCTGCCGACGCCGCTCCTGGCACCTACCTCGCGACCATCAAGGGGCGCCGCGTCTACCTCGGTCAGGACATCCCGCGCTCGCGGACGATCGAGATCCAGGTCGGCACGCCAGTGCGCACCGAGGCGGCCCTCGGCACCGGTCCGTGCAACACCTGCCACCAAGGGGGCGGCGACCTCGGCACCGTGCTGCACGCCAACGACAACCGCGCGGCTTGCAACGGCTGCCACGTCCCCCTCGCCTTCGAGCTCGAGGGTCCCATCCAGGTGCGCGTGCATTTCATCCACTCGCGCTCGAACCGCTTCGGCGCGGACCTGGCGAATTGCTCGTCGTGCCATCTCGACGAGGCGAGCATCCAGCGGACCAGCAAGGCCGCGTGCCTCTCCTGTCACACCGATTATCCCGCGTGGCACGAGCCGCTCTTCGGCGCGTCGGACAACATGTACATCGGCGGCGACGTCGAGTCGTTCCAGCAATGCACCGACTCGTGTCACACCACACACCCACGAAGCGGCCTCTGAACGCCGGTCGTCCCTGACTCTCCCGACTCACTCGGACGGCTTCTCGAGTTCCTGAGCCCGACGGCCCCTCGACTCACGATCGACTCACACCCCATCGGCCGGCGTCAGCGGAGTCGTTGGCGCCGGCCGAACTACATCTGCGCCTCGCGGCCCACCCGACGGCCCGACGGCGAGCGTACGAGATGAGACAGCATCGGCCTCAGGAGCACGACATATCGCCCATTTCTCCCCCAAACGGGGGACGCTTTACGACGACCCAATCAGCTAGACTCAAACCCCTTTCGGATCGAACACGTGGGCACTCCGACTCCCTCCCCGACGCATCGCGGGAGCGCGACGTCGCGCGCCCCAGGAGGCAGTAGCATGAGCAAAGTCGCGCTCGAGAGCGTGAGGGCAGAGGCGAAGGATCCCGTGGCGATGGCGGACGAGCTCGTCGCGGGCCTGCGAGGCGGCCAGCCGAAGCTCGCGGTCCTCGTCGCCGATCCGAAGGTGGATCACCTCGGCCTCAACCGCGCGCTCCGCGACCGACTCCCCTCCACGACGCGGCTCATCGGGTGGAGCAGCGGCGGCGAGATCGATCGCGAGGGCATCCACCACGGCACCGCCGTGCTCGGCGCGTTCTCGGGCGACTTCGAGGTCGGCCTCGGCGCTGGCACGAACCTCGGAATGAACGCCCTCGGCGCCGGCTCCGACGCGATCGAGGCCGCGGCCAGCGAGCTCGGGGTCAAGCGAGGTGATCTCGACACCCGAAACACCGTCGGCGTCGTCGTCGACGACGGCTTCAAGTGGAAGAAAGAGGAGCTCCTCCTCGGCGTCATGGAGAAGAACCAGGGGCTCGTCACCGTGGGCGGCGGCGCCGGCGATACCGAGAGCGATCCCGCGAAGCAGCGGGCGATTCTTCACCTCGACGGTGAGGTCTTCGACGACGGCGTGCTGGTCGCGCTCTTCAAGACCAACGCCCCCTGGGCCGCGCTGCGTGCGCACCCCTACCGGCCGACGGGGCGGACCCTGACGATCACCAAGGTCGACGACGAGACCGGCACCCGCGCCCTCGAGATCGACGGCAAGCCCGCCGCGCAGCACTACGCCGACCTCCTCGGGGTCGGCGTCGACGAGCTCGAGTTCGGGCTCCCGCGGGGCTTCGCGAAGACGTCGCTCGCCCTCCGGGTCGGGCGCGAGTACTTCATGCGCTCGCCGTGGAAGCCCCTGCCCGATGGCTCGATCCTCTGCGCGAACGTGCTCGAGGAGGACAGCACCCTCGAGCTCATGGAGCTCGGTGACATGCCCCAGATGACGAAGGACTTCTTCACGAAGGAGCTCCCCGAGCAGGTCCCGAACCCCCAAGCCTCGCTGCTCTTCCACTGCTCGGGTCGCTACTGGCTCGCGCAGGGATCCGAGACCGTCCCGCAGCTCTCGGACGCCTTCCGCTCCGCGCCGCCGAGCGTGGGCGCGAACTGCTTCTTCGAGATTTACTGCGGCTTTCACATCAACACGACGCTGACGGCGCTCGCCTTCGGTTCTGACGACTGAGCGACGACAACCGAATCGCACGCCATTCGATGAGAGAATGAGTACGGAGCCCCATGCACGGATCGAACGAACCGAGCTACGAGTCATTGCTCGCCGAGAACGCCCGCTTGAAGGCGGAGCTCATGGAGCGCAACCGAGTCGCGCGACGCGCGGTCGCAAGCTTCCAGCAGCGCGCCCTGCAGATGGAGATCATCCGGCAGCAGAACGAGGATCTCGACCGCCTCGCGCGGCAGCTCTCGGAGGCGCGGAAGCAGGCGGAAGACCGGGCGCGCGAGGTCGAAGAGGCGTCGCGCCTGAAGAGCGAGTTCCTCGCCAACTTCTCGCATGAGATCCGAACCCCGCTGAACGGGATCATCGGGTACTGCGACCTCCTCACCCGCGAGGAGGGCGAGCGCCTCACTCCCCACGGCCGCCGGGACCTCGCGACGGTGAAGAAGAACGCGAAGACCCTGCTCGCGCTCATCAACGACATCCTCGATCTGTCGAAGATCGAGGCCGGCCACGTCGAGGCGGTGAAGGAGAACGTGGACGTCGAGGAGCTGGTCGGCGACGCCGCGGCGACCGTGCGCGAGCTTCTCCGCGGCAAGGACGTCGATCTGACGGTGCAGGTCGCGCCCGAGGCGCGCCACGCCTTCACGGACGGGCTGAAGCTCCGCCAGATCTGCCTGAACCTGCTGTCCAACGCCGCGAAGTTCACGGAGATGGGGGAGATCGTCATCGACGCCTCCAGCAAGGGGACGACGCTCATCCTCAGGATCGAGGACACGGGCGTCGGCATCCCGCCCGATCAGCTCCCACACATCTTCGAGAAGTTCAGACAGGTCGACGGGTCGCGGACGCGTCGCGTCGGCGGCACCGGCCTCGGCCTCGCCATCGTCAACGAGCTGGTGCGCGTGCTCGACGGCACCATCGACGTGCAGAGCAGCCCGGGCCGTGGGACGACCTTCACTGTCTTCCTCCGGGGTTGCCTCGAGAGCGACGGCCAGAGCGACCAAGCGCCGATCGTACGCGGCCCCGCGGTCGAAGGGCCGGTGTCGATCGAGGGCGCCACAGTGCTGCTCGTCGACGACGACCCGCTCTTGCAGACCCTGGTGCGGGGGCACCTCGAGGCCGCAGGGTTGAAGCTTCTCGTCGCCGCCGACGGCGTCGAGGGCCTCCGGCTCGCGCGCGAGCACCGACCGACCGTCATCCTCCTCGACATCCACCTCCCGCAGCTGAGCGGCTGGTCGGTGCTCGGCAAGCTGAAGGGCGACCCACGGACCGCGTCGATTCCGGTCGTCATCCTCTCGGTGGAGGAGCAGCGCGCGCGCGGCTTCGCGCTCGGCGCCTTCGAGTACCTCGTCAAGCCCGTCGAGCAGGACCACCTGATCGGCGCGGTCCGCAAGGCGGTGGCGCCTGGCGCGCGCGACGTCCTCGTCGTCGACGACGACCCTCAGACGCGCGACATCGTCTCGCGCGCGCTCCGGAGCGCAGGCTTCACGGCGACCGAGGCGAAGGACGGCAACGAGGCGATGCTCCGGGTCCGCGTGTCTCCGCCCTCGCTCATGATCCTCGACATCATGATGCCGGGGCTCGACGGCTTCGACGTGCTCCGACGGCTGCGCGAAGAGGGCATGACCTTCCCGGTGATCGTCTTGACCGCCAAGGATCTCGACGATCAGGAGTCGCAGGTCCTCCGCAAGGGCTTCGCCCAGATCATCCAGAAGGGCGGCAGCGCGATCGATCGCGTGGTCGACCACGCCAAGCAGCACGTGCTGCAGCGCCGGGCGATCGTGTCGAGCCGGGCGCGCGTCCTCTACGTCGAGGACGTCGAGCAGAACCGCGATCTCGTGCGTCGCTACCTCTATCCGGAGTTCGAGGTCTTCGAGGCCGAGGACGGAGAGGTCGGGGTCGAGCGCGCGTCGTCGCAGGTGCCGGACGTCATCCTGATGGATCTCTCGCTGCCTCGGCTCGACGGTTGGGGCGCGACCAAGCGCATCAAGGCGGACCCGCGCTGTGGGCACGTCCCGGTCATCGCCCTCACGGCGCACGCGAGCCAAGAAGACCGCGATCGGGCGTTCGAGGCGGGCTGCTCGGCATACCTGACGAAACCCGTCGACCGCGAGGAGCTGCTCTCGACCCTGCGTCGCTTCTTGCCGAAGAGGGTCCATGGTTGAGCGCCTCAGCGTCCTCGTGGTCGACGACGACGAGGAGCAGCTCGACATGGTCCGGCGCTTCCTTCGCCTCGAGGGTTTCGACGTCGAGACGAGCTCCTCGCCGATCGGCGTGTCGAACCTGGTGCGCCGCATGCGGCCGAACGTCGTGCTCCTCGACGTGAACATCCCGGCCCTCTCCGGTCCGCACCTGCTGCAGGTGCTGAAGAAGAACCTCGAAGGGGGCGACACGCGCTTCGTCCTCTACTCGAGCGAGGACGCCGCAGAGCTGCGTCGCCTCGCGAGCGAGGTCGGCGCCGACGCCTACATCGAGAAGGGCGGGGACGGCGCGTCGCTCGCCCGTCGCCTGCGCAGCCTCTGCGCTCGTTAGCGGTCGGTTGGACGGCGTCGATCGTCGTCCCACCGCTCCCACCTCCCTCGTACCGGGGAGCCCCCGGATTCGAACCTGACGCATCGTCCAAGAGACCGGGCTACCGGTGCGCGAGCCCTCATGGCGCGCCGAAAGGAGAGACGAACGTGAAGCATCGTTCGAAGAACACGGAGGAGCGCGCGGAGCGCCGGAGCAGCCGCCCCCCGTTGGCGGATCGTTCGGGCACGTTCGACCGTGGCGCCGCGCCCGCGTGGCGCGCGCTGGCCGACGCGCTCGCGGCGCCAATCCATCACCCCGAGCTCGACGCCCGCGTGGGCGCGGGAGAGCTCGACTACGAGGTCTACGTGCGGAGCCAGGAGCTGCTCGGCCTGCAGACGCCGCCCGAGCAGCTCGTGCACCCCGACGAGCTCCTCTTCCAAATCACGCACCAGGCCCAGGAGCTCTGGCTCAAGCTCCTCGGTCACGAGGCGGTCCGCTTCGTCGCTGCCCTCGACGACGATCGACTCGACGACGCGCGATTCTCCGTCGAGCGGATGCGCCGCGCCCTGGTCGCGATGGTCGACGAGATCCGCGTGCTCGAGACGCTCACGCCGGCCGCCTTCCAGGTGATCCGGCGCAGTCTGGGCCAGGGGAGCGGCCTGCAGTCGCCAGGATTCGCCGGGTTCAAGCTCGCGGCCGCCCCCGCGCTCGCCGCGGCGCTCACGCGCGCGCTCACCCGACGAGGCCTCGATCTGGACGCCCTCTACGGAGACGACCGGCGCGACCCGCCGATGCTCGGCCTCTGCGAGCAGCTCTTGGATCTCGACGAGGCCTTCCAGCTCTGGCTCGTGGTGCACTTCATGTTGGTGCGTCGGACCATCGGGGTCGATCGCGAGGTGCTCGCGCTCGACGGCTACCCGACGAAGGCCCTCGAGGTGCGGATGAAGCGCGCGCTCTTCCCCGCCCTCTGGGACGTGCGCGTGCGCATGACGCGGAGCTGGAGCCGCGACGGCGGCTTCGCGCCGGGCGCCGCCCGCGAGCCAGCGAACGACCCCGGGGCTCCGTCGAGCGACGCGGCCGCCCTCGACGCGGCGTCGGGTGCGGCATCCAGCGACGTTGCGTCGGGCGTCGCATCGGGCGTCGAGCCCGCGGTCGTGGACTCCATCGACCCCGCCGCCGTCGACACGGCCGTCGCCTCGGACACCGCTCCGGAGGATTGATGCTCGCGCCGCCCGACTCGCTCCGCTCCAGCTTCCCGGGCGCCGAAGGGCGGGTCTACCTCAACGCGTGTTCGGTGGGGCTCCCACCTCGCGAGGCCCGCGAGACCCACCTGCGGTGGGCCGACGCGATGGAGCGCTTCGAAGACGCGACCTTCGGCGATCTCTACGCCGAGCAGCTCGCGTTCTGCGACGCGCTCGCAGAGCTCATCAACGCCCCCACGGGCTCGGTCTGGGTGGACCAGAACGCCTCGGCGCTGCTCGGACGGCTGATGAGCGCCTTCGACCCGCGCGCGCGACGAAACCGGATCGTCACGACGGATCTCGAGTTCCCGAGCGCCGAGGTGATCTTCCGCGCCTTCGCGGCGCACGGGGGTGAGCTCGTCGTCGTTCCGTCGCGCGACGGGCTCTCGATCGACGCGGAGCGTGTCGCTGAAGCCATCGACGATCGCACCCTCCTCGCGTTCGCCTCGTGCTCGACGACGGTCACCGGCGCCCGCCTCGACGTCGCCCCCCTTCGGGCAGCCTGCGAGCGCCACGGCGCGCTCCTCGGTCTGGACGTCTACCAGAGCGTCGGCGCGTACCCCTTCGATGCGGCGGCGACGGGCGCGGACTTCCTCGTCGGCGGCGGCCATAAATGGCTGCTCGGCGCGTGGGACCTCGGCTGGATCCAGGTCCGATCGGCGCTCCTCGGGTCGCTCGTTCCCGTCGCGAGCGGTTGGATCGCGGGGGCCGATCCCTACACCTTCGACCGCCAGACGGCGCTCGCGCCCGACGCGCGCCGGCTGGCCGCCGGGGCGCCCGCGCCGCTCCCCGCCATGTTGACGCGCCTCGGCCTCGAGCGGCTGAAGACGCTCGGCATGGCGGTCGTGCGCGCGCACCTCGTCGCCCTCGGAGACCTCGTGATCGAGAACGCCGACGCGCGAGGGCTCTCGGTGCTCACGCCACGGGACGCCCGTGGCAGCCACCTGGCGCTCGGCTTCCCGGAGCTCGCGGAGGGCGGCGTCGAGCAGGTCTGCGCCGCGCTCCGAACGCGTGGCGTCGTCACCAGCCACCGGCGCGCCGGCGAGCGCCGCGCGCTGCGCGTCGCGCCCCACGTCTACAACGACACGAGCGACGTCGACCGGCTCTTCGAGGCCATCGACGAAGCGCTCGCCGAGCTCCGATCATGAACGACCGCCCAACCCACCGCCCCGTCTCCCTGCCCCCGACCCGCGCGCGCGACGCGAAGGGTGCTCCGCTCCCGGCGACCTCGACGACTGCCGCGGCGGACACGACCGGCGCGCACCCGGCGCCCATGGCGGACGATGCATCCGGCACGCACGCTGCGCCGACGGAGCCCCACGGCCCTCGAGGACCTGCAGCTCCGAGCGACGCTTCCGAGTCGGAGCCGAGGCGCTCCTCGGGTGCCCGTCCCCGACCCGAGCCCGACGCCCCCACGCTCGGCACGTCGTCGGTCACGGCACCATCGCTCGGAACCTCGCCGCTCGCCGATCCGTCGCTCGCGGCACCGTCGCTCGCGGCACCGTCGCTCGCGGCACCGTCGCTCCCCGATCCATCGCTCGCGGCTCCCTCGCCGCCGCGCACGTACGCCGACTTCCGCGCGACGCTCGGGAGCGAGGAGGCGCGACCGACCGTTCGCGTGGCGCCGCGCCTCCCGATGGGCGCGCGGGGGCTCATGAGCCTGCTCTTCCACGGAGAGCTCGCGACCGAGGTGATCGAGGTCAGCCTCCGCTCGGGCCTCTTCGCGCGCCTCGACGAGGCCGCGGCGCGCGGCGGCTGGGTCGAGCTCGGCGAGCTCGCGGATGAGCTCGCCTTCGTCCCGGAGCGGCTCCTCAAGCTGCTCGACGCGCTCGAGGCCATGCTCTTCGTCGAGCGCCTCGACCCACGCGGCGACGAGCCCCTGACGCTGACCCGCTACCGGAGCGTCGAGCCCCTCGGGCCGGCCGCCGCGCAGGTGGTCGGTCGAGACAGCATCGAGCGAGACCGGCGCGCTCAACCCTGGGCCGCCCTCCACGGCCGCTTGCACGAGGTCCTACGCGGCGCCGAGGGGATCCCCGCGGAGGACTTCGCGTGGCCCCCGGCGACCCCCGCGCAGGTCGCGCGCTTCGCGCGAAGCATGGCCGCGGGCGTGCCCCCCATCGCCGAGAGCTTCCGGGCCGCCGCGGGCGCGCTCTTCGACGACCTCGACCGGAGCGGCCCGATCCGCGTGCTCGATGTCGGCGGCGGCAACGGCACGCTCGCGAGCGCGCTCGTCGCGATCGATCCGCGACTGCGCGTCGACGTCTACGAGCTCCCCGAGCTCGAGCCGCTCGCACAGGACACCTTCGCCCGCTCCGCGCACGCCGCCCGGCTCGGCTTCCGCGCGGGGGATGCCTTCTTGCAACCGCTGCCGGAGGGCTACGACGTCATCCTCTTCGTGCGGATCCTCCACGACGTGCCGGCCGCGCAGGCGCGGGCGCTCCTCGCGAAGGCGCACGAGGCGCTGCGGCCAGGCGGCAAGGTCATCGTCTGCGAGGAGCTCCGCAGCCCCGAGCGCGCCGCCATCCAGTTCTTCTGGAGCTACTTCCTCGTCGGCGTGGACAGCTGCCAGAGCCGCCTGCGCGAGTGGTCGCGCTACGACGAGTGGCTCCGCGCGCTCGGCTTCGAGGACGTGAGCCTCGTCCCCGGCCCCTTCGACCTCGGACACGCGACGAAGTAACGCCGCGGGTCGCTGCTCAGCACGAGTGCGTGATGCAGCGCGCGAGCTCGGGGCACGACGTGATCAAGCAGAAGAGGTCCGACCCGCAGCCGCTCGTCGCGATGCACCCGGCGGAGTTGATGAGGATCGTCCGCGCGCTCGGGCAGGCGAGCGCCACGCAGTTGCCGAAGCACGTGGGGCTGCTCCCGCAGCTCGCCGCGCAGAGCAGCGTCTCTCGGCAGTTCCGGGTCCCGCAGACGCCGCAATCGGCCGGGCACGAGAAGCACGTCTCGAAGCCCGTGCACGCCCCGTCGCCGCAGCCTCCCGGGCACGGACCGCAGTCGCTCGGGCAGCTCGAGCAGGTCTCGCGGGGGCTGCAGAAGCCGTCCCCGCAGACGTCGCACGGGCCGCAATCCGATGGGCAGCTCGCGCAGTCTTCGTCGGGCGCGCAGAAGCCGTCCCCGCAGGTCGGGCACGTCCCGCAGTCGGCCGAACACGTCGAGCAGGTCTCGCCGTCGACCGGCGAGCACCGACCGTCGCCGCAAGCCGGCGGCGGGCACGGGCCGCAGTCGGGCTGACACGTGAAGCAGGTCTCGCCGTCGAGGATGTTGCACACGCCGTCGCCACACGTCGGGCAGCGACCGCAATCCTGCCAGCAATTCGCGCAGTCCTCGCCCGACAGCGGGGCGCAGATCCCGTCACCGCAGCGCGGCGGCGGACAGAGCCCGCAGTCGATCGCGCACGTCGCGCAGCTCTCGCCGACCAACGGATCGCACAAGCCGTCGCCGCACGTCGGTATGCATGGCCCGCAGTCGATCGCGCAGCTCCGGCAGTCCTCGGTCGGCCCGCAGACCCCGTCGCCGCAGAAGGGCATGCACGACCCGCAGTCCATCGGGCAGCTCGTGCAATCCTCGGTCGGCCCACAGACCCCGTCGCCGCACGCGGGGCAGACGCCGCAGTCCACGGGGCAGGTCGCGCAGCTCTCCCCCGGCCCGCACGCGCCGTCGCCGCAAGAGGGCATGCACGGCCCGCAGTCCATCGGGCAGCTCGTGCAGCTCTCGTCCGAGCTACAGACGCCATCCCCGCACGTCGGCGCGCACGGGCCGCAGTCGGCGGGGCAGCTCTCGCAGGTCTCGCCCGGCCCGCAGACGCCGTTGCCGCACGTCGGACACGCGCCGCAATCGGCGGGGCAGCTCGCGCAGGTCTCGCCGACCCGCGGGTCGCAGAGCATGTCGCCGCACCGCGGGCAGGAGCCGCAGTCTGCGGGGCAGGTGGAGCACGTCTCGCCGAGGCGCGGCTGACAGACGCCGTTGCCGCAGTTCGGGCACGTCCCGCAGTCGATCGGGCACGTCGAGCACGTCTCCCCCTGCTCGGCGCGGCAGACCCCGTCGCCGCAGCTCGGGCACGGACCGCAATCGATCGGACAGGTCGCGCAGGTCTCCATGTCCGCAGGACGACACGCGCCGTCGCCGCAGGTCGGAGGGCACGGGCCGCAGTCGATCGGGCAGCTAGAGCACGATTCCCCGTCGCTCGCGCGACAGACACCATCCCCACAGCTCGGGCAGGTCCCGCAGTCGACGGAACACGTCGAGCACGTCTCGCCTTGTTCGGGGCGGCAGACGCCATCCCCGCAGCTCGGGCAGACGCCGCAGTCGATGGGACACGTCGCGCACGTCTCGCCGTCCACCATCCGGCAGCGGCCGTCGCCGCACGCGGCCGGGCAGGGCCCGCAATCGCTCGGACACGTCGCGCAGTTCTCGCCGTCGGCCATCCGGCACGCGCCGTCGCCGCAGGTCACGCAGGATCCACAGTCGACCGGACAGGTCGCGCAGGTCTCGCCCGCGCCGGGGTCGCAGACGAGGTCACCGCACCCGAGCGGCGGGCACGCGCCGCAGTCGATCGGGCAGCTCTCGCACGACTCGCCCTCCATCGGGTTGCAGAGACCGTCCCCGCAGCTCGGGCAGGGGCCGCAGTCGAACGGACAGTTGCCGCAGTCCTCGCCAGCCTCTGGCGCGCAGCGCCCGTCGCCGCAGCCCGGCATCACGCACGGGCCGCAGTCCATCGGGCAGGTCTCGCAGCTCTCGTCCGCCGTGCAGCGTCCGTCGCCGCAGCGCAGCGGACCCGAGTCCGGGAAGGCCGGCCCATCGGGGAGGTCCGCGTCGGCGGTCCCGGCGTCTCGGTCGCCCCCCGTCGAGATCGCCGAACGGCTCCCACAACCCGCGAGCACCAAGAGCCCCACACCCAAGACCACCCAACTGCGCATGGGCGACAGCGTACCCGATTCATCCCGCGCTCGTCTCGCGCCGCCCGGCAAACGCCCCGCGCGAGCGCGGCGGCGCCGGTCATCGTGAGCGAGCGCACGCGGACGCGCGCCACGCGACGCGCACGCAGCCGACCTCGCACGTGGACGATGGCCGCCGCTCGATCGCGGCGATACCCTCGCGACGTGAACCACGGTCACGAGCCTGGACCGCGCGGCGCGGCGCTCGGCACGGACACGAGCCGGCTGCAGCCGATCGGCGTCTTCGGCCGCTACGAGCTCCTCGGCCGGCTGGCCATCGGCGGCATGGCCGAGATCCTCCTCGCGCGTCCGCAGGGCAGCAGCTCTCGGCCCGTGGTGCTCAAGAAGATCCTCGCGCACTTCGCGGCCGACGATGACTTCAAGGCGATGTTCGAGGACGAGGCGAAGCTCGGCCTGCTCCTGAGTCACCCCAACATCGCGCGCTTCACCGACCACGGGGAGGTCGACGGCCTCGGCTACATCGAGATGGAGTGGGTCGACGGAATCCCGCTCGGCCGCCTCATCCGGCGCGCGCGCGATCGTGGTGGCCTGCCCCCGCGGCTCGCGTGCTGGATCCTCGAGCGCGTCGCCGACGCGCTCGACCACGCGCACCGCCTCACCGACGAGCACGGCACGCCGCTTCGCCTCGTCCACCGCGACGTCTCGCCCCACAACGTGATGATCTCCTTCGCTGGCGAGGTGAAGCTGCTCGACTTCGGGATCGCCAAGGCCGAGGAGCGACAGCACCGCACCCAGACGGGCGTGGTGAAGGGCAAATTTGCCTACATGGCGCCTGAGCAGATCCTCGCGCAAAAGGTCGACCATCGCGCCGACCTCTTCGCCCTCGGCGTCGTGCTCTTCGAGGCGCTCATCGGCAAGAGCCTCTATCGGCGCGAGAGCGACGCCGAGACCATGCGCGAGATCGCGGACGGGCCAGTGCCTTCGCTCGCCGACCCGCGCATCAGCGACCCCGACGGCGTCCGCGCGCGCTTTCTGGCCGCGCCCGAGACGCTCGCGCTCGACCGCCTGCTCCGCCACGCGCTCGCGAAGCGCCCCGACGATCGCATCCCGAGCGCTGCCGCGTTCCGCGACGCGCTCAGCGGCTGGCTCGCGCGCACGGGCGGCCCGGTCGGCGAGCACGACCTCGCGACCTTCGTCGCCGACTGCTTCGAGGTCGAGCTGACACGCGGCCCCCACCTCGACACGACGCCCTTCGGGCAGAGCGTCGTGATCGGCATGCACGCGTCGATCCCCGAGCCACGCATGGACAGCGGCGCGCGAGAGCTCGAGCTCGACGGCCCGCTCGACGGGCTCGGCCTCGACCTCGCGGGGCCCCTCGACCTCGACCCGGCGGACGCACGCCCGACCCTCCGACCCCCTGGCGCCGCCCCGATCGCCACCCCCAGGGTCGAGGGCGGCGCAGCGGGCCCCACGCGCCCGCACCGCGCCATCACGGAAGCGGCCGCTCGCCCGCGCGCCGCGCGCCCGCTCGCGGCGTCGCCCCGCGTCGCGACGTCTCGCCCCGTCGAGCCCCAGCCGAGCGGAGGTCGCACCGTCGCGCTCTCCGTCGCGGCCGTGCTCTTGCTCGGCGGGGTCGGTGGCGCGGTCTACGTCTGGAAGCCATGGGCGCGCGCAGACGCCCCGGCTCCCACGGAGGCGGTGAGCGCGCCGCGGCCGGTCCCCGGCCGTGACGAGGGCCCCGCCCTCTTCATCGTCAGCCTACCGCCCGGGGCCACCGTCTTCGTCGACGGAGAGGAGCGAGGCGTGACGCCGCTCGAGCTCACGGGCCTCGAGCCTGGGGAGCGCCAGCTCCGCGTCGAGGCTGAGGGGCACCTCGCCCACGAAGAGACGCTCACGCTCGCGGGGGCCGACCAGACCATCACGGCGCGCCTGCGCGCGGCGCCCTCCGCCCTCGACCTGAGCCAAGCCGACGGCCTGCTCACGCTCGACACGACCCCCCGCAGCGAGGTCTTCGTCAGCGGACACAGCTTCGGCCCGACCCCGATCCGACGACAGCGCGTGCCGAGCGGCGCGCTCGAGCTCGAGCTGGTCGGCCCCGACGGCGAGCGCCGCCGGACCCGGATCTCGGTCCGCGGCGGCCGCCAGGAGACCCGCGTCTCCTTGAACCTCGAAGACCTCCGCTGATCGTAGCCCGTTCACGGGCCTCGCGGTGATCGCGGAAGTCGGCAGCGCCACAAACGCTGCGTCGCGGCCCCGGCGTCCGTCCGCGTCCACGCGCTGAAGAGCCCCATTTCGAGTCGCTCATCGACCCCGTCGACCACGAATCAGAATGCTCGAGCACGGGTGAACCTCTGCGACTCGAAGAAGGGCTCGAACGCTAGTACCCCCAACCCGAAGTGCGTTCCGGGTATCCGCGGCCCTCGATCCAGATGTCGCTCGCCGACCCCCTCGAATAGGTTCTGGCGAACCTTTGTAGTCACGCAGCACCCGGTGCATCAACCGCAGCAACGAGCACACGTCAGGTCCACCTCACGCTGGAGCTCATCAGATCCACGAAGTCACCGTTCGACATCGGTCGACACTCAGTCTTTGGTGGATGACCGAGCGTCACCGTTGGAGTAGCGTGGAGCAGTGACTCTCCTCCGACCCCTCCGACCAGGGACCAAGGGCGAACGCCCAGTCCCCCAACCCGAACGCCCGGATACCGCAGAGCGCTGCGCACGCGCGATCGGCGTCGACGAGAGCTCGCCATGATCGGGTCGTTACCCGCTCGCGTGCTAATGGCCCTGATCACCGTCGCCGCGTGCGGACCCGGGTTTCCGCCACCAGATCCGATCGAGTGCGAACCAGCGATGGACTACGGCGACGTGAGCCCTCTGGTGTCCGTCCGCAACCCGCTGGAGCCGACCCAGCCGATCCGCATCGACGCGACCGAGGTCACGCAAGGTCAGTACCAGCGCTTCCTCGAAGCGACCAACGGTGGCGCGGAGGTCTCTGGACAACCGACGTATTGCGCGTGGAACACCACGTACGCCCCCGGCACCGAATGCTTCGGTCCGCGCGTCGCAGAGATCCTCGCGTGTGACGTCCGGCCGCAGACCTGCGTCGACTGGTGCGACGCCTACATGTATTGCCAGTGGGTGGGAAAGCGGCTGTGCGGACGCATTCGCGACGGCGTGGGACACCCCCTCGTTTCCGCGGCGACGCTGAACGACGAGTGGTACGTCGCGTGCTCCTCTGGACAGCAATACGCTTATTCACCAGGAAGCTCTGACGAAGTCTACAAATGTAACACTCTCGACTGCTTTGCGGCTCAATCGTGCACCTATTCACCAGGCCAGACGCGTATCGTGCCACCGGGTTCGATGCCGGACTGCCAGTCGCCCTCAGACAACTACCACGGCGTCTACGATCTAACCGGCAACATTTGGGAGTGGACGAACGCGTGCGATGGATCCGACGGACCGGATGACATCTGCGCATACCGTGGAGGCTCAATCTCGCACGGCGGAAGCGGGGTTCGATGTGACGTCATTCCCAACCGGCGCACACGCTCATACCAGAGCTCCGAAGTCGGTTTCCGATGCTGCGCGGACCCTGAATAGCCATGCTCCGCATCCTGTCACAGACCGGACACTTCCCCACAGTTATGCTCGTAGCCGTGCTTGGCTGCGTCACCCCAGAGGAGCGGCTCTTTCAGCCCAAGTGGTCCGATGATGGCACGAAGGCGATCGTGCTCATCAAGCGTTGGCGCAGCGGCCCGCGGGTCTTCGACACACCGACGAGTGATGGCCGAAGCTACGAGCTGCGGGCGATGGAGCTCGATGGGGCGGTGATCTGGTCGGAGCGCTTCGAATCGAGCCCCGCAGCGTGGTCGCTCTTCGTCGTGGAGGCCTACGCCTTCTATCAGGCTCCAGGCGGTCGGGAGTTTGTGTTGCAACCGCTCGACGGCGGGCAGCCCCGTCGCCTGGATCGCTGGGCCGTGCCGTCCCCGGATGGCCGGTGGCTCTATCTGGAAAGCATCGAGTGCGAGCCATGCTCGCACGTCGGAGAGTTCGTCTCGAGCCGAACGCTAGAGCGCGTAGGAGAGCAGATGCGCGCCCCATCTCCTGACGGCACCGACCCGCGGCGAGCGACGTGGCAAACGATGTGGATTGACGAAGAACACGTGGTGCGCTGGTCGACCGACCACGCATTCGCGGTTGGGGTCGACGGCACCCTCTATGACCCCGCGCCGCGACCAACATGCAACGCCCCGGCCACGCGCGGGGGCGTGCGCGACGACCAAGGTCGACCGCTCCATGGCGAGCTCGTCGGTGACCGCGTCGTGCTCACGATCGGCGAGAGCGATGGACCACCGTGGCCGCTCCGCTGCTGGCCGCACGGGGGCCCGGAGGAGTGGTGATGCGACCCGACGGCCGAGACTCCCCGCGTCGACCGCTCCAGGCCCCACAGTTGCGGCGCCCTCGCGTGGCCCGATGGAAACCCCTGATGCGATCGCACGGCCCGCGCGCGACTCGTTCGATCGCAACCGACGAGGTGCACCCGTGATCAAGGGTCGCTCGGGCGGCTCGTGGGGCCTCCGCGCCACGATGGCCCTCGCGGTCGCCGCCTCGCTCGGCTGCGGTCCGCCGACGCCAGGCCCGACGCCGGTCGAGTGCGAGCCGGCGATGGAGTACGGCGACGTCAGCACCCTGGTGTCCGTCCGCAACCCGCTGGAGCCGACCCAGCCGATCCGCATCGACGCGACCGAGGTGACGCAAGGTCAGTACCAGCGCTTCCTCGAAGCGACGAACGGCGGCACGGAGGTCTCTGGACAACCGACGTATTGCGCGTGGAACACCACGTACGCCCCCGCCACCGAATGCTTCGGTCCGCGCGTCGCAGAGATCCGCTCGTGTGACGTCCGGCCGCAGACCTGCGTCGACTGGTGCGACGCCTATATGTATTGCCAGTGGGTGGGAAAGCGGCTGTGTGGACGCATTCGCGGCGGCGAGGGACACCCCCTGGGTTCCGCGGTGACGCTGAACGACGAGTGGTACGTCGCGTGCTCCTCTGGGCAGCAATACGCTTACTCACCAGGAAATTCTGACGAAGCGTATAAATGCAACACACTCGACTGTTTTGCAGCTCAGTCGTGCCCCTATTCACCCGGCCAGACGCGTATCCTTCCACCGGGGTCTATGCCGGATTGCCAGTCACCTTCGGACAACTACCACGGCGTCTATGACCTCACCGGAAACGTCTGGGAATGGACGAACGCTTGCGACGCTTACGATGGCACAGACGATGACTGTGCATTTCGCGGAGGCTCAATCTCCCATGGCGGCACTTCAGTTCGATGCGACTTGGCCCTGTCGCGACCGCGCTCATCGATCGACGGCGACACGGGCTTCCGTTGCTGCGCAGACCCGGAGTAGGCATGCCTCGCGGAGTGTCGCAGACGGCCTTTGTTGTGGCATCACTGCTGGCGATCGCCCTTGGCTGCGTCACCCCAGAGGAGCGGCTCTCTCAGCCCAAGTGGTCCGATGATGGCACGAAGGCGATCGTGCTCATCAAGCGTTGGCGCAGCGGCCCGCGGGTCTTCGACACACCGACGAGTGATGGCCGAACCTTCGAGCTGAGGGTGATTGAGCTGGACGGTTCGACGGTTTGGTCGGAGCGCTTCGACGACGAAGCACCATTCCGGTGGTCCCTCTTCGTCTCGGAGGGCTACGTCTTCTACAGCATGCGCGATGGGTCCGTACTTCAGCCGTTCGACGGCCGTCCGCCCCGTCGGGTGGCAGAGGGGCTCCCGTCACCGACGGGGCGTTGGATCTTCCGCGGAGGCGCCGTAGGCTTCGGGCCAGCTGACTACGTCGGTCAGTTCTTCGATAGCCGCACGGACGAGCCGGTCGCGCCCCTGGTTCGGCGCCCAGCCCCCACCTCCCACGTCTTCCGAGCCACCGCGAAGACGATGTGGATCGACGAGGACCACCTCGTCTACTGGACGGACGAGAGCTCGGTCGTATTCGGCGCCGACGGTTCGTTCTACGACCCCGCTCCGCGACCAACATGCAACGGCCCGGCCACGCGCGGCGGGGGGCGTGACGACCAAGGTCGACCGCTCCATGGCGAGCTCGTCGGTGACCGTGTCGTGCTCACGATCGGCGAGAGCGACGGACCACCGTGGCCGCTCCGCTGCTGGCCGCACGGGGGCCCGGAGGAGTGGTGATGCGGCCCGACGGTCGAGACTCCCCGCGTCGACCGGTCCAGGCCGCGATCTCCACAGTTGCGGCGCCCTCGCGTGGCCCGATGGAAGCCCCTGATGCGATCGCACGGCCCGCGCGCGACTCGTTCGATCGCAACCGACGAGGTGCACCCGTGATCAAGGGTCGCTCGGGCGGCTCGTGGGGCCTCCGCGCCACGATGGCCCTCGCGGTCGCCGCCTCGCTCGGCTGCAGTCCGCCGACGCCAGGCCCGACGCCGGTCGAGTGCGAGCCGGCGATGGAGTACGGCGACGTCAGCACCCTGGTGTCCGTCCGCAACCCGCTGGAGCCGACCCAGCCAATCCGCATGGACGCGACCGAGGTCACGCAGGGACAGTACCAGCGCTTCCTCGAAGCGACGAACGGGGGGATGGAGCCTACGTGCCAACGTGACGTGGCGCCGGTGCCCCGCTCCTCGCAGAGCTCGTTCGTTGGCTTCCGTTGCTGTGCGGGCCCTGAATGAACATGCAAGATCGAGTTTCGCAGGCGGGCGCGTTGGTGGCATCACTGCTGGCGATCGCCCTTGGCTGCGTCACCCCAGAGGAGCGGCTCTTTCAGCCCAAATGGTCCGATGATGGCACGAAGGCGATCGTGCTCATCAAGCGTTGGCGCAGCGGCCCGCGAGTCTTCGACACACCGACGAGTGATGGCCGAAGCTTCGAGCTGAGGGTGATGGAGCTCGAAGGCGCGGTCCTCTGGTCAGAGCGCTTCGACGAGAGTCCTGGGTCATGGTCGTTCTTCGTCGACGAGGGCTACGTGTTCTACACCACATCCAACGGTCGAGAGTCCGTGCTTCAACCCGTTGACGGGACCTCGCCTCGACGTGTCGAAGGCGGCCGACGCCCGTCTCCCAATGGCCGCTGGCTCACCCGGAGTCAGTCCCCGGTGGGCAGTTGCGACCCGTGCGAATACGTCAGGGAGTTCTTCGACAGCAGGACGCTCGAGCCCACCTCACCCCCGGTTCGATATCCTGCCCCCGAGAGCTCCCGCGCGCGTGACTTCGCGTGGACGATGTGGATTGACGACGAACACCTCGTTCACTGGACGGAGGAGACCTCGGTGGTCGTTCGGGTCGACGGGAGCCTCTTCGATCCTGCGCCGAGACCGACCTGCACTGGTCCGACGACACGTGGCGGCGTGCGCGACGACCAAGGTCGACCGCTCCATGGCGAGCTCGTCGGTGACCGCGTCGTGCTCACGATCGGCGAGAGCGACGGCCCACCGTGGCCGCTCCGCTGCTGGCCGCACGGGGGCCCGGAGGAGTGGTGATGCGACCCGACGGCCGAGACTCCCCGCGTCGACCGGTCCAGGCCACGATCTCCACAGTTGCGGCGCCCTCGAGCTTCGCGACCTCGCGCGGCCCGATGGAGGCCACCGATGCGCTCAGACGGCCCGCGCGCGACTCCTTCGATCGCGACCGACGAGGTGCACCCGTGATCAAGGGACCGGGTGCGCACGATCGATGAGAGCGAGCGGCCGCTCCGCTACGGCGCGGAGGCCCGGAGGGCTCAACCGCGGCGGTACATCGTGACGACGCACGCGCCGCCGAGGCCCAGGTTGTGCTGGAGCGCGACCTTCGCGCCTTCGACCTGACGCTGCTCGCCCTGGCCGCGGAGCTGCCAGACGAGCTCCGTGCATTGCGCGAGCCCCGTCGCGCCGAGCGGGTGGCCCTTCGAGAGAAGACCCCCGCTCGGGTTCGTGACGTACTTGCCGCCGAAGGTGTTGTCGCCGTCCCAGATGAACTTCTCCGCGCCGCCCTCGGGGCAGAGCCCGAGGCCCTCGTAGGTGAGCAGCTCGTTGGCGGTGAAGCAGTCGTGGAGCTCGACGACGTCGACCTCGTCGGGCCCGATGCCGGCCTGCTCGTAGACCTGGCGCGCGGCGTCCTTCGTCATGTCGAAGCCCACCATCTGGATCATCGACTTGCCGAACGACGCGGGCGTGTCCGTCGTCATCGCTTGGCCGGCGATCCAGACCGGGTCGCCGATGCCGTGCTTCTTCGCGAACTCGTCGCTGCAGAGGATCGCCGCCGCGGCGCCGCACGTCGGCGGGCAGCATTGGTAGCGCGTGAGGGGGTCGAAGACCTCGGGGGACGCGAGGATCGCCTCCACGTCCAGCTCCTCCTTGAAGAGCGCGTAGGGGTTCTTGGCCGCGTGCTTGCGCGCCTTCTCGCTGATCTTCGCGAAGGTCTCGCGCTTCGTGCCGTGCTTCCAGCGGTACTCCCGCCCCGCGCCGCCGAACATCTGCGCGGCCGGCGGCGCCGCCGTGAACCCCTGCACGTCCTGCATCACGCCCGCGTGGTGCTCGAGCGGGTTCGCGCGGTCGTCCCATTTGGCGCTGAGCGCGCCCTTCTCCATCTTCTCGAAGCCGATCGCGATCACACACTCGGCGATCCCGCCCGCGACCGCCTGACGCGCGAGCATCAACGCGGTCGATCCCGTCGAGCAGTTGTTGTTGACGTTGAACACCGGGATCCCCGTCTTGCCGACGGAGTACACCACCCGCTGCCCGCACGTGCTGTCGCCGTACACGTAGCCCGCGTACGCCTGCTGCACCTCGCCGAAGTCGATCCCGGCGTCCGCGAGCGCCGCGCGGATCGCCTTCTCGCCCATCTCCGGGTAGTCCTCCGAAGCGCCCGGCTTCTGGAACGGCACCATCCCGACCCCGATCACGTTCACCTTACGCATCGCCCGCACCTCTTCCTTCAGCCTCGACGAACACGAAACCCGACGACCTCAAACCCGTAGCCACGCGAGATCCCTCGCCGGCCCGACCTCGCCATCGACGCGCAGCTTGCCGCGCTGATAGAGATCCGCCGCGCTCGCCTCGCCGCTGGCCACCGCCGCGAGATCGACGTCGCTGAGCGTGATGACGGTGCTCGCGCCCTCGTAGGTCCCCGGCTTCACCGCGCCCGCGTCGAGATCGACGAGCCACGCGCCGTCCGGATCCGTCACCCGGATCTGGATCTTGCCGCTGCCCTTCGGCGCCTTGCCGGCGAGCGCCTCGAAGAGCTTCGGCGCGCGGGCCTCCGTCGGCGCCTTCTTCGCAGCGGGCGCGGCCTTCGCGGCGCTCTCGCCGCCGCCGCTCGCCTTCATCGCGGCCTCGACGTGGCGCGCCTCGACCTTCTTTAAGAAGCCGAGCTTCTGCGACGCCATGATGTCGCCGCTGATCTTCAGCTCGCCCCCGAAGTACATCTTCTGTGGATCCTTCTCGCCCTTCGTCATCGCCACGAAGTTCGCGTCGGTCAGCTCGAGGATGCAGTCCGGCTTCGTCGACTCGCCCTCGCTCACCGACGGCGCGTCCGACGCGCAGTCCAGCGTCCACACGCTCTCGGGGTCGCTCAGCTTGAACTGGAAGACCTTGCCGACCTTCGCCTCCCCCGCCTTCTCCGCCATCCACAACCCGATCCCGCGGAACACGTCGGCCGACGTCGGTCCCGCCGCCTTCGCCGTCGCAGCCTCGGGCGCCGCTGCCTTCGCCTTCGGCTTCTTGACGGGGATCTGCTCGTAGAGCTCGATCGCGGCGTTGCTGATCACGACCTCGTCGCGCTCGGCGACCTTCACCTGGAAGACGACGCGCGTGTCGCTCTCCTTCCAGATCTCGGTCACGAGCGTGTCGCCCGGAAAGACGCTCTTGGCGAAGCGCACGCGGATGTTCTTGAAGTAGCGCGGGTCGCCATCCTTCGTGCACTTCGACAGCACGTGCCGCGCCGCGAAGCCGAAGCTGCAGAGCCCGTGCAGGATGGGCCGGTCGAAGCTCATCGCCTTCGCGAAGCGCGGGTCGGCGTGCAGCGGGTTCCAGTCGCCGCTCAGGCGGTAGAGGAGCGCCTGGTTCGCGTCCGTCTTCTCCTGGACGACGAAGTCGGGCGCGCGCTCGGGCGGCACGTTCACGTCGGCCGAGGGGCCGCGGTCGCCGCCCCACCCGCCCGCGCCGCGGACGAAGGTGGTGATCTCGTTGACGATCAGCAGCTCGTCGTCCTCGTCGTAGCTCTTCACCTCGGTGACGACGAGCGCGCCCTTGCCCTTGTCGAAGATGTCCTTGATGCGCGCCTCGTGGCGGAGCTTCGCCTTCGGTGGCAGCGGGCGCTTCAGCTCCGTGTACTGCTCGCCGTGGAGCACGCGATCGAGCCCGTATTTGATGCCCGGCGCGGTGACGCCGCGCTTGCCCATGTCGAGCATCCAGTTGACGGCGGGGATGACGCCGTAGGTCGGGAGCGCGACGAAGCCGTCGCCGCTCATCTCGTAGACGAGCTTGAGCTCGTCGCCCGTCGGGTCCTTCGCGGCGCCGACGCCGAGCGCGTAGAGCGCGAGGTCGCGCTCGTCGTAGCGCGAGTGGGCGGGCTCGAAGCGGTAGCCGAGCGCCTCGTCGAGGTCGATGAATTCGTTGCCGCCCTTGCTCGGCCCGCGCTCGACGTTGCCCATGATGGGCTGCATCGATTGCGCGATGTTCTCGGGGTGCTCGGCCTTCTCGAAGCCAGCGATCGCGCCCCACTGGCTCTTCACGTCCTCGGCGGAGATGCCGCGGCCGAGGCGCCAGGTCTTGCCGAGCGCGCGCTCCCAGCGGAGCTTGCCCATGAAGCCGCCGCCGACCTCGAAGAGGCCGCCGGTCTCCTGGCACTCCTCGTGGCAGAGCCAGAGCACGAGGGGCGTGACGTACTCGGGCTTGAGCGCCGCGAGCAGCTCGGGCGGGAGCACGGTCTCCGTCATGCGGCTCCCGGCGATCGGCCCGATGGCGTTCGCGTGTACCCCGCGCTTGCGGCCCTCGATGGCGAGCGTGTTCGAGAGACCGACGAGGCCGAGCTTGGCCATCGCGTAATTGCCCTGGCCGAAGTTGCCGTAGATGCCGGCGGCGCTCGTCGTGAAGATCACGCGGCCGTAGCCCTGCTCGCGCATCACGTCCCACGCAGCGTGCGTCACCTCGAAGGCGCCGCGCACGTGCACCTCGTAGACCTTGTCCCAGTCGTCGCGGGTCATCTTGTGGAAGCTGACGTCGCGGAGGATGCCGGCGTTGTTGACGACGACGTCGACCTTGCCAAAGGCGTCGATCGCCGACTGCACGATCTTCGCGCCGTCGGTCACGGAGTCGTAGTTGGCGACGGCCTCGCCGCCCGCCGCGCGGATCTCCTCGACGACGAGGTCGGCCGCGCGCGCGCTCGCCCCGCCGCCGTGGATGTCGCCGCCGAGATCGTTGACGACGACCTTCGCGCCGCGCGCACCGAACGCGAGCGCGTGGCTCTTGCCCAGGCCGTTGCCCGCGCCCGTGATGATGACCACCCGCCCATCGAAACGCAGCTCACTCATCCCGCTCACCCCGTCATCCGTCGGTCGTCGTCGGTCACGCCGGCCCCGGCCGTGCGCGCTCCGTGCGCGCACCCGAAGCGCCCACGCCCCCGTCAGGGAGGCCGACAGAACGCCACAGCGCGAGGCCAGCGTCAACCGCGGCTGAATGACCATTCACACGATCGCGCGCATGCCGCGGCGGATTGCGCCACTACTGACACCCACAACCCCAGTGAGAAGCCATCACCGCTCGACACGAATCGGGTGGCGGCCGGCTCCGACCGGCCAGCCTCGTGGAAGGCGTCGACGCCGCGCCGCGAAGCGCGCGATGAGCCCGCCGCGCCGGAGGGCCGCGGTCCGAGGCCCGAGCTGGCGCGGCGCTCGGGCTCAACCGATGACGCGGACCAGCTCGCCCCGGGCGCCGCGGATGTCCGTAGGCTCGACGACGAAGACGACGCCGGGCATGCCGGGCCACGGGTAACGTCCGCGCTTCGGGCGCAGCCCCTCGGCCATCGCGGCCGCCGCGTCCCACGGGACGCCGACGACGAGGTCGCGCCCTTCGGTCCGCCACTCGGTCGCGAGCGCGGGCACGAAGCGGATCGCGCCTCGGCGGCCCTGCAGGCGGAAGGGGCGGTTGTAGGGCAAGCGCAGGCGCAGCGCGCGGAGGACGTCGGGCACGGCGATGGCGCCAATGACCAGCTCGACGCCCGGGCCACGCTCGGTGACGAGCTCGTTCCACCGCACGGCGCTGGCGAAGCTCGAGCCATGCGACGAGCCGTCTTCGCGGGCTCCCCGCGCGCAGGCTGCGGCGAAGTCGCGGTCCCGCATGTAGCTCGGGCGGAGCACGTCGGTCACGAAGAGCGGCTCGCGGGTGGCGAGGAGGCGCAGGAACGCCTCGCAGCTCCAATCCTTGACGGCCTCGAGCTCGTCGCTCGCGACGCCGACGACCTGCACGAAGGCGACCTCGCCGTGGCGGGTCTGGATCGGGGGGAGCTGGGGGTCCGCGGTGAAGACCGCGCCGACGATCTCGCTGCGCGGGTGGCCGCCCATCGGCTCTTGCAGATCCATGTGATCGCCCGGCCGGAAGACGTTTGCGCTGCGGAAGACGTAGCGCGCGAGCCGCTGGAGCATGAGCACAGGCCAGACGGGCGCGGGCTCTCCGGGGTGGCGCGAGAGCCGGAACGTCAGCTCGAAGCCGAAGCCGCTCGCGCCCGGCCGGTGCGGGAAGCTGCCCACGTCATCCCCGAGCTGCGAGAGGCCATAGGTGACGTAATGCCAGGTGTCGCCGGCGGGGAACGCGCTCACCCCATCGAGGGGGTCGTCGCCGCCGTCCCGCATGGGCCGCTGCGGCCCCCAATGCGCCGGCTGCACGTCGTAGCCGTGCAAGTGGGCCAGCGCGGTCGCGATGGCCGCAACACCGGAGGGCGGCTCGTAGCGGACGATCTCCATGGGGTTCGCCTGAGGACTGTTCACGAGACTGCCATACGATTGGCACGACGGGGATCTTCCCTTTCGCGTTCGGGGGTCGGGCTGGGGGTCGGGGCTGGAGACCGACTCGTGGTCGCGCCGCCCTGCCTGGGCGCTCCGACGGTAGACCTGGGCGCACATGGGCGGGCACATGGGGGCACATGGGCGGGCACCTGGGCGCGCACGTGGGTGGGCGCGTGGGTGGGCACGGGGGTGGGCACGGGGGTGGGCACGGGGGTGGGCACGTTGGACG
>JAHBWH010000159.1 GCA_019637115.1 Myxococcales bacterium | reverse complement strand
CACGCCCTCGGCCGAATCAACTTCCGTTCCAGGGATCGCGCTCGAATGATCTCGACCACTTGGACGCGATGCCCCTGGCGGATTGGCGGCGGATCCGCCGCCAATCCCTGGCGGACGCCAGATGGGGGAGCGCGACCACACCCTCTTTGAGGGGGTACGCGCGCTGCTGTACACTCCGAAGGTGCGTGGAACTATCGGCGCTCACGATCACGCCGAACCTCGCGCAATCGACCTCCGGCGCTCCCGACTCTCGACCTATGCTCAGTCCACGTCGTCGCCGAAGAGTGTCCCAATCGCGAGCGAGATCTCGGAGAAGGGCTCGGGGCTCACGGTCTCACCGCGCTCGGCCCGGAGGAGGGCGAGGTAGCCGGCTTCCTGCCAACGCATGACCGTGAGCGTCAGGTCCCGCGGATCGACGATCCAATAGTGCGGCACCTGAGCCTGGTGGTAGATGCGCAGCTTCTTGACGGTGTCGGTGTTGGCGTTCGAGGGGCTGACGATCTCGCAGATCCAGTCGGACCGAACGCGGACGGGCGTGCCAACAGGTCGCTCGGCGCTGGTCTCGCGACGCCAGCCGAGCACGTCGGGACGGACGAGATCGCCCGTAGGCAAGAGGACCTCGACCTCGGTGGCGATCCACCAACCGCCCGGACCACCCACCCCCTTGCGACGTTGGTACGCTGGGAGGACCGCCCCGACCACGCTGCTCTGTGCGCCGCCGTGCTCTCCACTCGGCGTGGCCTTCTCCACGAGCTCCGCCGCCAATAGCTCGTGGAACCGAAGCTCCTCCGGGATGGCGAGGAAATCCTCGAGCGTCGCCGAATGTCGCGAAGGCATGCGATCCATGGTGCGCCCGACGCGCGGCCCCATCAAGCAGCTCGGCAACGCACGCACCGCCCCAAGGTCGGACGGTGTCTCGGTAGCGCAAAACGGAGCGGCGATGCGCGGCCGCCCGCTCAGCCAGCCGCGAGCCGCCAGCTCGCGAGCCAGGGCGCGAGGTCGTCGAGGTCGAAGTAGAGCGTGCCGCTCGCGACGAGCGCCCCTTCGCGCCGGAGCGTCGTGTAGAGCGTCGTCATCCCGCTCAGACCAGCCCGCAGCGTGGCGTGTTTCTCGCCGTGCAACGTGCACGGGCGGCCCTGGTCGTCCTCGAAGTCGAGGTCGTACACCAGCGTCCCGCGGCGGCGCAGGGGCTTCATCTCCAGCACCCCCTGACACGGCCGCGCGGTCGCGTGCCCGGGCACCTCGATCGTGCCCGTGAGCGCCCAGCTCCCCCCGCGCTCCGCCCACGCGCGCTCGAGCGAGAGCGCGCCGATCGCCTTGACGGTGAAGGACACGTCGACCTCCGCGCCGCCCTCCTCTTCGGAGAACGCGCACCGGCCGGCCATGGTCTCCTCGAAGCTCACCTTCGCGCCCTCGGCCACGACCGCGCGGACGCGCGCCCCCGCGTCGACGCGACGCGCGACGTGCTCGGCGGCCCGCTCGCTGAGCGCCATGATCGTGAGCTGCGGGTTGACCCCGAGGGGCCCCGGCACCGCCGCGCCGTCGACGACGAAGAGCCCCGGCACATCCCAGCACTCGTGGCTCGGCCCGATCACCGAGCGGCTCGGGTCGGGGCCCATCCGGCAAGTTCCGAGCGGGTGATACGCGCTGAGCGCGAGGTGATGCGCGCGCGCGCGCGCCGGCCCCTCGCGCTCGAGCCGCTCGACGTCCTCGAGCCCCTTCAGCTCCCCGAAGCCTCGCAGCGCCGGGTAGACCGCGCGCGCGCCGCCCGCGAAGTAGATCCGCGCGAGGATCGCCTGCGCACGCACCATGCGTCGCACGTCCTCGTCGGCCATGCGGTAGAACATCTGGGGCGCGCCGCCCGGCCCGAGCGCGACGCTCCCACGCGCGGAGTCGGTGATCATGAACCCGAAGCAGGCGAACTGCTCGAAGCGATCCATCATCGCCGTCCACTCGTGCCCGACCGGCGCGAGGCTTCCTGCGGCGATCGGGAAGGGCGGGAAGGAGCCCTCGAACCGGATGCCCTGGTCCGCGAACTCGTCCACCGCGTAGCCCTGCGGGATCTCGCGGAGACCGTCCACCGTCTCGTCGAATTCGGCCCAGGCATAACTCGCGGGGTGGATGGTGAGGTTGCGACCCACCTGCTTCGAAGAGTTGGCGAGCCCCTGTCGCAAGAGGAGCGCGGGCGTGCCGACCGCGCCGGCCGCGAGGACCACCGCGCGCGCCCGAACCCGCAAGACGCCCCCTTCGGGCGTGTCGGCCACGACGCCGACCGCGCGCCCTCCTTCGAGCATCACCTCGCGCACGGTGCAATGCGAGTAGAGCATCGCGCCGCGTGCCAGCGCGCGCGGCACGTAAGTGACGTTCGTCGAGCGCTTGGCGTCGGTCGGACATCCGAAGCAGCACGCGCCCTGCGCGTCGCAGCCCTGCGCGTTGCGGCGCAGCGGGCCGTGCTCGTAGCCGAGCGCCTCGGCGCCGCGCGCGATGACCCGCGCGCACCCGCCGAGCGCGTCCGCGTTCGCCGGCGCGACCTCCAGCATCGTCTCGACCTTGTCGAGGTAGGGGTCGAGGCTGCCGGGCCCCAGCTCGTGGAGGCCCTCGTCGAGCTGCCACCGCCGGAGCGTCGCGTCGGGCGGCCGGTAGCACGTCCCCGAGTTGACCGTGGTGGACCCGCCGACCGTGCGGCCGAGCGGGACGGGGATGAAGGTGTTGCCGATGGCACCCGTCATGCCGCGCTTCCAATAGAGGCGCGCGTAACGCTCGAGCAGATCACCCTCGAAGTCCCGCCGCGTGAAGTGGCCACCCGCCTCGATCATCACGACGGCGTAGCCACGCGCCGCGAGCGCGTGCGCCATCGGCGCGCCGCCGGCGCCGGTGCCGACGACCACGCAGTCGACCTCGAGCTCTTCCTCGTCCTTCAGCGTGCGCCCGTCGACCAGCTGCTCTTCCCAGAGCTGCCGCGCCTCGCCTGCGACCACCGAGAGCCCTGTGCGCGCCGGGGTAGCCTCGATCGCGCGGGCCTGCGCTGCCTTGATCGGCGCCGCCACCGCCTGAACGAGCGCCGAGGTCGTGCCGTGGCGCGCGAGGCGCTCGAGCGCCGCCGCGCGCTTCGCGGTCGGGAGCTGCGAGAGCCTACGACCCGTCAGCGGCACCGCGGCCAAGTCCAGCGCGCGCACGAGCACGCGGTAGCCGACCACCCCGCGCGAGTCGAAGCGCTCCACGAGCCGCTCGACCGACGTCACCAGCGCGTCGTCCGGCACCGGGACCCGGCGGCCGACGGGAGTCGCGACCTCGGCGATCCGAAGGAGCACCTTGCGCTCGGCGTGTACGAGGTGATCGGCGAACGGCATCCAAGACCTCCAGCGGGAAACGCGGGGGCAACAAACGCTGACCCGACGGTCACTCTATACGATTCCCGCGCGACGTCAACGACGACCGTTCGCGAATCGCTCCTTGCGCTGCCCTGCACGGCCGACGCTGGCACGAGGGCACCCCGTCAACGACGACCGTTCACGAACGACTCCTCGGACTGCCCTGCACGGCCTGAGTCTGGTACGAGGGCGCGATGCCCGGCGTCCTCATGATCTCCGAGCGCGCGCTCCCCTCTCGGGGAGGGCTCGCGGTCGCCACGAGCCGCATCGCGCGCCAGGCCGCGCAGCGAGGAGAGATCGTGCACCTCCTCTGCCTCTCGCGCGACGCCGCCCCCGGCATGCGAGGCCGGCGCGAAGAGTCCGGGGTGATCACGCACCCCCTCGGCCCCCCGCACACCGAGGAGCGCCGCCTGATGGCGCTCGCCGATCACGCGCGCGAGCTCGTCGCGACCTACGACCTCGACCTCGTCCACGGGATGTACGCGACCCGAGGCGGCTACGTGGCGACCCTCGTGGGCGCGCTCCATGGCATCGCCTCTGTCGTGTCCATCCGGGGCAACGATCTGGACCGCGGCCTCTACCGCCACGAGGAGCTCCCGCTGCTCACCCACGCCCTCCGCGAAGCCACGGTCGCGACCGCCGTCAGCCGTGTAGCGGCCGAGGCGGCCTCCGCCGTCTTCCGCCGCGAGGTCGTCCACGTGACCAACTCGGTCGACGCATTACGCTTCTACCCCGAGCGCCGCGACAACACGCTGGCAGCAGCCCTCGGCCTCGGCGAGGGACCCGTGCTCGGCTTCTTCGGCGAGCTGCGCGAGAAGAAGGGCATGCGCTTCCTCTTGCCGGCGTTCGCGATGCTCGCGCGCGAGCGCCCCGCGCACCTCTTGTTGGTCGGCGGCCTGCGCGACGACGCGCGTGACGCCTACGCGGAGTTCGAGCGCGTCGCCCCCGAGGCTGCGGCGCGCGTGCGCCTCGTCGAGCACGGGCGCGACGTCGAGCGGCTGCGCCGCCTCTACGGGCTCTGCGACCTGCTCGTCTTCCCCTCGCTCTTCGAGGGGACACCCAACGCGATGCTCGAGGCGATGGCCTGCGAGCGGCTCGTGCTCGGGACGGCCGTCGGGGGCCACCTCGAGCTCATCGAGCACGGCGAGAGCGGCGCGCTCTTGCCCCTCGACGCGCTCGATCGGCTCCCCGAGGCGATCGCCGAGATGCTCGACCTCCCCCCGGAGCGAAGGGCTGCCATGGGCGCGGCCGCGCGCGCCCGCGTGCTCGCCCACCACGACGAAGCGCTCGAGTCCGCCGCCTACGGGGAGATCTACGCGCGAGCGCGGAGCAGCGCCTCGTAAGCCGCGACGAGCTCGGCGCGCCGGTGGGCCCACGTCCCGCGCCGCGCCACTTCCTCCTGCGCCGCGTCCCCGAGTCTCGCCCGCAGCGTCGGGTCTTCGAGGAGCGCGCCGAGCCCCTCGGCGAGCGCGCGTGGGCTCGACGGGCGCGCGAGGATCCCCGTGCGGCCGTCGTCGACGATCTCGCGCACGCACGCGAGATCCGTCGCGAGCACCGCGCGACCCGCCGCCATGTACTCGTAGAGCTTGATCGGATTGCAGCCCTGGACGGCGTTGCGCAGGTCGCGACGCAGGGGCGCCACACACACGTCGGCGCGCGCCACGACGTCGGCCAGCGCGGGCCTCGCGAGCGGCTCGTCGAGCACGAGCGTGTCCGCGATCTTCAGCCGCCGCGCCGCGCGCGCGAGCTGCGCGCGCCACCGCTTCTTGCTCGGCCCGATGAGCTGCAGGCGCATCGGTACCCCGGCGCGCAAGAGCCGCCGTGTCGCCATCAAGAGCTCGGCGAGACCCTGCCAGGGCGCGAAGCTCCCTATGTAGAGCGCCGTCGGCACGTCGCCGAGAGGCGCACGATCGGCGCGCTCGACGAGGGGCACGCGCTCGGCGCGCTCGACGAGGGGCACGCGCTCGGCGCGCTCGACGAGAGGCGCGCCATCGGCGTGCTCGGCGACGGGCGCGAGCTCGGGACGATCGGCGCGGTGCGCGCTCGGCGAGGGACGCTCGGAGAGGGACGCGCCGTTGTGGATCACGTGACAACGCACCTCGGGTCGGAGCCCCCGGTAACCGAGGAACGCACGCGTCGTCTCGCTCTGCGTGAGCACCATGTCCGCCTCGCCGAGGACCGACGCCTCGAGCCCGCGCAGCTTGCCTTCGAGCGCGGGGCTCTCGGTGAACCCGCCGTAGTGGTAGCGCAGCTCCACGCTCGGCAGGCCGTTGACCTCGAAGACCCGGCGGGCCCCGGGCGCCGCGCGCCACGCCTGCCCCTCGAAGGGGCCGCGGACGTGCACGACGTCGGGGCGCAGCCGCGCGAGCGCGCGCGCCACCTCCGCCTGGAACGCGAGCGCCCTCGCGAGGTAGTTCCCCTCGGCGATCCGCAGAGGGTGCAGGGTGACGCGTGGGTGCGGCAGGGGCGCGTCGCGCCGACCGGGTAGCGAGAGCAACGTCACCTCGGCGCCGGCCTCGGCCAGGCCGCGCACCATCTCGGTGATGCGCGTCCCCGACCCCTTGGCGTTGGGGAACGCCTCGAGCGCAGCGAAGGCGACGCGAAGCCCGGTGAGCACGCGCGCAACGGTAGCAGGCTCCGCGCGCGATGCGGTGATCGCTGAGGCCTGCGGTCCACTCCATCGTTTCCTTCGAGCACGACCCGATCGTCGAGTCTCGTTCGGAGCCCTGTTCTCCACCGGCAGTCGGAGTACGAGCGCTGACGGTCGCCGCTCTCCGCTCGACCGCCCCGACCACGTTGATGCCGGCGCGCGCCTCGCTTATCGTCGCCCCATGGGGGATGTCCACCACGCGCCGATCCAAGAGCGATTCGTCGGCCCCGTCGACGCCGCCCTCGCGCGCTGCGCGCGCCTGCACGCGTCGGACAAGCGGGCCGAATCCCTCGGGCGCCTGATCCGGATCGCCGGCCTCGTCACGGCGGGTCTCTCGCTCGGCGTCGTCATCACCGTCGGACAGGACGTGCGAGGGGCGCTGATCGGCGGCTTCGTCGGGCTCGCCGTCGGCGTCCTCCTCTTCGTTGCCGGGATGCTGATGCGGCGAGGCGACATCGAGGACCGCAAGCTCGAGATCGTCCGGTTTGTCCTCGCGCGCCTCGGCCCCGAGCTCTCCCACAAGCGCCCGGTTGAGATGCACATCGACTTCCGCGGCTACACCGTCGCCCAGACACAAGGCGGAAAGCACTTCGGCGCCTACCAGCACCCGTGGCTCGATCTCTCCTTCGTCTTGCTGGACGGCAGCTACGTGCGCGTCCGCGCCGTGCTCCACGCCAAGCAAAAGAAGAAGCCGAAGAACAAGTACACCAAGGTCAAAGAGAGCGCGTACGAGGTGCTCCGCGTCCAGGTCGCGCCCCCCTCGCAGCGGACCTTTCGGGCGCCAGGGCTCGCCGTGCACCCGCCGAAGCCCCACGGCCTCTCACTGCGACGCGCGCTGATCCGTCCGGTCGGCGCCGAGCTCGTCTGGTCGACGAGCGTCCTCCGTCGTTCAACCATGCCGAGCGGGATCTGGAACAAGGACCCCGAAGAGCTGCTCGATGGCCCGCGGGTCCTCGACGCGCTCATCTCCTCGTACAAGACGCTCGCCCTCAACGAGCGGAGCCACGCGGCCTGATGTACGACGTCGAGCGCATCCTCGCCGAGCCCATCCTCCTCGAGCCGCTGCGCCGGGCCGTGGTCGACGACGCGACCCCTGCTTACCTGCGCTCCGCCAAGATCAAGCTCACCGCGCGCTGCAACCTGCGCTGCAAGATGTGCCGCTATGGCCGCGGACTCAGCCCCCCCGAGCTCGACACCGAGGCATTCTCGCGGATCCTCGACGGGCTCGCCGAGCTCGGCTGCCGCAAAGTCCACTTCTCCGGCGGCGAGGTGCTCGTCCGGCGTGACTTCGAGCTCCTCGCCGGGCGCGCCGCCGACCGCGGGATGAAGGTCACGCTCACGAGCAACCTCACCCTGCTGACGCCCGATCGCGCCAAGGCCCTGATGCGGCACCGCGTGCGCTCGATCTCGACCTCCCTCGACGGGGCCACCCGCAAGACGCACGAAGGCGTCCGGGGCATCTCGGGGAGCTTCGGGCGGACGCTGCGTGGCATGCGCCTCATCGCGAAGGAGCGCGAGCGTCGCGGCCGTCGCACGCGCCTCCGCGTGAACTTCACGATGATGCGGGAGAATTTCCGCGAGTACCCCGAGCTCATCACCCTCGCGGTCGAGCACGGCGCGAGCGACGTGCTCCCGATGCCCGTCGACAGCAAGCAACGCGCCCTACGCCTCAGCAAGCGCCTCATCCGCGAATACGACGAAGAGATCGCGCCGCGCGTGGCAGAGCTCCGCGCGCGCCATGGCCTCTCGCTCGACGAGCGCTACGTCCACCCCTTCGGCGTCGGCCGCGACGCCATCGTCGACTCCGCGAGCGGCGACTACGCCGCTGGCTTCTACCGCGAGCATCTCTGCTTCGCGCCCTGGACCCACGTCTTCGTCGCGTGGGACGGCCTCGTCTACCTCTGCTGCATGACGAACGGTCGCATCGACCCCCTCGGCGACCTAGCCCGCGAGACCCCCCGCGAAGTCTTCGAGGGCCCGCGCTTCGCCGCGATCCGCGCCGAGATGAAGCGCGAGCGGCTCCCGAGCTGCCACCAATGCGACATGTTCCTCGCGGAGAACGCGCGGCTCTCCGCGGCGCTCCCGGAGACGCGCACCGCCCCGACCCCGCGGCGCTCGCTCCGCGTCGTCGCCTGAGTACAGCCCGGCGTGAGCTGGCGTCCTCCCACGACGAGGCCGAACGAGACCACTCGCGCCGCGACCTCGTCGCGTGCCGGCGAGGCGCCGGTTCACCCCTTCGTTCACGCACACGCACAACCCTCGAAGCCCTCTCCGCCGGCTCGCGACGACGAGCAAGCGCCGACACGACCCGTCCGCTGTTCCTCTGCGGTGCGCTTGAGGTAGGGTCTCCTCCATGGAGGAGGAGGAGATGGGAGTTCGCTCGGGCCGTGGGCCTCGCCTCGGCGTCTTGCTCTTGGCGATCGCGTGGCTCGGCTGCGGAGATGCCGCCGGGCCCTCGAGCGAGCCGCTCGCGTCGCTGCGCGCGCGCGTCGTGCTCGAGGACGCCAGCGGCGCCTTCGTGGCCGCCATCGTGCCGCGCGACGACGACAGCGGCTGGCGCCTCGAGGACGCCGGAGGCGCGAAGACCGGCAGCGTGCGCGTCGGAGACGACCGCGTCAGCGTGAAGGACGCGAACGACGCGACGCGCGCCAAGGCCAAGCGACGCGACGACGGCTTCAAGGTCGAGGACGGCAGCGACCAGACGGTCCTCAAGGTCCAGCGCCGCGGCGAGCGCTACCGGCTCAAACGCGGCGACGACGTGATCGGCGCGTGGCACACCGAGCGCATCGAGCTGGACGGCGGCATCGTCATCGACACCGCGCACGCGGGTGGCGTCACCGAGGTCCGGCGTGGCGGGGTCGTCGTGCAGCGCGTCAACGGCCCCATCCCCACCCACGCGGCCGTCTTCCTCGGCCTCACCGAGGAGCTGACCTTCGAGCAGCGCGTCGCCGCCATGGTCTTCGTGCGTGAGCTGAGGTTCCCATGAGCCGCTGTCACGAGACCGCGGGGCTGCTCTTCGAGCGCCCCTGCGAGGCCGCCGCGATCGGCCATTGCTCGTTCTGCAACCGCCCGGTCTGTGGCCAACACGGCCGGAACGTCGGCGCGGGCCGCGTCTCGTGCATCACCTGCGCGCGCGCGGGGCTGCGCGACCAAACGCACCGCGGGACCTTCGCGCACCTGGCGGACGATCCCTACTTCTTCTGGTACTTCGGCGTCGGCACGGCGGCGGCGGCCTTCACGGCGGCCGACTTCGCGCTCTTCGACCAAGGCGATCCGGGGCACGACGCGAGCTTCGGCCGGGATTGGGAGGGAAGCTGAGCTGCGCCTCGTCCTCTACGCGCCGGGGGGAGGCCATGGGCACGCGGTGAGGGCGCGAGCGCTCGGGGCGGCGCTCGCTGCGCGCGGGGTGGACGCCTGCCTCGTCGTGCCGACACGGAGCTCGCGAGGCACCGTCGAACGAGAACCGCCCCTCGAACGAGAACCCCTCGAACGAGAGCCACTCGAACGAGAGCCACTCGAACGAGAGCCACTCGAACGAGACCCACTCGAGCGAGCACACGTCAAGGGAGAGTCCCTCGAACGAGAACCCCTCGAACGAGACCCACTCGAACGAGCGCATCTCCGACCGCACGAAACCGCAGACCGCGCGAGTGGGCGACTCGTCACGCGTCGGCTCCCTCTCGTGCGCTCGCGTGACGCGCTCCGACGAGCGCTCGAGGCGGTGCTCGAAGCCGAATCCCCCGACGCCTGGATCTCCGACACCTTCCCCGCCGGCCCCACGGGCGAGCTCGACGGCCTCTCGCTGCCTCCGGCGGTGCTGCTCGCCCGCGTCCACCTCGACGCGCGCGAGCCAAGCTACCTCGCGGCCACCGCGCGGTACCGCGCGGCGCTCGATCTGGAGCCTCACCTCGGCTGGGCTCCGCCCCACGCACGCGCGATCGGGCCGGTCGCTCGCGTCGCCCCGCGCGGCACCCGCCGCGCGCGCGTCGACCTCCTCCTCGTCGCCGACGACGCGCCGACCGAGGCCCTGCTCGAACGCATCGACGCGAGCGCGACCCGCGCGGGCCTGCAGGTCGCCTTCGCCCGCGGTGGCCGTCTCCGCACCCCTTGGGGCGTCGAGGACGCGCACCCGACGCTCCTCGACCGCGTCGCGCCGCGAGTGCTCGTCGGCCCCGCGGGCTTCAACCTCACCTACGAGGCGCTGCGGCTCGGGCTCCCGCACCTCGCTCTGCCGCGGCCGCGTCGTTTCGACGACCAGCGCCGCCGCGCGGTCGCGCTGGGCATCGACGTCCGCTCACCGCGCGAGCTCGCCTTCGGCCTCGAGGAGGCGCTCGCGCGGGCTCCTGCCCGAGCAGGGCCCATCGTGCATGCGCCCGAGCACCTCGCCGCGCACGTGCTCGACGCCCTCGACCGGTGACGAGCTCGCCCTGGTACACTCCCACCCATGGGAGCACGGATGGGACTCGTCGAGGCGCTCGGGCTCCGGCCCTACTCGAAGACGATCCGCGCGATCGGCCTGACCCTGCGAGGCGACGTGCACACGCCGCCGTCGCGCTTCGGTCCGAGCTCGCTCCGGCAGCTGCGGCCGCGCTACAGCGTGCCGCTCTGGCTCGGCCGCGCGCCGCGGGGGCGCCTCGTGCCGATCACCAACCTCTTCAACTACCGCCAGCCCCCGCCCGAGCGCGGCTGGTCGGTGCGCGTCACGGACGTGCGCGACTTCCGCGGCGGGCGCTGCACCTACGACAGCCACAACGGCACCGACTTCGCCGTGCCGCCGGGCACGCTCGTCGTCGCCGCCGCCCCCGGCCTCGTGCTGCGCGTCTCGAGCGAGTTCGATCGCGGCGGCCTCAAGGTCCTGATCGATCACGGCGACGGGCTCGCGACGAGCTACAACCACCTCGCGCGCGCCACCGTGCGCCCCGGCCAGCGCGTCCGCCGCGGAGAGCCGATCGCGCTCTCCGGGTACAGCGGCATCGACGCGCTCGTCACCTTCCCGTGGGGCCCACCGCACGTGCACTTCAACGTCTGGATCGGCGGCCGACACGTCGACCCCTTCTCGCCCGATGATCGCCCCTCCCTCTGGCGCGCGCACAACGCGCCGACGCCCGCGTCCGGCGACGCGCTCGACGACGACGCCTTCGAGCCGACGCGCTGGGACGCCGAGGCCTTGGACGCGATCGCGCGCGCCGCTCGCCACGAAGGCTCCCGCCGCGAGATCGAGGGTGGCGCGACCCTCGCCGAGCGCGCCGGCGCCGCGCTCTTGCACCTCACGTACTACCCGACGCGCTTCGACCGACCGCCACCCCTCTACGGCCAGCCCGCCCCACGCCGCCCACACCTCGACCTGCCCTTCTCCCATCGTGACTACGACGGCGTCGTCTTCGTCGACGACGCACGCGACTGAGCCATGGCCCACGACACCCACTCCCTCGCGCGAGCCCCGCTCTTCGACCGACTCGCCGGAGCGCAGCGCGTGCTCCTCGCCGGCGCAGGCGGCGGCTTCGACGTCTTCGCGGGCGTTCCCCTCGCCGCCGCGCACGCGCTCGAGCCGGCTCTTCATCAACCCCCTGATGTGCCTCTACTGGGGTTTCGACCTCCCCGCCGTTGCGCGACGCTCGCTCTACCTCCCGATGCTCGCGAACACCGAGACCCTTTTCGAGGTCTCGGCGCTCATCGAGGCCTTCCGCCACGACGTCGCGCGCCGTCCGCGCGCCGACATCCCCGTCTGAAGCGACTTGGCCCACGTCATCGCGGGCGCGCTCGGCAGATCAGTCGCACCGAATCGTACTTCAGAGCCGGGGGGGCGCTGGCAGTGCGGAGGAGCAAGGACGCCGCTCGCCTCTGATGGCGTCGGAGGTCGGTCGCGCTCGGCGCGCGGTCCTGCATGCGCGCCTCCGCGTTCACCTCTTGCGTGATCCACGTCGACTGAAACTGGCGGCAGTACCCCCAATACTCCGATCGCAGCACCTCCAAGCCCGCGCGCTCGGCGATGGCGCGGAGGCTCGCCTCCGTGAAGAAGTTCAGGTGACGAGGGACGTCCAGCCAGAGCCAGTGAGCCCCGCGCTCGGCCGCGCCGAGGCACGCCTGGTTCGGCGTCTCGAGCATCATCACGCCGCGCGGACTCAGCAAAGCCGCGGCGTTCTCGAGCGCTCGGACGGGGTCGAGGCAGTGCTCGAGCACGTGGGTGAACAGGACGAAGTCGAAGGTGCCGGGGGACAGCTCGCTCGGGAGCGCCTCGGCGGTCCCGGGTAGGACGGTGAGCCCCTTCTCGACCGCGACGGCGCGCGCCAAGGGATCGGGCTCGACCCCGACGCAATCGCCCACGAGCGGCTCCAGCATCTTGATGCGATCGCCGTTTCCGCACCCGATCTCGATCGCGTGGCGAGCGCCCGCGGGCACGATCGACTTCCACCAGGCGTCGACGGGCTCGACGCCGTGGTCGAGCCGCGCGGCGATGGAGGCCAACGCTCGCCCGAACAGCCCCTCGGGCGACTCTCGATGATCCGGCTCGCTGTCGTGGGTGTAGTAGGCGTCGAGCTCGTAGAACCTGCCCACCTCGCTCGGCGTCGGCCGAGGAAACACCTGACCGAACGCCCCCGCGTCGCTCCACCAGAGCGCCCACGCGCCAGGGACGTTGGGCCTCCGCCAATCCCGCGGGACCTCGAGCCATGGTCGCATCGGGCGCTGAGTGAGCGGGCACGTCGGAGTCTCGCGAGAAACAACCGTGTCGACGTACGCAGCGCTGATGTTCATGGGGCCCCCTCCTGTTCGAGCGTAGGCACCGAAATTTCAGACTGCCAAGATGCCCCGTTCGAGGGCCACCAGATCGGAACAGCGTCTCGACCCACGATCGACGTGGATTCACGATGAATCGGCCATCCCCGCAGCGCGCCCCTGCGCGCGAATGGGGAGGCCGCTGCCCCGAATGCGACCAGTGCCCTGAACCGAAGCTCGCTCCGGGTTGCCGCGGATCCCGACACGCAGCGACCCGCCGTCGCCGCTCGACGACCTTCGCTCGCCCAGCTCCCTCGACCAGGCCCGGAGACTGCTGAGTCAGCCCCCGATGAGGCTCATCCCGACGCGCTCGTGCTCGTCGGCGCTCGCATCGAGGAAGCGGTGGCCGCGCTCCTTGCCCGCGAGTGCCCACCAGATCGCCCAGCTCAGCGCGCGCTCCGGGTCGCCCGCCGACGTGCGCAGCACATCGCGAAGGCTGACCGCGCGGCGGGAAGCGAGGCACGCGCGGATGTCGCCCATCGCCGTGACACGCACGCGATTGCACGTGTCGCAGAACTCGTTCGAGAGCGGCGTGATGAAGCCGACGCGGCGCCCCGACCCGTCGGCCGCCATCGCGTAGCGCGCGGGGCCGTGGTCCTTCGCGCCGGCCTCGAGGGAGCCCTCGGGCGCGAGCCGCGCGCCGAGGCGCGCGCGGACCTCGTCGGCGCCGACGCGCACGTCGCGCGGGAGCTGCGCGGCCTCGCCGAGCGGCATCAGCTCGATGAAGCGCGGGACGATGCCGCGCTCCCACGCCCAGTCGACGAGCCGCGGCGCCTCGAGATCGGTGACGCCGCGCATCAGCACCGCGTTGAGCTTCACCTCGAGGCCCGCATCGAGCGCGGCGTGGATGCCCGCGAGCACCTGCTCGAGGCTGCCCCCGCGGGTGAGCTCGGCGAAGCGGCCCGGGTCGAGGGTGTCGAGGCTGACGTTCACGGCGTCGAGGCCCGCGCGGCGCAGCGGCGTCGCGAGCTCGGAGAGGCGCGTCGCGTTCGTGGTGAGCGCGATGCGCTCCACCTCGGTGGTGCGGCGCACCAGCTCGACCAGCCGCACGACGTCCTTGCGGACGAGCGGCTCGCCGCCCGTCAGCCGCACGCGCCGAATGCCCATCGCCGTGAAGGTGCGCACCACCTGCGCCGCCTCGTCGAACGAGAGCAGCTCGCGCCGCACCGCGTGCTCGTGCTCTCCGCCCGGCGGCATGCAGTAGACGCAGGCCAGGTCGCAGCGGTCGGTCACGCTGAGCCGCAGGTAGCGGTAGACCCGGCCACGCTCGTCGTGAAGCAGCGGCAGCGCGCCCTCGCCCCACCCGGCTGGGGGCACCGGGAGCGCCTCACGAACCGCCATGCGGCTCTCGAGGACGGGCAACGCGCGCATGGCGGCATCGTTCGCGCTCGAGCCGCCGGGCGCAAGCCCGAACGCGCCCTCCATCACGACGAACGCGCGCTCGACACGCACGCTCCGCCCCTCGGTTGTTCGGCCTCAAGCGTCGACCTCACCATGACGACACCCCTGACGCTCGGACGGACCTACCGCCGAGACGCTTCGAGCTCGATCGCCCGCGGGAAGAGGATGTTCGTCTCGAGGTGGATGTGCTGGTGCAGATCCGCCTCGAGCTCGGCGAGCGCCGCGTAGAGCGCGCGATACGAGCCGCAGGCGTCCGAAGGCGGCACGAGATCACCCGTGACCCGTCGGATCGCCGCGAGCATCTCGCCCGCGTGCTCGTGCTCGTCGTCCATCATGCGGACCGGCGCGGTCACCGAGCCGAAGGGCGGCGACGTCGCGGTACCCTCCGCGAGGCGCTCGACGTACGGGAAGAGCACCTGCTCCTCCTTCTGCAGGTGCGCGGTCAGCTCGGCGACGAGGTCGACGACGATCTGACGGAGCTCACGCAGCTCCGGGTGCCGGTCACCATGTACGCGCGCGACCTTCTCGGAGAGGAAGTCGATGCGCGGGAGCTCGTTCCACGTGAACGTGTGGTGCACGTCGAGGATGTGCCGCACGAGCCCGCCGAGGGGCGCCGTCCGCCAGTCGACGCGCGCGTCGGTGTCGCGCGGCGCCTCCTCGAGCGCGGCGATCACGACGCCGACGTCCGCGCCGACGCGCTCGCACGCCTCCTTCAAGGGACGCTTTCCACCGCAGCAATAGTCGATGCGGTGCCGCTCGAAGATGCGGCAGGCGTGGGGGATGCTGGTGGCGAGCTGACTGACGGTGGTTTCGGCCGAGATGGACATGGGATCTTCGAACCTCCTACGCAGACCTTGGGGTCGCGCCTGCGGCGTCGCGATGATCTGGATCACGTGCTCGAGACGATTTGCGCAGGCGCAGCCGGAACGTCACCGCAGCGGCCCATGGTGACGGGTGGCGTTCGCCGCGCTCAGGCGCGAGGTGCGCGCGCGAGCAGCCCCACCGTGGCCGCGGCGGCCCACACGACGCCCGCGGCGGCCGCGAGCCGCTCGGCGAGCGCGCCCCCGAGCCACGGCGCACCCACGATCACGCCGCCCATCGCGCCGGCGCCCGCCAGCGCGACCCACGTCCAACGCGGGGACGGCGAGGGCCCCTTGGCGAGCGACACGAAGAGCGGACCGAGCAAGAAGTAGTGCAGCCCCGCGATGGCGACGCGGTGCGTCGGCCCCTCGGGTGAGACCGCCATCGCGCAGGCTCCGAGGCCAAAGGCGATCCACCCGAGCCGCACGTCGAGGGCGGGCGCCGACCACGCCGACCACGCGACCGTGAGGCCGAGCGTCAACACCCCGACGCTCCCGGCCACGCTCGGCCAGGGCCCGAGGTGCAGCGCCGCGAGCGCAGCGGCCGGGCCGAAGAGCGCCGAAGGCATCACCCGCGCGCCGACTCGGTGCAGCGCGCTCGGCGCGAGCGCGAGGAAGAAGAGCAGCGCGAGGAAGGCGTGCACGAGCCCCTTCGCGAGCGCCGGATCGCGCCGCGTCGCGACGGCGATGGCGGGGATGAAGGCCGTCGCCGCTGCGATCGCGAGCGGCGCGAGCCGGCGTGCGCCCGCGACGTCGCGGACGATGGCGCGCGCCTTCCAGGCCGCGAAGAGCCAGACGACGCCAACGACGGTGGACGCGACGATCGAGGGGACGGCGTAGCCGTACATCGCGAAGACGACGACCGCGACCGCGCTCGCGACGAGGTAGAGCGTGGTCGTCCGCGGGCCGGGCGCCGGCACGCCCGACACACGCCACGCCGCCCAGGTGAGCGGGAAGAAGAGCGCGTAGACGCCAGCGTGCGAGTGCGCGTGCCGCAGATGCGAGAGGTTGGCGGGCAGGCTCAGATCGCCCGCGAAGACCAGACGAAGCGCGAGCCCGAGCCCCGCCGTGACGAGCAGCGCCGCGACCGCCACGCCCCTCGACGCCCGCGGATCGGGGTCGGAGGCGGGCGGGGCGACGGGAGGCATCAGCGCTCTCTACCAGATCCGTCGTGCCGACGCGGCCCGTGCGCGTCGGCGCCGTTCGAGCCGTTCGAGCCCGGCGGCCCGGCGAGCGCGGCGCCCTTCGAGCCCGGCGGTCCGGAGAGCGCGGCGCCATTCGAGCCCTCCGGCCCGGAGAGCGCGGCGCCGTTCGAGCCCGGCGGCCCGGCGCCCTTCGTGTCGCGCCCGACGCGCGCGGCGCTGGTCGGACCCAACCCCGCGAGGAACGCGGCGCCGTTCGGACGACGTCGCCCGACGAGCACGATGGCGCGCAGGAGGTCCTGGTGGCGCCGGAAGATCCGACGCAGCGCGTCGATCCGCCGCCGCGCGATGGGGTCTCGCGCGACGTTCAGCGAGAAGCGGGTCGCGCCCAAGAGGCCCTCGTCGCGCAAGAGCCCGTCGGGCTCGAGCAGCCGGATCGGCGCGAGGCTCACCCGCTCGGGCGCGAAGCCTCGACCCTCGAGCAGACGCTGCCAGGCCCCTGGTGTCTCTACGTGGACGGGGACCTGCACGACCTCGGAGAGCTCGCGCTGCACCTGCGCGCGCACGCGCTCGGGGACCCGCTCGTCATGGAAGGCGAGCTCGTGGATCCCGAGCCGCCCGCCGTCGCGCAGCAGGCGCGCGGCCTCCGCGATCACGCGGACCTGCGACGTGCGCTCGTGCATGCTCATCACGGCCTCGCAGAGGAGCACGCTCGCGACGCCGCCGCGGAGGTCGAGCGCCGTGACGTCGCCCCGAACCACGCGGACCCGCGTCTCGCCCTCTCGGCCCGCGATCGCGGCGATCGTGAGCGAGCGCGTGGCGGCGTCTCGCTCCACGCCCACGTAGCTCCGCGGCCCGCGGAGCAGCACCCGCCGCGCGGTGGCCCCCGGCCCCGGCCTCAGCTCGACGACGTCGTCCTCTGGCCCGACGTCGAGCTGGTCGAGGAGCGCCTCCGTGGCGCCGACGCCGCCTGGGCGCAGCACCGTCTTGCCGAGCTGCGCCATCAAGCGATGCGCCGGCACGCGCTCTGGTGGCATGGGGCGATCCGACTCGAGGAGCGTGACCCGCATTCGGCCGATGTTCCCGGATGTAGACGCCTCCACCATGATCCTCGTCATCTGAAGGGGCTCCGCGGGGGATTGCCTGACGGCGATCGCGCGGCAGCGGGGCTTCGGAATCTGCACGCGCGCCTGCCAGGTCGAGACGGCGGTCACACCTCGGCCGCTCTCGCGAGCCCGCGACCTGACCTGCGTCAGCTCCACCCCTTGGTGCGACCAAACGCCGCACGCACGCGACCGCCTCCGCAGCTAAGGTCGACTCGTGCGCGGGCGAGCGCCCGAGGCACCCAAGAGGTCGCCGTGCCCCCCACCCCCAAGCCGCGTCTCCCCTCCCCGCGCTCGGCGTCCCGCGGCGCGCTGCCGAGCCGGGCCCGACGGCTGCGCAGCGCGCTCCTGAGCAGCGCGGCGCTGAGCTGCGCGCTGCTGAGCGGAACCAGCTCAAGCGCCGCGGCGCAAGCGTGCTGCGCGGGGACGGGCAGCGGCGAGGTCGGCCTCGTCGGGCCGTGCCACGACGGCGGCCTGACGACCATCCTCGGCTACCAGCGCGCCCTCGGCAGCTACGACGCCGACGGCAACTTCCACCGCACCACCGGCGCGAGCGTCGACGACCTCACGCTCACCGTGGCCGGCGGCATGCGCTTCGTCGACCGCCGGATCTTCGTCGGCGCCGTCGTGCCCATGCGCCTGCAGCACCGCCGCTTCGGCGAGCACCGCTCGGCGCGCGTCGGCTTCGGCGACGTCGGCGTCTCGGCGCGCGCGATGGTGGTGCAGGGCTCGATGCGCGGCGTCACGCGCGGGCGCCCCGAGACGTGGGTGCCGACCGTCGACGTCGTCAGCAGCCTCCAAGCCCCCACGGGCCGCGCCCCCGAGCGCTCCGCCGACGCGCTCGGCGCCGACGTGATGGGCATGGGCGCGTGGACCCTCGGCCTCGGCGCCCGCGTGACCTCGTTCCTCACGCTGCGCCACTCGCTCTCGGTCTTCGTCGGCTGGCGACACGCCTTCGCGCGCGACGTCGAGACCAACGAACGCCGCCAGCGCTTCGCGCTCGGCGAGATCGTCGACGTGCGCCTGACGTGGGCGTGGATCCCCAACCTCTTCTACTCGGGCGGCGCCTTCGTCGCGTTCACGCACACCGGCAACGCCACCCGCGACGGCGCCGAGCTGCCGCGCAGCGCCGCGCACCGCACGGCGGTCGGCGCGTTCTTCACGCGCTACCTGCGCTTCCCCCACCTCGAGCTCTCGCTCCTGGTCTCGATCGACACCCTCTTCCCGCACGCCTCGGCGAACACCCCGCAGGTCGGACCTTCTGTGATGATCGCGATGAGCCGCTGGTTCCACCGCGCGTGGAGTGGTGATTGAGCCGATCCGCGAAGCATCGCCGCGCCTCCCGGGCCGAAGCACGTGGCACGTCGACGAGCCGCGGGGACTCCCCGCGCGTCGCGCCGAGTCCACCCCACCTGCGCCGTCACGTCCGCCGAGGCCCACCACACCTGCGCCGTTCACGGCGATGCACCTCGGCACGCGTCACGAGGTGGCGATCGAGTGGCAAGTGGTGGCATGGGTCCCGTCCACGCGGCGGGGAGTTCGGATCGGCGGTGCCAGCCGCAGCGGGCCCCTCGAAGGAGGCTCATCGACACACTCGCTTGATTGGTCAGCGTTCGTCGCCGAGCTCGTTCGTCCCGCGGAGCACGTCGCGCAAGAGGATCTCAGTAGCCCGCTCGGGCTCCTCGAAGAGCGGGCTGTGGGCCGAGTGCTCGAAGAGGTAGAAACCCTTCACCGGCGCGTCGATCGCGTCGAAGTAGGCACGCGAGAGCTCGGCGTTCGCGGTGTAGTCGTGCCGGCCGACGAAGAAGTAGACCGGTAACCGGAACTCAGTCAGTCGCGCGGTGAGGTCGTCCCGGATCAGCTGCTCCCAGAAGAACGGGCGCGACCAGAGCTTTCCGCGCCAGACGTTGATCTTGTCCGTGATGGTGTAGGCGCGCACCCGCCACATGGGCAGGAAGATCCCCGTGACGACCGAGTCCATCTCGCGCATGTGGCCGACGCCGGCCTCGTGCATGGCGCGGTCGCGTAGGCGCATCCAGGCGTCCGAGGTCCCGTCCTCCATGCTGACCGGTGCCCCCTCGAGCGCGCGGACCATCGCCTCGTCGCCCCGCTCGCGATAGGCGCCCATCAGGTATTCGTGGGCCATGACCTCCGAGCGCAACTGGTGTGCGAGCTGGGCCATCCCGACATAGGCGAGGAAGCGGTCGGGCGCGGCGGCGGCCACTTGGATGCCAAGGTAGGACCCCCAGGAGTGACCGAGGAGGAGGATGCGGTCCTGTTCGAAGCGCTCCCGGAGGTGGTCAGCGACCTCGATCGTGTCCGCGATCATCTGCTCCATCGTCATGGTCTCGGGCGGGATGTCGGCCGAGAACGACATGCCGGCTCCGCGCTGCTCCCACCACACCATGGTGAAGTGGCGCTCGAGCCCGGTCGGGTACTCCTGCTCCATGAAGAACTCGACCATACCGGGCCCGCCATGAAGGAAGAGGAGCACCGGATTCGTGGGGTCGACACTCTGGATGATCATGCTCTGTGGGATGTCGCCGATCTGGACGGTCACCCGCTCCGAGATGCTCCCGGGGATGGGGTTGCCCTCGGCATCGCGGAGCGGGTCGGGGCGTCCAGGGCTGATCGCGGAGAGGATCCCCAGCCCGATGAGGAGGAGCGCGGCGACTACCAGAGCTGCCGTGATCATGACACGCCGGACCCTTCCCCATCTTCGGAGCTCACGCGGGGCCACGACGCATTTGGTAGTTCGAGCGAGTCGCGGCCGTCAAGAGACCCC